>JADGRC010000162.1 GCA_017881245.1 Pseudomonadota bacterium
CCGGTGGTGGGTCGGCCGGTGCTGGCCCGGGCGGCGGAGATTCGGGAGGGGTCGGCGGCGTCGGAGGCGGAGGAATGGCGGGACGTGGCATCGGCGGGGGAGGCGGCGGTGGGGGGCAATCGACGGGCTTCGTCCTGACCAGTCCCACCCTCAGTCAAGGCGGCATGTTCCCCGCTGAACTGACCTGCGCCGGAGTCGACACCTCGCCCGAGTTCGACTGGACGGCGGGGCCCGCGGGGGTGCAGAGCTACGCGCTCGTGCTCACGGACATGGCCAACAATCTGGTTCACTGGGTGGTTTGGGACATACCCCCAGCGACGCGGTCCCTGCCCGCGATGCTGGCCACGACGGCGATGCTCGCAGCCCCGGCGGGCGCGCGGCAATTGGCCACCGGTGGCGGCACGGCCTACACGGGTCCGTGCCCGAGCGGCAACCTGCACACGTACCAGTTCGATCTGCACGCGGTGGATGCGGCGATGCTTCCGAGTGTTGCCGCGAACGCGACCACGACGCAGGTCAAGGCCGCGGTGATGATGCACTCGCTTGCGAAAGCCTCGCTCAGCGCCCAGTCGAACGCCAAGCGTCCGTAGGCGTGGCTTAGGCGTGGCTTCGCGCCCGGGTCTTTGAAACCGCAGTATCGATCGACGCGCAACACTGCAATCTGCAATCCTCGCGCGGCGGGAGTCCCGTCGGAGCGGCCCGAAGGATGGCATGGGCCGTGCTTTACCCGATTGCGTACCGACCGTGGGTCGGGGCAAGCGAATCGAAGGGAATCCCACATGAAAGATTTGTTGTTCGTCGCCGTCACGGTTTCGTTCTTTGCGTTGACGTGGATTTACGCGAAATCGTTCGACCATCTCTAGGAGACGCCAATGACCTTTGACTACGGAATTGGTGCGTTTTTCTCGCTGCTGCTCGGCGTGTACTTGGTCTACGCGCTCGTCCGCCCCGAAAAGTTCTGAAACGGATCCGAGGAGATACCAACATGACTGGCATCGGCTGGCTGCAAATCATCGTCTTTTTCGCCGCTATCGTCGCGGTTACAAAGCCGCTCGGCGTCTACATGTTCCGGGTCTTCGAAAGCGAGCGGGCTCCGCTTCCGCGCTTGTTCGGAGGTCTTGAACGCCTGATGTACAGGCTGTCGGGTGTCGATCCGAAGCGGGAGCAAACCTGGAAGGAGTATACGTTCGCGCTGCTCGCTTTCAGCGTGTTCAGCCTCGTCGTGACGTATCTGATTCAGCGTCTCCAGCACGTCCTGCCGTGGAATCCGCAGCACTTCGGCGCCGTCGAGCATGGCCTTGCATTCAACACCGCGGCCAGCTTCACGACCAACACAAACTGGCAGTCGTACTCGGGCGAGTCGACGATGAGCTACTTGACCCAGATGGCCGGGTTGGCGTGGCACAACTTCACGTCGGCGGCGGCTGGGCTAGGCGTGGCGCTGGCGCTCGGGCGCGGCTTCACCCGGCGCCCCGGGCCCGACGGCGTCAGAACGTTGGGAAGCTTTTGGGTCGATCTGATCCGAGGCATCGTCTACGTGCTCCTTCCACTCAGCATCGTCTTCGCGCTCGTCTTGATCTGGCAGGGCGTCATCCAGAACCTCTCGCCGTATCTCGATGTCGTCACGCTCGAGGGTGGCAAGCAGACGATTGCGTTCGGTCCGGTCGCTTCCCAGGAGGCTATCAAGCAGCTCGGTACGAACGGCGGGGGGTTCTTCAACGCCAACGCCGCCCACCCGTTCGAGAACCCCAATCCATTCACGAATTTCCTGTCGCTGTTCATGATCTTCGCCATCCCGTCGGCGTTGACTTACACGTACGGTCGCATGGCGCGCGATCAGAAGCACGGCTGGGCTCTCTGGGGCGCGATGACGATCCTTTTCTTCGCGGGCGTCTCCGTCTGCTACTGGGCGGAGGCGCACGGCAACCCCGCGTTGGCCGGGCTTCCCATCGAACAGAGCATCGGCAATATGGAGGGCAAGGAAGCGCGTTTCGGTGTCTCCGCGTCCGCGCTTTACGCGACGGTCACCACGGACGCCTCCTGCGGCGCGGTCAACGCCATGCACGACAGTTTCACGCCGCTCGGGGCCCTCGTGCCGCTCGCCAACATCCAGTTGAGCGAGGTGGTCTTCGGTGGGGTCGGCGCCGGCCTCTACGGGATTCTCATGTACGTGGTCCTGACGGTGTTTATCGCCGGCCTGATGGTGGGGCGAACGCCCGAGTACCTGGGCAAGAAAGTCGAGTCCAAGGAGATGAAGCTGGCCATGCTCTATGTACTCATCTTCCCGTTGGTCGTCTTGGGTTTCTCCGCCTGGACCGCGGTCGCGCCGTACGGGACTTCGTCGCTCAATAACGCCGGGCCGCGCGGCCTGATGGAAATCTTATATGCGTATTCGAGCGGAGCCGGCAACAACGGTTCGGCCTACGCGGGTCTCAACGCCAACACACCTTGGTACAACGTCTCATTGGGCATCGACATGCTCGCGGGACGGTTCTTGATGATCGTCCCGGCTATGGGAATCGCGGGCTCGATGCTGGGGAAGAAAGTGGTTCCATCGAGCAGCGGCACATTCCCAACCAACGGCTCGACGTTCGCGGTCCTGCTGGTCTCGGTCATCGTCATCGTCGGTGCCCTCACGTTCTTTCCGGCGCTGTCGCTCGGCAACATCGTCGAGCATTTCGCCGCCCTCGCGGGAAAGGTTTACTAGCCATGTTTCGTCCCAAAGCAAAGACTCTGTCCTTGTTCGACGGTGCCATCGTTCGCCGCGCGGTCTTCGACGCGCTCCGCAAGTTGGCGCCTCAACACGTAGCCAAGAATCCGGTGATGTTCGTGGTCGAAATCGGAAGCGCGTTGACCACACTCATCTTTTTTCGGGATCTGCTGCGGGGGTCGACCGCGGGCACGCCTTTGTGGTTCACGGGCGCGGTGACGCTCTGGCTTTGGTTCACCGTCGTGTTCGCGAACTTCGCCGAAGCGGTCGCCGAAGGCCGCGGCAAGGCCCAAGCCGACACGCTTCGTAAGATGCGCAAGGAGACCACGGCCCGGCGCCTCGTCGGTGGCAAAGGTGGAGAAAAGCACGGCGGCAACGGAAAGACAGAGACGGTCCCGTCTTCGTCCCTCCGTAAGGGCGACGTCGTGGTCGTGGATGCTGGTGAACTGATTCCGGGGGATGGCGAGATCATCGAGGGCATTGCCTCTGTCGACGAGTCGGCCATCACGGGTGAGTCGGCGCCGGTCATCCGCGAGAGTGGCGGCGATCGGTCCGCCGTCACCGGCGGCACCAAGGTGTTGTCGGATCGCATTCTCGTCCGCATCGTGGTCGACCCGGGCGAGTCATTCCTCGACCGGATGATCGGCCTCGTCGAGGGCGCGTCGCGCCAGAAGACGCCCAAC
>JADGRC010000163.1 GCA_017881245.1 Pseudomonadota bacterium
ACTCGGCATAGCGCTCGGAGAAGGGGGTCTTCAGGAACACCGTCGGCGCGTGATCGCCCACCATCGGCACGACCCAGAGATCAAGGCCCGTTTGCGGGTCGGTGCTCTGGTACAAGAGGAAGCGACCGTCCGCCGACCAACTGGTCGGGGTCTTCGTCTGGTCGGAGGCCACGAAGCGCTCCTCCACGCCCGCGCCGCTCGTGAGCTTCTGGTAGAGGTCGAATCGCCCCATCCGGTTCGAGGCGAATGCGACCCGGCTGCCGTCGGGCGACCAGACGGGACGGACGTCGGTCGCGGCACCAAACGTCAATCGGCTCGTGCGGGCCCCGTCCAGCAGCCAGAGAACGGCGTTCCCCCCCACAGCCGTGCGATGCACGACCACCCGCCGGCCGTCGGGTGACACGCGAGGGTGGAAAAGATTCCTATCCGGGTCGCCGACCGCGCCCCGCACCGTGCCCGACCGATCGAACCACGTCAGTTGCCGTTGGCTGTCCCCACCCGTCCGGTAGGCGATCAGCCCGGTCGCAGCCACCGACACGGCGCTTCCAGAGTACGCACCGATCGCCACGCCATCGGCCAGCGTCACCAGCTCGCCTGTGAGTACGGCCTTCGCCACGTCCAGTCGCTGGGCCACGAGCGTGCCGCCGCGCACCCACAGCAACCACCCGGGGGCCAGGTACATCCCTGCGCCCTGGCCTGGTGTCAGCCGCGTCGGGGCGCTGCCGTCGAGCGCGCCCAGGTAGATCCCGGCGGTGGCCGGCCCACCGTTCACGGAGAACAGGAACCGGCGATCGTCGGGCAGAAAATGCGGGACCTGGTGGCCCGTCTGCTGCGGGCCGATCGTCGTCACCGCCACCGCCGCGCCTCCAGTCGCGGGCACGCGCATCACAGGGGTCGCAAGGCCCGGCGTAAACAGGATGACGCCGTCCGCTCCCCACGTCCCGCCTTGACCGCTGGCGGCCGGAGCCAGGGTCTGCGGCGCGCCGCCGCCAATGTCGAGCCGCTTCAGCGCACTACCGGCGAAGAACGCGACGGCCCGCCCATCGGGTGCCCAGAACGGATACGCGGCACCCTCCGTGCCCGCCAGCGGCTGCGCCGTCGTCGTCGCCAGCGACCGCAGCCACAAGCGGGACGCCCCATCACCCGAGGCCACGAAGACGATCTGCCGGCCGTCGGGTGAGAGCGCAAACATCGTGGGCTGATCGGTGGCGGGCGTGGTGATCTCCACGCGTGTCTCGGGCGGCGCGGGTGGCGCCGTTTCGCGCAGATGCCGCACCGCGGGAACGGCGAGCGCGACAGCGACAAGCAACGCGACGGCAAACGCAGCCATCCACGCCATCCGTCCGCTTGGAGCCGCTGATGCCGCCGTGGTCGTCAGCGGCACGGCCGTCTCGAACGCGCCCTCGAGCGCGAGGCGCACGTCGCCGATGTCTCGAATACGCTCCCGCGGGTCCTTCACGAGGCAGCGGCGCAAATACGTCCCGAGTGCCGGCGGGAGGACCGGCGGCAAGGCGCTCCAGTCCGGGTCGCGCTCGATGACGCGCGCGAGGACGTGCGAGATGTCGTCACCGGGAAATGACTGCCTCCCGGTGAGCATCTCGAACAACACGGCACCGAATGCCCAAATGTCCGCGCGCTTGTCCACGGTCTTGCCGCGCGCCTGCTCAGGCGACATGTACGCCGCGGTGCCCAAGATCATCCCGGCCTGCGTCATCGCCGGTGTCGTGATCGTCGGCGACATCGACATGCTGGGTGACGAACCTGCGGCGGGCTCCATCGCTTTCGCGAGGCCGAAGTCGAGCACCTTCACCGTACCGTCCGCACGCACCTTGATATTCGCGGGTTTGAGATCGCGATGGATGATGCCTTGTTCGTGGGCCGCTTCCAGCGCCTCCGCGATCTGCTTGGCGATGGGCAAGGCTTCATCGAGAGGAATCGCGCCGCGCGCGATGCGCTGCGATAGATCGTCACCTTCAACGAGTTCCATCACGAGCGCAGTCATGCCCCCGCTTTCTTCGAGGCCGTAGATCGCGGCGATGTTGGGATGATTGAGGGAGGCGAGAACTTCCGCTTCGCGTTGGAAGCGCGCGAGGCGTTCGGCGTCACCCGCGACCGACGCGGGGAGCACCTTGATCGCGACCTGTCGTTTCAGCTTGGTGTCGGTCGCCCGAAACACTTGCCCCATCCCGCCTTCACCGATTTGTGCCGTGATGTCGTAGACGCCGAGGCGCGTGCCGGGAGTGAGGGACAAGTGGCTGATTATATGGGCTTGAGGCGTCTGGGATGGGATTAGTCCTCGTACACGCGCTAGTGTTTAGTGGAAGCCTTCTGGAGGTCTGGTCGAAGGTGGCGGATTAGACGCCGATGCCGGTGTCTGTGTCACTGGAAGTGTAACGGTCAGGTCAGAACAGGACAGTCGGGACACCACGGGACGCACTTCGATCAGAAGCGGCTATCTCGCGTCACGTGCGGACTTTGCAGGGAAAATCGCGAGTTTGGAAGAACGCCCGATCCGTTTTTCAAGACCACCGCCATCGACCACTCGGCCATCCCTCCGCGTCGAAATCAGGCCTGAATTCGCGCGTCTCGTCGATGGTCGGCGCGATTCATGGCGCGTGTGTCACT
>JADGRC010000164.1 GCA_017881245.1 Pseudomonadota bacterium
CCCGCCCCGCGCCAAAGGTTTGAGGAGTACGTACGAACCAAATCGCCGCGGGAAGCCGCCCAATGCCACGCTGCCTTCTTATACCCGCTGGCGACGGCGTTGGACATTTCTGGCTCAGGGTGGCTTCACCGGGGAGATCGTGCATCATGAAAGGATGCCATCGGCATTTCGGTTGCCACTTGGCGCCGGTGTTCCATTCGTGCTGTTGGGCATTGGATTGGGTGTGGCGGGGGGCTGTGGCAAGGCGGTGACGTACTTCCGGGCCGGGTCGGACGCGGGTGGGCCGGACCTGGCAGGGCCGGGTACGGGGGGAATGGTCGTGCCGGGCAGCGGCGGAAGCGGGACCGGCCAAGCGGGCAAGGCGGGGTCGAGGGAGAGCGGCGGAGTGGGCGGGGAGACCGGATCGGGCGGGGAAGCAGGAGGCGGGGGCGGCGGGGCAAACGGTGCGGGGGGTCAAGGCACGGGGGGTGGGGCGACCGGGGGAAGTCCAACGGGGGGGAGCAATTCGGGCGGTGCTGGAACCGGCGGTGGGGGCGGTACTGGAACCGGTGGCGGCGGTGCCGGGGGCGGTGGCGGTACCGTGCTTTCGTGTGCTTCTCCGGTGCCGCCGACGGCTGGCGCGGTCACCGATTTTTCCGACTGGAACGTGGCGACGCAAAGATTCGGAAGCCCTGGAGGCATCGTCGGCACAATTTTTTCGTACGCGGGGACGGGATCCACGGCGGCGGGCGCGGTGGATTCCGTCGCGGGCAACCTGCATCATACGGCCATGCTGGTCGCGGGGGGCTACGCGGGAGCGGGCCTCTCCTTCGGAGTCTGCGCCACCGCCGCTGCATACAACGCGGTTCAATTTTCGATCGCCGGCAGCCTTGGTGGCTGCGCCCTGGAATTCCAGGCGCAGACCTATTCCGACAAGAGCGCCACCCTCGGCGGGGGGTGTGTCACCGCGTCCTGCATTTTTCCCGTGCGGTCCACCCTCGCGATTTCCCCGTCGGCGATCACGGTTCCCTTCGCGGGACTAACCGGGGGGGCGCCGAAACCGTTCAACGTCGCGGAAATCGTCGGTCTGCAGTGGCAGGTGACCAATCCCACTCAGACTCCATGCTCCGTCGACATTCGCGTGGACAACATCAGGTTTTTGACTCAATGACACCCGATACCGGGTTCAAAAATCAAGTGTCACGAACTGGCGAGCAGCTCGGTTCAATTCAGAGACCACAGCTCGACGCGAGCGCTAGGTTCCCGACCCCAGACCCATGGCAACAGCCCAGCCGAATTGTCGTAGAAGCCCGCTCCCTCCTCCATGATACGACCCCCCGGCTCTGTGTCGCTGTCGACCGCGAGAAGCCGTCCGAGCGGCCGACCCGGTTCGATTTGAAGGGATCCATACTGCAGGCGATCGATCACCAGGAGATCACCGGCCGCCATTTGCGAACGCGTCTCGGTCGAAAGACACCGCGCACCCGCTTGTTCCATGTACCACTGGAAGCCCCAGTGTCCGGCGAACCAGACCCGCTTGCCGGCGGCAACGGCCGGTCGCACCGACGATATGGCCATGCGCCTCGCTGAAAGGCCAAAATGGAAATCTGCTCGATTGATAAGGACGCCGAGGCTCACGCCAGCGGCGGCCACTGTCGTGAGCCAGGCGATACGGCACGCCGACGCGCGCGTCGATGCGCGGCCGATCAGAATCGACGCGGCCGGCGCGGACAGCAGAAGATATTTCGCAGGAAGGTGAGCGTAAAAAACGATGGGCACAGGCAAGAGGAGCCAAAGACCGAGGAGGACCTTCTGGGGGTCGCGCTCGCGCAGCGCCTCCAGGAGCACCGACGCAATGGTCGCGAAGCCAAGCGCGGCGAGCAACGAAAGCCCTGGTGGCCCCGTGTGATGACCGCCCCAGGCGCGCAACGTCATCGTGGCAATGCCGAAGATGAACGCCAGGATCGCCAGGACTCTGCGCCGGGCGAAGGCGAGCCACGCCAGTCCGAAAGGCAGGCAGGTGACCCAGTGGATCCCCAACGCCATCGCGTTCTTGCCAACGCTGCCTGCATAAAGAAATTGCCTGATCGCGGCGATTATCCCGGTGTGCTCGCGCTGGGGATCGCCGGTCACGATGAATACGGCCACCGTAGTGGCGAGCGCGGACGCGAGCGGCGCCCACCGCCAGCGTGAAACGATCCGGCGAAGCGCGGATCCGGGAGCAGGCGCGCCGCCGCGCAGGCCGCCGACGAAAGCAACCAAAAGAAGGCCCGCGGCGTGTACCCGAGAGAGGATCGCCAGCGCGAAGAACAGGCTGGCCAAGACGCCCTGGCGCGTCTTTCGCTCAGCGATCCACGCCAGATACTCCTCGACGGCCCAGACACCAAAGGCCATCGCGGGAACGTCCGGCATGCTGGTGGCGGCCATGCCGATCGCCACCGGTGTGCAAGCGAGCAGAATCGCGGACACGGCACAGGCACGCGCGGAGTACCCGAGGCGACGCGCGCACGCCGCGGTTCCCCAGATGGCGAGCGTGAAGAACAGGAATGTCTCCAGGTGCGCGAGGCGTTCGGGGGCGCCGGCCCGGACGATGGGCGTCAGCAGGTACGCCATTACGGGCCCGCTCGTCAGCGTGGAACTGAGCCGCTCGGGACTTGCGAACCAGACGTAGTCGAATGCGGCTGGATGCAGAGGATCGATGAGCACATGCTCGGCTTCCCTCAAGAACACGGTGTCATCAATCGTGAACGCCTTGTCGAAGAATGGCAGTAGGACAATGGCGGCGATCAACGCGCCCGGAAGCGCGGCGCGAAGATCTTGCCTCACCGCGCGACCATAGCGCCGCACCACGGACCACGAAAGCAGCCCTTTGAGCGTGGGCGGCCCAAGTTGCTTCGCGGCGGATTCAACTCGGCCCTTGAGTAAAGTGGGCCTTCACTGCGGTGGCTTGCGCACCCACCACACTGGCCCACCGGTGGGACCGTCAGCCGCGCCCGCGGGCGGTTCCAGTTGTCGGTCGTATTTGTTCACGGCGTCCCTCTCAAGGGCGGATCTGTCTGGCGGGAGCTTCGCTGCAAGTGCCTTGAGAGACGACGCGATCGCCGTCGCGCCTCCCGATGGTAGGGCGAGGGGCGCCACAAGCAACAAGGCCCAGCGGCGGTGGATGAGATACCCGCGCAGGTGGTGATCCTCGGCGCACCCACAAACCGTGTCGACGCGCTCGTGCTTTCTGAGATCCCGATACCAGCGATCCCAGTCGATGTCACCGCACGGACGCTGGTCGAACGCGTCCCAGAAGTTGAGCGCGCCCCTTGGTGAGTCCGGATCGGGATCGGCGCGGTCGTCGTCGAACAGGCCGACGCTTTGGGCGCCGAGCCCCTGGCGCAATGCCTCGAGCAAGGCGAGCACGCTCTCGCCAGCGCTCGGATCGCGGTTCCGCCAGGCTTTCCGGCTCTCCAAGCTGCCAAGGCTAACACGACCGCTCGTTTCGATTGAACCGATTCACGCGAGTCAACCGGCGTGGGCGTTTTGGCGGACTTTCGCAGACGGCGCGATAGGGGGGGCACGGAGGCCTTCGTCGCGCCATTCCCGTTCCATTCCCGTTTCGCGCGGTCGCGCCTTCCCGCCGCGTTTGAGGTAACGTCCCTTGCGAACGTGTCGGGCCTGAAGGGAAAGAACATCGTCCTCGGAGTTACCGGGGGGATTGCCGCGTACAAGGCGGGCGAGCTGTGTCGTTTGCTGGTCAAGGCCGGCGCGGTGGTTCGCGTCGTGATGACGGACGCCGCGACACGATTCATCACACCCCTGACGATGCAGACGCTATCGGCGAGTCACGTCGCCCGCGATTTGTTCGACGCCGACGAAGAAGCGCGGATTGGACACATACGCCTCGGTGACGAGGCCGATCTGATCATCGTCGCGCCCGCCACCGCCGACGCGATCGCGCGATTCGCGGCGGGGACGGCGGGGGATTTGTTGGCGGCCGTGGTTCTGGCCAGTCGGTCTCCCGTCTTGCTCGCGCCGGCGATGAACGTGAACATGTGGCAGAACCCGTTGACCCAACAGAACCTGGGACGCCTATTGGGTTTGTCTCGCTTCAAAACGGTTGGCCCCGACGCTGGCGATCTGGCGTGTGGCTGGGTGGGGGAGGGACGTCTCATCGACCCCACGGAGATCGTGGCGGCCGCGGAGCGCCTGGTGGCGCCGGGGGATCTGGCGGGTCGAAGGATCGTGGTCACGGCCGGGCCCACCTTCGAACCGATTGATGACGTGCGCTTCTTGGGCAACCGGTCGTCGGGGAAGATGGGATTCGCTATGGCGCAAGCGGCGGCGCGGCGCGGCGCCAGCGTTATCCTGATAGCGGGACCGGTCGCGCTCGGCACTCCGCCAGGTGGTGGCATCCTACGCCAAGACGTCCAGACCGCCGCCGAGATGCGAGTGGCGCTGATTGCGGCGGCGGCGCGGGCGGACGTCGTTGTGATGGCTGCGGCCGTCGCCGATTTCAAACCGGCTTCGCGAGCCGAGGGCAAGCTGTCGCGGCGTTCCGTGGCGGGGGTCGTGGCGCACGCGGGAACACGCGCTCGGGCGACGACGATGTCGTTGGCTCTGGTCGCCAATCCCGACCTTCTGGCCGAGATTTCTCGGGGGCGTCGTGGTGGACGGCCTTGGCTGGTGGGTTTTGCCGCCGAGGTGACCGCCGACGCCCAAGAACTGGTGAAGCGCGCCATCCGGAAGCTGTCGGAAAAGGATTGTGATGTCATAATCGCCAACGATGTCGGCACAGCCGGAACCGGCTTTGGAGGCGATGAGAACGCCGTGACCCTGGTGTTTCCGGGCGGCGCGTCGGAGGTTCTGCCACGTGCCCCCAAGATCGTGCTCGCGGACGCCATCTGGGATCGGCTGGCCGGCCGAATACCGAATCGCGCCCGGTCCGGATCTGGGCGGCGGGTCGACGGCGCTGTGTCCGGACGCCGTGCCGCCGCCGTTCGCGCACCGGGGCCGCGCGTTGCGCAGACAAGGGGCCGTCGTGCCTGATCCGATTCTGAAAACCTCAGCCGCTCAGGCGGTTCCGCACTTCGAACGCGCCGCTGCGGGCCTGGCGCTCAGACAGATTTCGAAAGGATCGACGCGCGGCAACGTCGCCCCGTGGCCGGGATGCGCGGACCAGGATTTCCACGGAACACTGGCGTCGATCTGGGTCTGGGCCCGCCATCAGGCTCTCTCCGGTGACGGACGATTCGCGGGGAACCGGGAGGCCGCCTGGTCATTTGTCGCCGGCGCCAGGCGCTATTTCATTCCCGAGGCGATCGGACCCGATGCCGGCGACGAGGCGGCCTACGACTGCGCGATGGTGCTTCGGGCCGCGATCGGGGAGCGGGGAATCGGGGGTGGCGCGGGCGCTCCGGGGGATCTGGTCGAAGGGGCGGCCCGCGTTCTGGCCGCATACCTCGTCGATCTGGACGACCTGTCGGGCCGGGATTTTCAGGATCCGGGTTTCGCGGCTTGGAACCTGATCGACCACGCGCGCGCCGTCGAGGACCGCGGGCTCCTGTCGGCTGGACGAAAATTCGTGGAACGCGCGTTCGGGATGAAGGCACCACCCGCCTTTGTTTCAGAGCCCCAGTCCGTCGGACGGTTGTTCGACTTTTCGTCGACCACGGCCACCCGCGTTCTGGCGATCATCGCGAGCGAAGGAAACACGCCTTTCGTGGGGGCGTGGCTGCGTGAACGCGTCATGGTCGCGGTCCCCGCCGGATTCGCGCCTCGCTCGCGCGATGAGAACTGCTGGAACGCGTGCGTGGCGGCGGTCCTGGGACGCGCATATGTCGTCTCGACCGATCCGATGTTCCTCGAGACCTACCGGATGATTTGCGGCGAGCTCGGCCGTCGCGACGCCCAGTCGGATGGAGGCCTCGGTCGTGGCGGCGCGGAGGGCGTCGTCCCGGCGGGTCCCGATACGCTGGCGACGTTTTATTACGCCCTGGCGACCGATGCCTTGGTCCGCGCCGACGGAGCCGTCTCCGATATCGCCTCTCGCAACGCGCATGGACGATAGTCGAGAGCAGCTGCGTCGTATCGTCGCAGGACTTCGGACGAACCTGGCTTTGCGTGGCCGCTCAGGTCTCGGCGGCGTGCCCTTGGCTCCGACGAGGCGCCGGCAATCCATTGCTCCCGAGGGGCCCGCCCGTGGGCGGGTCGTCGTCGCGGGCGGCGGCCCAGCGGTTTCGGCGGATGACGGTCCGTCGCCGAGGGTGGGGGGCCTCGTCGGTCTGCGGCTTGTTCGCGAGGAGCTGGGCGATTGTCAGCGGTGCAAGCTGTCCCGGGGACGCAAAAATCTGGTCTATGGCGTCGGCAACCCCGACGCGCACCTGGTGTTCGTCGGCGAGGGGCCAGGGGCCGACGAGGATGAGCAAGGAGAGCCGTTCGTCGGTAAGGCCGGACAGCTGCTGACGAAGATGATCGAGGCGATGGGATATGGCCGCGCGGACGTCTATATCTGCAACGTCGTGAAGTGCCGCCCACCGGGCAATCGAAACCCGGAGCCCGACGAGATCGCGGCGTGCGAACCCTTTTTGAAGAAACAGCTTGGTGCGATTCGCCCGCGCATGATCGTCGCGCTTGGGAAATTCGCGGCGCAGTGCCTGTTGCGCGACGACACGCCGATCGGCCGCTTGCGCGGGAATTTCCGCAGCTACGAAGGCATCGCGTTGATGCCGACCTTTCACCCGGCATACCTGCTGCGGGATCCCAGCAAGAAGAAGGAAGCCTGGGAGGATCTGAAGGCGGTCCTGGCGGCTCTGAAAAAGATGGCCCTCGAGCCTCCCCGCGCCCCCGTCTGACGGGGCGTTTCAATGGTGACCCGGAGGGGCGGGTCTCGCGCTACGGAACGACCTTCTCCCGAGATTTCGGCAACGTGATCCAATTGACCCGATCCTCCAGGGCGAGGCCAACGCGGAAGACGTTGACCTTCTGGTTGTATTGCAAGAGGGTCTCGCCGTAGCCGTCGTACCACTGCGCGTAGAAGTACGGTGTGAACTTCCACCATTCCACGAACTTTCCCTCGTAGCCGGGGCGCCATTGGCCGGCGAGTTCCAGTGCCCCATGGGTGAGATCCCGATCGGCTCCCTTCCACGCTGTCGCGCCCACGCTGAATCCACCCCACCAATTTTTGGTTGCGGGGTCATAGCCATACTCAAGGCCCAGCGAGCCATATCCGAGGTATTTCGTGATGTCGGGATTGTCCGACTTTCCGAACGGAGGAAGCCAGGCCTTGGGTGTAAGGCTGACGTAGTTGTCAATGCCGATATAGGCCCCGACGCGGGTGCTCACGTAAAACCGATTCCAGCCTCGCGAGGTGGCTCCGTCGAGCCCATTCGATTCGTGTTCGAGTCCGGCGCGCGCGAAATCGACGAAATAGATGGCGCGCCCCGGAATCGGGACGACATCGCCGATTTTGGTGTAGTAGCCATAGAAGACCTCCGGCGCATAGTTCGACTCGACGAATGGCGACGACGCGGAGAAGTCCCAGAGTCTCCACAGCGATTTTTGCGTGAATCCGAAGTACGCGGAATGCCGGCTGGCGTTCGGCCAAAGATCGAACTTGAAGCTGTACTGGAACTTGACCATGTGCCCCGCCGACCCCACGCCGCTGATGAAGTAGTTTTCGTGGTGACCGCTCAGGATCTGACGAAAACCGGGCACGTACATCAGCTTGCGGTCGCCTGGGAGCGGCGGCGTTCGTGGCGCAGTCTCGGTGGCTTCGATCGGCTGATCGTAACGTTGGAAGATCGGCAGGCGCCTTCGCGGCTGGATGTTCGGCACCGCACCCTCGGCCGGCGGCGAAGCCGATTCAGCGTTTTCCGGGGGCGGTGGGATCGCTGCGGGCTGTGGCCCCCGCTCCTGTCGAAACGTGTCGTCGACACGTCCGACCGGTGGACCGCCCATCGTCGCGGTCGCGCCAAGCGGCATGAAAGCAACGCAGAAGAGGATCAAAAGGCGCGCACCGGAACGGATCATTCGGGGGGTGGTCATGAGACGCCAGCCTACAACCGCAGGAGGCGCTTTGTCGTCCGTCATCCCGTACGAAAAGGGGAAGGAAGGCCAGCCGATCGCGAACGATGATCGACTACGACGGCGGCCACGAACGGTGATTGACGATTAGAAACGCACCGACGCGCCCGTGGATGCGCGGATGATCTCTTCAGTGACACCATCCGCGCGTTCGACGCACTTGAAATGATCCCCTGCTGGATCAAACACGCCGAGATCGGTGATCACGCGGTCCACGCAAGCGAGCGCCGTCAGGGGCAGTGTTAGGGTCGCCACCAACTTGGGTTTGCCATCCTTGGCCCCGTGGGTCTGCAGGACGACCAGGCGGCGGGCGCCCGCCGCCAGATCCATCGCGCCCCCCATGCCGGTGATCAGTTTGCCGGGGACGGTCCAGTTCGCCAGATCGCCGTTCGCCGCGACCTCCAGGCCGCCCAGGACCGCCAGATCGACGTGGCCGCCGCGTATCATCGCGAATGACAGCGCCGAATCGAAGGTGCTCGCGCCCGGCAGCGCGGTGACGGTTTGCTTGCCGGCATTCACCAGCAGTGGATCGACCTCCTCGTCAAATGGGAACGGACCCATGCCGAGCAACCCGTTCTCTGAGTGCAAGGTCACCTCCAGTGCCGTCGGAATGTGGTTCGCGACCTCCGTCGGCATGCCGATTCCCAGATTCACGATCTGACCGGGGCGAACCTCGGCGGCGGCGCGCAGGACCATCTGTTCCTTGGACCAACTCACTTCGTGCTCCGCGGGCGGGTGGTGCGAAACTCGATCGTATCGCGGTGCCGCGGCACGTGAACGATGCGCTTCACGAACACCCCCGGAAGGTGGACGTCGTCGGGATCGATCTGCCCGACATCAACCAGATTGTCAGCCTCCAGCACGGTCACGGCGGCCGCCGTCGCCATCAGCGGGCTGAAGTTTCGCCCCGTTCGATGAAAGCGCGCGTTCCCAAATCGGTCCGCGACCTGGGCGCGGATAATGGCCACATCCGCGCGCAAGGGGGTCTCGAAGATCTGCGGACGCCCATCGATGATGCGGACGTCTTTTCCCTCGGCCACGACGGTTCCGGCTCCAGTGGGAGTGAAAAATCCGCCGAGGCCGGCGCCCCCCGCGCGGATGCGCTCCGCGAAGGTGCCCTGGGGGCTCAGCTCCACCGCGATCGAGCCCGCGAGGTATTGCTCCGCGAGATCGGGGTTACCGCCCACGAAGCTACAGATGACCCTTTTGACTTGCCGACGTTGCAGTAGCACGGCCAAGCCCTGTCCCTGATTGCCACAGTTGTTGCTGATGATCGTCAGCTCCCTGGCGCCTCGGCGGGCGATCTCGTCGATGCACGCCTCGGGGATTCCACAGAGGCCGAATCCACCCGACATGATGGCGATCCCGTCTCGCAAGAGATCTTCTAGCGCGGCGGTGACGCTTGAGAAGACCTTGCTCATGGCTTTACCGATGTACTGGCTTCGTCGAGCGCGGCACCCATGCGGACCAGGCCTTCCGCGAGATCGCCCTCGGTGGCCACAAGGGGTGGCGCGATGTACAGGAGGTTGTCGCGTCGGTGAAGGTGAACGTGGTGTCGCTTTAAGCCAGCGGCGATGCGAGTCACCGCGTCCGGTGCAAGCGGCTCTCGGGAGCCGGGCGCCACCAGCTCCAACGCCCACAACATGCCGATGCCCCTCACCTCTCCGATAACGGGGCGGGTGCGAGCCAGCTCCGTCAGATTCGTGGCCAGACAATGACCGAGGGCGGCCGCCCGCTCCACGAGTCCATCATCGCGAATCGTCGCGATGGTCTCGACGATGGCCGCGCACGTCAGCGGGTGCGCGTAGGCGGTCAGACCGCATTGCAGGACATGGTCATCGAAATGACGCGCGATCCGGTCACTGACGATCACGGCGCCCCCTGGCGCGTACCCGCCCGTCAGGCCCTTGGCCATGGTCAGCAAATCCGGCGTGACGCCGTCGTGGTCGACGGCGAACCAGCGACCCGTGCGGCCAAATCCCGACAGAACCTCGTCGGCGATCAACAAGACACCATGCCGATCACAAATGTTGCGAAGTTTTCGCCAGTACCCCAACGGCGGCACGAACACGCCGTTGGCGCCAACGATTCCCTCCATGATCACCGCCGCCACGGAGTCGGGACCTTCGCGACGAAGGACCGCGTCCAAATCGTCCGCGCACTCGTGCGCGCAGCTTCGCGGCGATTGTCCAACGGGGCAACGGTAGCAGTAGGGGTCCACGGTACGCACCACGCCGGGCAGGCCGGGCTCGAATGCCTCGCGGCGCGGATCGCCGGATAGCGACAACATCGCCAGGGTCGCTCCGTGATAGCTGCGAGTCCGCGCCACGACCTTGTGCCGCCCGGTGACGAGTCGGGCCATCTTGACGGCGTTCTCGTTTGCCTCGGCGCCGGATAGGCAGATGAAACTCTTGCCGAGGCCGGGCGGCGTCACGTCGGCCAGCAACTCGCCGGCGCGAACCTTATCGGGAAAGACCGAGGCCGGGTAGGCAAGCAGTCCTCGGCTCGCCGCAGCCACCAACGCGGCCTTCATGCGCGGGTGTCCATGCCCCAGATTCGCGTTCCACGTCATGCTGCCGAAATCCAGCCAGTCGGCACCGTCGGCGGTCTCGAATCGCGCGCCGTTGCCTCCGACGATCTCGAGCGGCGTGGCGAGATTCTGCGCCGACCAAGTATAGAAGACCCGTTCGCGCTGTCGCGCGGCCCACGTATCCGAAGACGACGACCCCGGTTGGGCATCCGCGCCCTGGGCAATGACCGTCGACTGGGTTCGCGAGTCGCTCACGGCACAGCGTCCGGGCGCTCCCGGGAAACGTCGCGGCAGGCGTCTGCGAACACATCCACGATCGTATCGACCTGCGCGTGCGTGACGATCAAGGGCGGCGAGATGCGAATAGCCTTGCGCCCGCATTCCAAAACCAGCAATCCACGTCGGAAACAGAGTTGTGCCACCGCGTCGGCCCGGGCGTGACTGTCGAACTCGACACCGATCATCAGTCCAAGGCCGCGCACATCTTGGATGCAGGCGATCGACTTCAAACGATCGGCCAATCGATCGCGCAGGCGGGTGCCCTCCCGTGCGCTGTTTTCAACCAGCCCGCCTTGCAACAAGTCCAGCGTCGCCAGCGCCGCCGCGCAACACACGGGATTTCCGGCACAAGTCGAGCCGTGGCTGCCCGCCGGCCAGGTCATGAATTCGCGCCGCGCCATCATCGCGCCGAGCGGCATTCCCGAGGCAATGCCCTTGGCCAGCAGGACAACGTCCGGAACGACGCCGAAGTGTTCGGCGGCGAACATCTTGCCGGTGCGGCCCATTCCCGATTGGACTTCGTCGAACACCAGCAGGATCCCGTGCGTGTCGCAAATGCGCCGCAGCGCCGGCAGGAAATCAGGGGGCGGTAACAGGTACCCGCCTTCGCCGAGCACCGGCTCGACCACGATGGCGGCGACGTCGTCGGGGGCCACCAGATGGTCGAAAAGCTGATGCTCGACGCTCGGAGCATCACCCCAGTCGGCGTGAAAAACTCCCGGCAGGAACGGTCCGAAGTGTTTCCGGTACTTGGTCTTGCTGGCCGTCAGAGACAGCGACCCGAAGGTGCGGCCGTGAAACCCACCCCGAAACGCAATAATCGCGGTGCGCCTCGTGTGGTTGCGCGCCAACTTCAATGCGGCCTCGACCGCCTCGGTTCCGGAATTCGTCAAAAAAGTCTGCCAGAACAAGGGTTGTCCAGGTGCCAGCCGGCCCGCGAGCAAGTTCAATCGCTCGCACAGGGCTCCGTAGCTCGCGTAGTGAAAATCGGTCCCGCAAATGTGGATCAGTTCCTGAGCCTGGGCGGCGATCGCGCCGGCGACGGCCGGGTGACAATGTCCCGTCGACGCGGTGGCGACGCCGGCCTGCGCGTCCAGGTAAACGTTACCGTCGACGTCCTCGACCATGCACCCGGATGCCCGACGCACGAACAGCGGGTAGCAATAGATCAGAGACGGCGAAACGAACGGCTGATCATGCGCGATTCGCGCGCGGGCCTCGGGACCGGGAGGCTCGGTCACGATCTGGATCGGGCGCTCCGCCAGGGGCAATTCGACCAAGGAGGCGCCCGTGGTGGCCGAGACAATCATTCGCAAACCGTCCGGCTCTGCTCGCGCAGATAGCAGGGCAGCGTGTAGAGGCCCCCGATGTTCTTCCCGGTGGAGCCGCTGCCCTTCCAGCCACCGAAGGGTTGCACGCCCGGCCACGCGCCCGTGGTCGCCCCGGCCGCGCGATTGACGTAAACGACGCCCGCCTCGATGCGCTCCAGAAAGGTGTCGATTTCATCTGGCTTGCGCGAAAAAAAACCCGCCGTCAGGCCGAACGGTGTGTCGTTGGCCTCGCGCAACGCTTCATCCAGGCTTTTCACGCGCTCCACCGCCAAGATCGGAACAAACAGCTCGTCGCGCATCAAGCGATGGTCGCGCGGCAGCCCGACGAGAACCGTCGGCTGCACGAAGTAGCCGTGGGCGAACGCGCCGTCCGAGAGAACGCGACCACCGGTGCGTACGGCGGGCCCCGCCAGGGACACGAAACGCTGATAATCCTCATGGCCGGCCCGCGTGGCGATGGGACCGAGGA
Source organism: Pseudomonadota bacterium (assembly GCA_017881245.1). Taxonomy (GTDB): domain Bacteria; phylum Myxococcota_A; class Polyangia; order Fen-1088; family Fen-1088; genus FEN-1088. The sequence continues at coordinate 12,659 of JADGRC010000164.1, forward strand.
ACGTATCCTTCAGAAGTGGATCGCCGATCTTCGTCTCCGCGAGCTTGCGATCAAGGCGAGCCAGCAGGTCATCGGCAACCGCTTCATGTACATAAAGGCGCGAGCATGCCGAGCACTTGTGGCCATTCATGCCAAATGCGGAGCGATGGATACCGGCCGCCGCCCGATCCAAATCGGCGCTCTCCATCACGATGGCGGGATTCTTGCCCCCCATCTCGACGATGCTGGGTTTGGGAAATTTGGTGGAAAACCGCCGGTAGATTTGGTTGAACCCGACGTCGAGCGATCCCGTGAATGTAATGCCCTCGACATCTGGATGGTGGGCGAGCCCGTCGCCGACCACCCGCCCGCTGCCCGTCAGGCAGTTGACCGTACCGGCGGGCAGGCCTGCCTCGACCAAGATCTGGGTCAGCAGAATGGCCGACAAGGGTGTCTCGGATGACGGCTTCAGCACGACCGTGTTGCCCGTCAACAGTGCCGCCGCGGCCGGCGCTCCCAACAACGCGTACGGAAAGTTCCACGGCGCTATGACCGCCCAGACACCATAAGGACGGAGCACGCTCGTGTTGTTGTCCGTGGGCACCAGCCTGTCCATGGGTCGGACGTACCCGTCGTTCGCTCTCATTTGTTGGTTGTAATAGTCGATCAGGTCCGCGGTCTCCTCGATCTCGCCGAGGGCCTCGGTGCGGTTCTTGCCCATCTCGAAGATCATCCAAGCCGCCAGCTCATAGCGGCGCGCCCGAATGATTTGAGCCGCTTTTCCAAGGCGGGCGGCGCGCTCCGGCCACGGGGTGCGACTCCAGGCGGGAAAGGCCGCCCGAGCCGCGCGCACGGCATCGTCGACATCCCCGGCGGTGGCGCTCACGACGCGGGCCACGACGACGCGGGTGTCGGTGGGGCTGACGCTGTCGAACGTCGCCGCGGTGGATCGTTCCTTCCCGTCGATGGTGAGCGGCCACGTCCGGCCCAGGCGGGCGCGCACCTCGGCTATCGCCCCGTCGAATGCCGCGTTCGTCGCGGGATCATCGGCGGCGAGGCTCACGTAGGTCACCTTCCCGGGCTGCGCGGTCTGCATGCCCTGCAAGAATAGTACGTTCGCCGCCCGTTGACACCTGCGGATGCGCGCCTTTATCTTCCCGCCTCGCCTTCCCGTTCACTTTGGGGGCGCGGAAGGGGCGGACGAAATGACCAAGGCCGAGTTAATCACGCGCGTGCATGCCAGGAAGATGCTTCCGCGGGATCTGACGAAGAAAGCCGTCGCCCAGATTGTGGACTTCGTGTTCACGGAGATGGGCGACTACTTCATCCGGGCGAAGGCGACTCGCAGCAACGGCGCGAAGCTGACCTACCCGGGGTTTGGCACGTTTTCCAAGCGGCATCGCCCGGAACGCGTCGGGAGGCATCCCCGGAACGGCACCCCCATCACGATTCCCGCTCAGTACACGGTGACGTTCTTGCCCGGGGCCGAACTGAAATCTCTTCTGAACCGAAACGTGCGGTCCAAGATCGCCGGGAACAAACAGAACCCCAAATGATGAAATCTTCGGCGCTGGGAATCGCCGGAATATCACGCGTGGGCCGGCGCAGACGCCACCCGCCATGTACAATTCATGGGTATGTTGGACCCGCGTCTCGAGCTCGCCGACCTGCACATTCACGTCGGTGCCGCGGTGGCGCCCCACATCATGTGGTCCATCGCGCACGAGCAAGGACTGAAGTTGCCGGTGACGACGTTTTGGGAATTTCGCGATCTGGTTACCGCGCGTTCGGACACCGTGTCGTCGCTCAGCGACTATTTGGCGATCCTGCACCAGTGGACTGAAAAAATTCAGTCGTCGCCGGCGGCGATCGAGCGGTCGGTGTACGAGATCATCGGCAAAGAGTTTCGCTCCAGCTTCGTTACCTTGATCGAGCTTCGCTTCAACCCCATGAAGCGAAATCTGGGGGGAGAGCGCGATCTGGACCACATCATCCACGCGGCGCTACGCGGCATGGATCGCGCCTGTCTGGAGTACGGCGTGCGCGCCGGGCTGATCTTCTGCCTGGCGCGCGAGTTCCCGTTCTCCCTGAACGAAATTCTGGTCAGAAAGGCCGTCAAGTATCGATCGCGCGGGGTGGTGGGAATCGATCTGGCTGGGCCCGAGGCGCACACGCTGGAACTGGGTGGCGAGGTCGAGGGATACCGCGATCTATTCGCGCGGGCGCGCGCCGCCGGGTTGGGCACGACGGTTCACACCGGCGAGACGTCGTACACATCCGTGGCTGGCGTGCTGGCCGTCTTGGACAAGCTGGCGCCCACGCGTATCGGGCACGGCATCGCGGCGGCATCCAGCCCCGAGGCGGTGCGCAAGTTGGCGGAGGCGGGTTGCGTGTTGGAGATATGCCCCAGCTCCAACCTGCGCACTCGCGCCGTCGCGAACCTGCAAGAACTCGGCACCGCGTTGCGGATTTTCGACGAGGCGGGAGTGCGGTTCACCATCAACACCGACGGGCCGTATCTGTTGAACACGCACCTGCGCCGTGAGCTGGAGATGCTGATCGATGCTCGTGTCTTGACCGAAACTCAGATCGAAAGATGCGTCGCGACAGCCCACTCTGCTACGTTCCTGCGGTGAGATCCTTCGCCGGCGCGATGTCCGCTCGCGTGGCGACGGTGGTGTTCGTGGCGGCGTGGACGTGGCTGGGTGTGGCCCCGCGGTTCGCGCGCGCCGTCGGTGGCGATGAATTCGACCTCTTGCGCTTCGCGCCCGGCGGTAGCCCATTGGTGCTCCGCGGCCGTGACGTGGCTTTGCGTTTTGGGTTGGCGCGGCGGTTCGAACTGACTCTGCGAGTGAACAACGCGTTCGCCGCGCAGAATCGCCAGTCTATCGGGCGGGCCGAGACGTTGATTGCCGCGATCCCGGGCGTACGGCAAGTCGTCGGCCCGGCTGGACTGCTGGCGCTGACGGTCGACACGGTGGGTCGCCCGTCGGCGGGGCCGTTGTTGGCGGGTGGACCGGACGACGACGCCAGCGAGACGGTCCGTCAGCGCCTGATGCGAAGGTCGGATGCCATCGGCTGGTTCGTGTCGCGCGACGGCACCGAGATCCGCGTGTTGGTCGACGCGGACGATCTGGTCTCGGTGCACGGGGCCATCGAGGCTGCCGTCGCGTCGTCGGGTCTCGTGTTGTTGAGCGGCGGCATCCCGGCAGCGCCTCTATGGCCGGAACCGGGGCGAGAGCCGCAGCCCTTTCCCTGGTGGATTCCGTTTGCGCTCATGATGCTGTCGTTGTTGCCGGGAGCTCTGGGGGTGGCGCTGGTGTGCCGCCCCACGGTCCCGCGCGCCTTGCTGGTCGCGGTTGCCACGGGCCTCGCGGTCGCCTCACCAGCGTTGTTGGCTCCAGCGATCGGGCTGCGCCGCGTGGCGTTCGCTTCCGGGCTGGGCGCCGCGGCGCTGGTCGCGCTTCTGATCGTCCTCGGGCGCGTCGTGGTGAGGGCGCGTTCCGGTCTTCCCACGCAGACCAGGCGCGCTCGTGTGCCGTTGCCGATTCTGATGGCGTCGACGCTGCTTATTGTGGCGGCCGGGGTGCTGTGGTCGCGCGTGTCCATGGGGACCCAGCTTTGGCGGCCCACGGAGCTGTTTTTTGTCGAAGTTCGCGGCGACATGGATGAACCCGTCGTTCTGCGCGAGGTGCGCCGATTGACCGATTTCGTGCGCGCGCAGCCCGGCGTGGCCCATGCGTGGTCGATCGCCGACCTGTTCTTCGCGGTCCCCGTGCCAGGCGAGACCTTCGGTGGTATCCCGGCGTCGGCTGATCTCGTGCGGTCGATACTGTCTCGTGGCCGTGAAGATTCCGCCGTTCGTCTGGAACTGGCACCCGATCATCGCGCGGCGTTGGTGGGCGTCCGCCTGGACGATGAGTCCGGCGTCGATCGCCTGGCGGTGCTAGATCGGCTGGATCAGTACCTCCTTCAAGAACACCGTCCTGCCCTTCTGAGGGTCGATGTCTCGGACGGGCGGGTCTCCGCGTCCCTTCGTGGGTTGGCAAGGGGTGTTCTGGCGGCGGACACACGCGAACGGGTGCTCCGTATCTGCGATCGCTCGGGACGTATCCTAAGCGATGTCGACGTGCAGACGGTCGAGCGCGCCGCTCGTGGTGCGGCGCTATTGCCCGTGGTCGACCCGCCGCGACTCAGAGCCGAGATCGAGCGGGAAGTGACTGGCTTTTTGGAGCAGGCGACGATCGCCGGGTCAGACGTGGCTATGCTACGACCGGTCGATCGTCGGCGCCTGGTGGATGAGTTGTCGGCGGAGCCCGTCGATGCGACCGTCGCCGACGTTCTGATCCTTCTTGGAGCATCGTGGGGCAGGCACATGTCGGAACCGGTCTTGCGCGCTCGTGCCGCCGAGTTGGACGGCCGCATCGGTATGGCGAGAAGAATCCACAGCGCACGGATCCATTTCAACGATGTGTTGTACGGCGCCGACTTGCCCACGGAAGGGGTGCTGTCCGAAGAGGTCCGGGACGCTACTCTGGACGCCATGGGACCAGTTGCCGCACTGCCGGTCGGTCGCGACGTGCCGGGGGCATTCCTGGTGGACCCCACCGTGGTGGGCGGCGCCGCTTGCGATCGCGCCTTGTCCACGGCGTGGAAGCCGCGCCTGATCCTCGGTATCCTGATTTCTGGGGCGGTCATCGCCTTGCTGTTGCTTGCTGTCGGAGGGTTCGGGGCGCTCGCGTGGTGGCCGGCGGCGTTGGCTCCGGCGGCGCCTTTGATCTTGCTTCCGGCGTTGGCCGTGCTGCCGATCGGAGCGTGGAGCGTAGCGGTCCTGGCGGGCGCGCTTGGGGGTGGCTCGGCGCTGGCCGTGGCGTTCGCGCCTGGGAGAAGAGATCAATGACGGCACGGCGGGCCGGCAGGCCACGTTCGGGGGTGCCGAATGCTTCGCCAGGTTCGGCGGCACGACGGCCGGGGAGAATCCTCGCGCTCGGCGCGTCGCTCGCCGTCGTTTCCGGGATCGTGCCCACCGTCGTTGCCGGGGTCGTTCTTGGCCCGATCGGGTGCGCGGGCGCGCCGTGGCTCCTGGGCGAGCCCTTGGATGGAAAGCCTTCGATTCCTTCGACCAGCCGAGCCGAAACCGTCGCCGATCACCGGCGCAAGCTGGGCGATGCGCGCCGACGCCAGGAGAAAGTGACGGAGATCGCCGAGCTGTCCGCTCTGGAGCAACGGGGTGCGCTCGGTGTCGCTGAAACATCCCGGTTCGTGGACTTGCTGAAAGAACGAGCCCGGGACTGGATCGCTCTTGAAAGGCCGATTCCGCTCGTGGACGATCTCCGGCACATCGTGGCCCTCGATCCGGCGCGCGAGCGGTCGCTTGGCGTCGCCTTGCGAAACGCCGAGCGCGCGGCCGGCGATCTGTGGCTGGCGCTCGGGGAAAATACGCGCGCCGAGGCCGAGTACCGCCGCGCCGAGCGTCTGGGAGCGCCGCGCATGGTATTTCGTCTTCGCGCCGCGTGGGGCGCGTCGCCGGCGGATCTCGACGGCGAGATCCTCGAACAGGCTCTGGCCGAGCTACCTGACCGCGTGTTGGCACCGTTCACGATCGCCTACCTGGCCTCTGGCGCGGCCAAGCCGCCCCTCCTGCGCAAGGCCTTGCGCGCGGCACGCGTATATGGCCCGGTTGATATTGAGAACCGGATCGAAGCCCTACCGATGGCCGCCACCTTCAAAACAGATCTGGTCGCGGGTGTCACGAGGGATCTCGGCCATGATGGCGTTTCGGGTGACGAGCGGGAGCGGTCGCCGCGCGCGGGGGCAGCCCCAGCGCCAGCGACGCTGGTGGAGCCCGGGCCGGACGATCGGCTTTACGGCGGCGTGACGCTGGCCCGGGCTTTGTTGCCATTGTACGACGCGTTTCCAGAACTGGTGGCGCCCGGACCACGGTCTCGCGCCTGGTCCGATCTGCTGGTGGCGGAAGATCCGACGTCGCCCGATTCCCTGGAACTGGCGGCGTTGATCGACGCAAGAGCCGGCCGGTTGGAGGGCGCGGCTCGGAAGATGGGTGACTTGGTCTTCTACTCACCGGATCGAGCGGCGGCGTATGGGCGGGTCGCGCGCGTCTGGGAGCGTTCGGGCCAGGAACGCCGCGCCTGTTTGGCGTGGGAGAGGGCCACGCACTTCGGGCCGGTGGATGACCCCCGTTGGTGCGATCTCGTGGCTTGTTTGCGACGCAATCCGCGCGCGGGCGACGTGGCGGCGGTCGAACGATTCACGCGCGAACGCTCGCCGCTTCTCACCTGCGCGGCGGACGCGGGGACGGTGCCGGTCGACGCTGGCACCTCCGACATCCCGGCGGGGGAGGCTCGTGACGCCGGCGTCACGGATGCGGCGGCCGCTTGGCATGGCGGAAGCTCAGACTGAGGGCGCTCATCTTTCTTCGTTGGGTGTCCTTTTGAGACACCCGGAGCACCCCCAAGGGAATTCAGTGTTTCCGTTCCTCGAAGGCCATCAGCATGGCGCGCATGCGGTCGAAGGCGGCGCGCTGCCCGGGATCGTCGGAGAGGTTGTGCTTCTCGCCGGGATCGCGGGCGAGGTCGTACAGTTCCCAGCGCCGCTCGCTGACGCGGTGGATGACCTTCTTGTCGCCGTCAATCATCATGGACGCGTGGTGGGGCCAGGCGGTGGCGGGCATGAGCTCGCCGTAAAGGGGGCGCGCCGGCAGCGTTTGGCCGGCGATGGCCGGCAGCAGGCTCCGACCCCGAAACGACCTGGGAACGGGCGCGCCAACCAGCTCCACGAGCGTCGGGGCCAGGTCCACCGCCGCGACGGGTTCGTCGCTGATCATGGCAGCGCGTCCTGGAATCGCGATGATGAGCGGAATCCGCAGTTGCTCGTCGAAGAGATCTTGCCCGTGAAAATATGCCTTGTGTTCGCCCCAGGCCTCCCCGTGATCCGCCATCACGACGATCGCGGTGCTCTTCGCCAATCCCAGGTCACTCACGGCTTTCAGCAATTTGCCCACCCACATGTCGACGAATGCGATCTCGTTGTCGTATTTCTCCATCAATCCAGCCACCCCGCTCGCGCCGGTGCCGGGGAATTCCTTGTGAGGCATGTAGCTCGAATGCGGTTCGAACAAGTGCGTCCAAAGTACGAATCGCTCATGCGTCGCCGCCGCTTTCCTCAGCCGCGCCAGGACCCGCGGAACGATTCGTGGTGATGCCGAATCTTTGTTTGATTCCGCGATGGTTCCGGCACCATCGTTCGACCATTCCTTGAAGTCTTTGCTGATGCCTCGATCCGGCGTGAAATAGAAGTGCGAAAAAATGCCGACCGGCGTCAGGCCAGCGGCACGCAAATCCTCGAAGAACGTGTGGTTGGCCGGAAGCACGACGGGATAGTTGACCGTCGCCTTGTCCCACTTCACCGCCGACGGATACTGACTGGTCAAAATGGCGGGGAACGATCGGGGCGTGTTGGGCGCCTGCGACCACACGCGTTTGAAGTATGCCCCCCGATTCGCGAGCGCATCGAGGTTGGGGGTCAGTGACCGCCCGCTTGCATTCCTGTAGCCGGCGACGCCGAGGCGATCTCCGCGGAGGGCGTCGATGGTGACAATCAGGATGTTGCCCTTGAACGCGGTGCCCGCCACGACCGCGTCCGGCGCGCCGGTCGCATCGCCGCCGGTGCCCGTCCTGCCAGGACCGGACGCCTTGGCGACTGCCACCACAGGATTGGCATCGGTCGCGTCTTCGATTGAAGGGTCCTCGGCGATGGGCGCGGCGTCTCCTCCCTCGCAGTTCTCGTCGATATGGTTTCCGGGGATGTCTTCCGCGCCTGGGTGGACATCCGCGTTCTTGTCGTCGCAGTCTCCCCCCCCGAAGCGCGCCGAGAAACCGTCGCCGTCGCCGTCCGTGGCGGCCCGCGCGATGCGCAAGGCCATGCGCAATCCCAACGAGCCTTCGTCCGCGGCTTGAAACGCAGGACTGCTTTCCGGCAGTCGAGATGCCGCAAGCAGCGACACGACGACGACGGTGACGATCGCAAGCGAAAGAAAAGTCGCCGGCACGAGCGGTGCCAGGCGCCGGCCCACCGTCGAGCGGTACCAGAAAAGACCGTGCGCAAGCCCCGCGACGGCGGCCATTGCGAGGGCCACGAAGGGCGAAAGGTCGAGAACGCGCCAGTCGGCCCGCGAAAACGCGCCCGCGGTCGCGACAATTCCTGTGGCCGCTCCGGCCACCAACAGCAGCGATGTCCGGCTGGCACGCGCGGGGCGCGGCAGTCGTGGCGTGACCCAACGCCCGATTGGCCTGAGCAACCCGACCGCGATCGCCCCCCCGAACGGCGCCGCCAGCAGAACCAGTCCCGCGACCGCGATGGTTGCCAACTTGTCGCTCTGCATCGGCCGAACGACGACCTTGTGCCCAAGGGCGACGATGCACGCCATGACCATGATCCCGCTCGTCGCGGCCAGAATACCGGTCACCACCAGTGAATCGCGGCGTTCGTCCGCCGCCAGGCCCGCGATCCCCCCCGGAAGCGCGCGGACAACGCCGGTGGCCAGCAAGCCGAGGACCGCCGCGGCCACCATTCCCGCGGCGCCGTAGAGTCCCAGTCCGAGCAAAAACAAACCGGGCAGGCTCCCGGTGCTCGAAGAGGCGCGAACCACGCTGACGAGCACATCCAGCATCCCGGCGCCGATGCATCCCGCCAAGATGGAAGCGGCGATGGGGCCGAGGCGCCAGCGAAAAGTCATTCCCATTCGCGAACCTTGCAGCTACCACGAGCGGCAGGCCCGCACAAACCCAACCGAGAGGCATCGTGAGAGCCGTCGCCCGGTCGGCCGTACATTCCCGAATCTTGACTGGCGTCCCCGAATCTTGACGGGCGTCGCCGAATCTTGACTGGCGTCGATGGTCGCGTTACTTCCGTTAACCCTTGGGCGCCCGATCCTCGCGAGCCTTGAAGAGTACGCGCAAGAGCACGGGCAAGTGCAGCCGCAAGCCCAACAGTCAGAACACGCGCACTTGTATGCGCACGCAGGTGCTTCTTGTCGCGCTTGCCACCGCAGGTTGCGGAATCGCGACCGGGGCGCCGCCTGAGGCGCCGCCCAAACCCATCGTGGACGTCGCGCCTGGTGCGAATGCGCGAGTCGCCATGGATCTCCTGAACAACCGGGTTCACGCCTCCGCCCATCGGGAGGGGGCTCTGATCATAGAGGCCGGCTCGCTGGATTTTCTCAAGTACATCGACGGCGGCTGGAAGACCTCCTGGATTCTGGGGGAGAAGGATGGGGGAGTCCCCGCGGCGTTTGTTTCGGGATTGTCCGGGCAGCTCTTCGTTCCCATTGACAGCGACGGAGATGGGGTGGGGGGCACCGCGCCGGGCGCGGCGACACTGACGTTCACGGCGCGTTCGTTGGCGCCCAAGCAGAAGGTGTCCGTATTCGTCAACGAAACCCCCGTCGGAACCTTGGCTGTGGAGGCGGCGCACCGGGAGCGGTATCAGGTCGTCGTGCCGGCTGCGGCGATCCGCCCGGGTGAGAATCGAATTCGCTTCACGTTTCGCGCGGCCGCCGCCCTCGGAACGAAGCGCAGTGCAGCCGCTTTCACGGACTTGACGCTGGGCAAGGCCAACGCCGCGGGCGCTGCTGCCGCCACCGGCGCCGGGATCCCGGTCCTGGAACCTGTCGGCGCACGAGTCGCGGACGCGGTCCTCAGTGGCGTGCATCGGAGCGCTATCGCGATCGCGGGGAAGGGCTCCCGTCTGTCGTACTACCTTCAGATACCCGAAGGTGCGACGCTCGACCTGTCGCATGGCTCCGATGTGGCGGGGGCTCACGCAATCGTCCGCCTGGCCGTCGACGGCCAGCCGCCCCGCCAGCTGCTGGACGCAGTTTCCGAAGGTCGATGGACGGACGTGTCGCTCCCGCTGGGCGTGGCCGCCGGCCGGGCCGCGCGCATCGATCTCGTCTCTCGCGGGGGGACCGTTCGGTGGGCCGAGCCCCGGCTCGTGGTTCGTGCGCCGTCGGGCCCAACCGTCCCGGCGGAGCCGCGCTTCGATCACATCTTTGTGTGGATGGTCGACACCCTGCGCGCCGACAAGGTGCGCGTCTACAACCCGAAGACGCGGGTGGAGACCCCCAACTACGACGCCTTCGCCGCGGACGCGACGCGATTCGAATGGGCCCAGGTCCCGGGCACGTGGTCGTTGCCGTCCCACGCTTCGTTGCTGACGGGCGTCTATCCTCCGGTTCACAAGGCCATCGCCCACGAGGCGAAGCTGTCGAAGGACGTCGCGTTCATCGCGGAGGAACTGAAGAAAAAAGGCTATCGGACAGCCATCTTCTCGTCGAACGGCTATGTGTCGGGCAAATGGGGATTCGAGCGCGGGTGGGACGCCTATCGAAACTTCATTCGTGAAAACTTGCCCAACGGGGCCGACTATCTGTGGAAAAACGCCAAGATCTGGGTTCTCCAGAACCAGAAGAAACCTGAGTTTGCCTACCTCGCCACGGTGGACCCACACGTTGCGTACACGCCCAAGCCCCAGTTCCTGAAGAAGTATTGGAACAAACCTTATAAGGGCCCGCTGAAACCCGCGCTGACCGGCGTGCAGCTTGGCTTAATCGGCGCGGGAAAGTTGAAGATCAACGACAATGACAAAGCGTATCTCGAAGCCTTGCATGATGGTGAGATCACCCAGAGCGACGCGGTGTTCGCGACGTTCATCGCCGACTTGAAGGCGGCCGGCCTTTACGAGCGTTCCGCGATCATCGTGGTGTCCGACCACGGCGACGAATTCGGCGAGCACGGACGGTTTGGGCACGGCCAGTCGGTCTATCAAGAGCTGACGCACGTTCCGTTGTTGATCCGCGCGCCCGGACGCATGCCGATCGGCAAGGTGATTCACGCCGACGTCGAGATAATGGATCTGTACACGACAATGATGGACCTGGCCGGAGCGCCGGTCGGCGAACGAATTCAGGGAACCTCGCTGGTGCCGCTCGCCTGGGACGAGGTGGGCGTGAGCCCCCGCGCCGCCTTCACGATCGATGGCCAGGTGGCTCGTGGCTTGAAGGTGGCGCGTTATCGCCTGGTCGCCGCATCGGGGCGTCTGGAGCTTTACGACGAGCTCGAGGATCGCTTGGAACAACAAAACATCGCTGCCCAGCGCCCGATCGCGTTACGCCAGATGCGGGGGGTGCTTGGCCTGTTGTACGCGTACGAGACACGCTGGTCGAAGTCGCGCTGGGGGACGGCCGCCAATGTCAGTGCGGAATTCGTGAAGGATCTGGGGCCTGAAACGCAGCGCCACGAGAAGCCGGACGCACCAACGCCGGCCAAGAACTGACGCGCCCGTCTGGGTCAGCCACTTCCGTCGTTCCGGTTAATAAATCATTCGGTGTCGCGCGCAATGGCTGCGTCCTCGCCGCATGTGTAGGGTCGAAAACGACCTTTCGGTACGCGTTTTTTGCCCTCCTTTTTTTGGGCGAAGTTACGAATAAAAATCGTGCTTGAAAGGTTTCGGAAACAGGAGGATCGTATTCTTGCAACCATAGGCGCCTCGTGTGCGCCACATTAAAGGGAGGGTACTGGCTATGAATTTGCGGCACATCGACCCTGGTTCCACGGATTGGATGGACGCGATGCTGGAGGGGGAGTTGCACAGCGGGCGGTTGAAACCCGTTAAGCGCGAGCCGGAGGTGGTCAAGTCCAAGACAGCCGCCGACGAGCCGATGTTGGCGGCGGGAGCCAGCGGCCGCGAAGCGACACTTAGTACGCATTCACCACCTGGATCGCGCTGACTTTTTGAGACCCGCCCAAGACTGCGGTCCCCGGCATGCGGCGTGGACGCGAGGTGTGGGCGGGCCAAAGCCGCTATCCGGCGGCGGCTCGCTCGACGGCTTCCCGCGTGGGAATGCCGCCCTGTCCGCCGATGCTCGTGCAATTCAGACCCGCGGCGGCATTGGCGAACGGGACGGCTCGCTCCAAAGGCCAATCTTGTAGCAGAGCGTAGCCGAAGGCACCCCGGAATACCGAGCCGGCCCCGGTCACGTCCACCACGTCGATCGCGAGAGCCTGCTGCCGAACGAGCTTATTCTCGTGTAGGCCGACCGCGCCGTCCTCTCCGAGCGTGACGACGGCGATTTCCGGGCCCATCTTGGTGAGTTCGACGAGCGTACGTTCCAGGTCCGATGAATGGGCAATCTCGGCAGCGACCCGTTCCGAGGCAATCACGATATCGGCCAGGTCCAGAAGCTCGCCGAGGCCTGGGCCCATGCGGCGAATTCCGAGCAGCACCCGCGCGCCGCGCGCCCGTGCGCGCTCTGCCGCCGCAATCTGAATGGCGGGCATCTCGGCGTCGATATAGAGCAGCCGAACCTGGTCGAACAGCGTCGGCGGCAGGTCCTTGACCTCCAGGGGCGTGGTGTCCCCGCGTGTGTAACGGACGTACCGCCGTCCTGCCCGGTCCTCGATCAGTGTGAAGGTCACCGGCGACATCCGGTCGGCCTCGAGCAGCACCGAAGAAGTATCGACACCAAAGCTGCCCAACCGCCGCTGAATGATCTGTCCGAACTCGTCATCGCCCAGACGTCCGAAGTACTTCGCCCTGGCGCCAAACGCCGCCATGGTCGCGAGCGCCGTGCCGGTTGGACCACCCGCTTGAACCGTGAAAGTCGTCATCTCGACCGACGGGTCTCGGGACCGCGGGCCGAAGCCGATCTGATCTAGCGTGGCCAAGCCGACCCCGACGACGTCGGGTATTTGCTCCGGCATGCCCACATCGTATCACGACGCTCGCCGCGAGCGTGGGGCTCCGCGAATCCGCTTACGACCCGGGCAGCACCGGGCGCGCGAGTCTCCGTTGGCCTTCGATGAATCTTTCCAGCGCGGCCACCGCCTTCGTGTAGTTGGCATTGGCGTAGTGGGATCTGCCGAGATAGTAGAAGACCTCGGGTCGGCGGGCGGCGAACGCCCTGTCCTCCGAAAGCGGTTTCAATTCCTCGACGGCATCGACGTACTGTTCGGCCTTGTAGTCCAAGAAACCCTCTAGCAGACTGAAATCCTGTCCGAGCCCGGTCCACAGCGACTCCGGCCATTTTTCCAGGATCTTATAGGCGGTGGCGTAGCGGTGAGCGTTGACGGCGGCCAGAACGTCCGGGTACTCCTCGACCGCGCGGCGTGCGTCCTCCGCCGTCAACTTCCCGGCCACCTTGGGCTCGGGAGACGTCAGGCCATCAACGGGAGCAAGCGCGATCTCGGGATCCCGATCGAGGCGGGTCGACACCAATCGCAAGAGCAGCCGGGCCTGCCTCGCCTCCGGCGAGTCCCCCGCGGCCTCGGCGCGGCGGGTCCACAGCTCCGCCTCGCGCGCCTTACCGTGCGCCAGCAGGCTGCGGCCAAGACCGCCGCAACGCGCGCTGCGGTCGGGGCCATCGTAGCCCGTCACGACTTCGGTAAGATGTCCATAGGGCCACAAGGGTCCGTAGACCTTGGCCAGGTACGGGTCGAACTTGGCGTATCCCAGGAGATCGCGCGGCGCTGAAAATTCGATGCGCGCGTTGTCGTCGGTATTGATGGGCGATGCCGTGGTGAACGATTCCAGTTCGTCCGGGGCGAGCAACAGATATGCGAAGACATCGTGCGGGGATTCCAGCTCCCCCCGCTTCGCTTCGGCGCGCGTTTGCGGATGAGCCAGCGCCCGCTCCACCGCGCCCAAGTCGAGCTTCAGGGGTTCCTGACTGGCGATCAGGATGGTATCGGACGACAGATCCTCCGCGGAGAACACGTACACATAGCGGAATTCGTCGCGAACGGTCCGGTAGATGGTCTTGATGTTCCAGGGGGCGAGCTCATAGAGCTGTGCCCATTGGCAGAAGATGCCGCCGGGCGCCAAGCGGCGTTTGATGTCGCGAAAATACTCGCGCGTGAACAGGTTGGACACGCCCGTCAGCCATGGATTCGACGGCTGGCTGACGATCACGTCGAACTTGTCCGTCCGCTGCGTCAAGAAGTTGCGGCCATCTCCCGCGTGGACGGTCACGCGCGGATTCTCCTGCGGACGGTGGTTGACGTCGTCGAATAGGTGAGACGCGCGATAAAGGATCGCCGGCTCCAGTTCCACGAGCTCGAGCGAGGCGATGGGATACTGCGTGATCGCGCCCGCGGTCACGCCCGATCCGTACCCGATCAATGCGACCTTCGGCGGATGGTCGCCGGGGTAGAGCAACAGGGGCAACAGCCCAACCGTGATCTGCGTGGGCATGTCGCCTTCGTTCGAGGCGTCGACCTTGCCGTTGTTCTTCAAGGACAGCGTCTTGCCCCATCGGTCGACGGAAACAGTCGTCGCTATGCCGTCCTCGTAGAAGGCCAGACTTGGGAATTTCCATTCTTTCTTGTGGATCCGGCGGTAGATGTAGTCGCGCGCGATCGACACGCGAAAAAATCCCGACGAAAACAGCGTCAGATTCCAACCCGGCAAGAAAAGACCCGTGCCCGCCAGAGCCGCCGCGAGGCCGATCCCCAGTAGGCGCCGGCGTCGTGGCAACTGCGGCGCGACAGCGAACAGGACCGCCGCCAGTCCCAGCCCAATCGCGGTCACCAGATAGATTCCGCGTTGTAGGCCGAGGCCCGGCAGGATCACGAATCCCGACAGGAATGATCCGATGATTGCCCCGACGGTGTTGAGCGCATAAGCATTCCCGATATCCTTGCCCACGCTCTCGAGCCGGGCGCTGGCAATGCGCGCGGTCAACGGGAACACGCTGCCCATCAAGATGGTGGTGGGCAATATCGTGATGCAGACCAGGGCGAACTGGCAGATCAGAACGGCGTCGACGCCAAAGCTCGCGGATTCGAGCAGCCAGGTGAACACCAGCGGCAAGTGATCGGTGACCAGATACGACAGGCCGATGGTCACCGCGATGGCGATGTGCAGTGCTCCGAGCCAGCGCACAGGATGGCGGGTCCTGCCCGTCAGGCGCCCTCCGAGCGCCGATCCCGAACCGAGTCCGATCAGGAAGGCGAGCAGGATGAGCGTGAACGAGTAGATCGATGAACCGATGAGCACCGCAAGCGCGCGCGTCCACAGCACCTGCAACGTCATGGCGGTCGCTCCGGAGACGGCGAAGGCCGCCAGGGCCACGCGACGGGCAACCGGCGTGACGACCACTTCGGGCGGCAGAGCTTCCTCCGCGTTCGCGTCGCCGCTGGCGGCGGCTGTTTCGAGCAATTGGTCCATCGCGTCTTGACCTACCGGGCGCGTGTCCGCGAAGCGCGGCGAGCGGCGCGCAATCAAAATGGCGGCCGCCAGCGTCAGATTGAACGACGCCGCCGTCACGTTGGTCCAAGCCACGCCCCAGCTGGGGAGAAACACGAAGCCGGCGAAGAAGGCACCCGCGACCGCTCCAAACAGGTTCACCGAGTACAGCGTGCCGATGCGGAGGCCGACCCGCCGCAGCTCCCAGGGATGCCGCACGAAGTGTCGCGCTAGAATTGGCAGCGTCGCTCCCATGAGGGTGGTGGGCAAGATCAGCAGGGCTGCTGAGGCCATGAAACGGAAGAGCGACAGCAGCGCGTAGTGATCGCCGAAAGTCGTCCACAACCAGCGGTTCAGGCCGGGATAAAACGAGATGGCCACCGGGACGAGCAGCGCGTAGACGCCGATGGCGGCTTCGACGAGCGCGTAAGTGCGCGCCGGCGTCTTCAGGCGATCCGCGACGCGGCCGGCCAAGTATGACCCGAGTCCCAGGCCTCCCATGAACGCCGTCAGAACCGTGGACACGGCCAGGGTCGTCGACCCGAACACGAGAGTCAGCATCCGGGTCCACAACATCTCGAGAACGAGCCCCGAGGCGCCGGACAGGAAAAAACACGCCAAGATGACGGGCCGCATGCGGCCGGGGAATGTACCATTGCCCGCCTCCCGCCCACTGCCGCCATAACGGGCAACCCGTGGTCAGTCCATGCCAGTCAAAGATCCGGAACCCAACATGTACGCCGCCGCCGACCGGGACGCGGGCATTGGCCCGTTGACGCTGACGCGCGACGAGCGGGCCATCGACGAGTCGGCGCTCGTTGACGCGGTCCGACGGGGAGCGCCAGGTAGCCGGGAGGCGCTGTATCACCGCTACAAGAGACGCGTGTTCGCGCTGGCCGCGCGGATTGCCGGCCCCTCCGAGGCCGAGGAGGTTTCCCAGGAGGCCTTCATTCGCATCTTTCGCGGCCTCGCCCGTTTTCGCGGGGATTCGGCCCTCGGCACCTGGATCTACCGGCTGGCGGTCAACGCCGCGTTGTCGCACCGATCGCGCAGGCCACCCCCGAGCGAAGTGCTGGAGGGACGGGCGGTGGAAGCAGCGCCCCCCTTGTTCTCGCCCGACGGGGGACCGGGCGCCCGGGACGCCGTTTTGCGCATGCGCCTCGAACGGGGACTCGCCAAACTGCCCGTCGGATACCGGACCGTCGTCGTCCTGCACGATGTGGAGGGTCTGGAGCACGAAGAGATCGCCGCCGTCTTGGGTTGCCACGTGGGCACATCCAAATCGCAGTTGCACAAGGCGCGGGCGAAGCTGCGCGAGATACTGGCGCTGGAAGGCATCACCGCCGCGCATCTTTGGGATAGCGGGACCGGGTCCGGGCAGGGGGGACGATGAGCGCGCCGGGGACCCGTCATGTGGATCCCGAGCGGCTATCCGCCTGGATATCGGGTGATGTGTCCGAGCGCGACACCGCCGTCGTGCGCGCGCACGTCGAGTCGTGCGCGCACTGTATGAAGATCGCGGGCGAATTGCGGACGCAGGTCCTTGCCACGCGCGGCCTCGACAGGCCGGAGCCGCCCCCGACGCTCTGGTCCGCGATCGAGGGCGCGTTGGATGGGCCGGCCCGGCGGCCATGGTCGTGGCGAGCCACTCTCATCGGAGCGTTGGCGGGGGCGGCGGCGGTGGTCGTGCTGACGGGGGGACTCGGGCGTCTGCGCGATGCCTGGACGGGTAGTACGCCGGCCGCGGGGGAAGGACAACGGCACGGTCAGGGACCCGGACCCGGACAGATGCTGGCGCGGGACGCCGATCCCTTGCTGGCCGAAGCGGAACGCGAGCTGGAACGCGCGGCGGTTTCGTATGAACAGGCGGTCAATCGTCTGCGCAAGATTCTAGACTACGAGAAGACGTTGTGGGATCCGGAGACGCGTGCGCGCGTCGACGATCGTCTCGCCAGACTTGACGAGGCGGTGGACCATTCGCGCGCGGTGGCCCGGCGGGATCCGGGGGACAGCGCGGGTGCCGACATGTTGTTTTCGGCGTATCGGCGACAGATCGACTTCCTGGCCGAAGCGGTTCATCGCGGCTCTCCCGCGACCGCGGAGGGCTTTCGGTGACTCGCGGCGGGTTGTGCGCGCGTTTCGCTTCCCTGACGATCGGGCTGCTGGCACTGGTCGGCGTGCCGGGGTTCGTCCACGCCGCGACCGACGGCGGCGTATTCACGGCGGACGCAGCGATCGCACCCTCCCGGCGCCCCCTGGATTCACGCGAGGTGATCGTCCCTGTTCCAGGCGCCGAACGGTTGCGCATCGAGAATCCACTTGGCAACGTGATCATCAAGGCCTGGAACCGGACAGACGCGATACACATCATTGCCGAGAAGAGCTCGGCTTCGCCCGAGGCGTTGGCCCGCCTGCGCGTCCACTTCACGGCATGGGCGGGCGGCGAGGTGTCGGTGGAGACCCGAGTGGACATGGGCGGACGAGAGCAGGCGCTGCCGCTCATCGCGAGCCGCGTGGATCTGGTCGTAGAGGTGCCGGCGGCCCTGCAGATCGAAGCCAAGACGTTCGCCGGCGACTTGTCGGCCTCCGGGCTCAGGGCGGGGGCGCGTCTGGAGACGACGGGGGGGCGCATCGGCGTGTCGGACGTGCATGGCCGCGTGGTGACCCGGCAGTTGCGCGGCGGCCAGACCGTATTGGCGGTCGATGGCGACGTGGATTTGGATGGCGTCGAGGGACTGCTCCGTCTCGAAGGCATTGCCGGCGCTCGGGTCGATGCGCGCGTCGTTGACGGCGACATCCAAGCCGCCGATATCCGGTCGCACGAGGTTCGCCTGTCGGCGACCACGGGCGAGGTGGTGCTGCTCGGCCTATTGCAACCGAGTGCGCACTACGATTTGCGCAGTTACAGCGGAGAGGTCCGGTTGGCGGTCGTCTCGATGCCGTCGGGAGCTGTGGGATCCGGTTTCGAATTGCACGTGCGCTCCCCGAAGCCGATTGCCTCCACGATTCCGCTGCGTACGCTGTGGCGGCAGGGTGATCGATCGCGCGCCATAGCGACGCCGGCTGGCGCTCGCCTGGCCTCCAGTGCCACCGCGGAGCGGCCCGTGGTCGAGCTGAGTTCGGTTCTGGGCCGAGTGGTGCTGACCGCCGCGCAAGCCTTCGATGGTGTGAGGCTTGGCGCGAACGCCGCCCGCGTCGGTGAGTCCATGCCCCGTTTTTGACCGCGCCTCGGGTCGACGATGTCGGCGACCAAATGAAGGCGAGGCAACGGGATGGCAGGCAACAGGGCAACAGGGCAACAGGGAGCGTCCGGCCGGGACTTCGCGCGATTTCGATGCTAGGTTCAACGGTCGGTAACCGCGATGCGCCTAGGAATTGTTTCGGACATTCACGCGAACATTGAGGCGCTCGAGGCCTGCTTCAAGGCGATGGACGCCGCCGGGGTGGAACGGACGGTTTGTTTGGGGGACGTGGTCGGCTACGGCGCCAGTCCGAACGAAACGTGTGCGTTGATTCGGTCGCGCGTGGCACACACGATCCTCGGCAACCACGACGCGGCCGTCGCCGGCCGCATGGACTATTCCTACTACTATCACGCGGCCCGACATGCGCTCGATCTACACGCAAAGGAACTGCAGTCCGACCACATGGATTGGTTGAAAGCGCTGCCCTACGAGGTTCGGGAAGGCGACGTCCATTTCTGCCACGGCTCGCCCTTGAATATCGAGGAATTCGATTACATTTTCGCGAGGGATCAGGCGGCGCAGTGTATGTCGATCTGGCCGAAGATGGCGCACTTGACTCTGATTGGACATTCCCATCTGTGCAAGGCTTTCGCGTTGTCCGAGACGGGGGCCACGCACGATGTGGTCGCGCAGAAGTTCGAACTGCGCCCGGGTTGGAAATACATCGTCAGTGTCGGCTCGGTGGGGCAGCCGCGCGACTATGATCCGCGAGCCAGCTATGTTCTTTACGACACCGACACCAAGGTCTTCGAATTCAAGCGCGTGGAGTACGACGTGAAGGCTTCCGCTGACAAGATCTTCGCGTCGGACTTGGAGCCCAATTTCGGGCACCGGCTTTTCATCGGGGTTTGATCGGGGAATCGGTGTTTCGCCTCCTGGCGTCCTTGGTCGGGATCGGGGTGGTCGGCGGCACGTCTACGGCCCCCGCCACCCAATCCACTTCGACCTGCGTCCAAGATGACGCCGTCGCAACACCCCCCGGATGGCAGGGCTGGGATCGATCGGCCGTGATCGCCTGGCAGGCGGTGGAACAGGCGGGCGGGGTCGTGCCCGAAATCGAGGAAGATCGGACCCAGGCGCCCCCCGGTTGGTGGCGTTACCCCAGTCCCCTGCGTTCGGAGGGTCTGCTCGACGCCGAAGCAAAGAACGTCACGCTTGGTCTTTACAGCGCGGTGCCGGGGTCCGAGATTGCCAAGGGCGATATTCTGGTGCGCACGCGCGGCGCTGGCGTTTGCGGGAAGATGGCCGTGGTCGGGGGACAGGTGGACGAGCAGTGGGTGACGATCGAGGTGGGTCCCGACGGCCGGGGGCCGTCGACCCGTCCAGCCAGTCCTTTGTTCTTTCTTCCGGACGGTCGGACGCTGCATCCCCAAGTGCGGGCATTTCGAATTCGCGTGAAGAAGGACGACACGATTGCGCACATCCGGGAGCTCGGCCGCGATCTGGATCACCTGGAGCGAACGGTCGGGCACAGCCCGCCGTTGTTGGCGGCGGGCGACGAGGCCAAGGAAGTGGTCAGCGCAAGGGTCCACGATCTGGTCGATGAGGCTTGGTCGCTGGTCGCGGACGAATCCTTCGATCTTGACCGGCGTGAGTTGGCGGGTCGCGCGCTGGCGCTGGGTGCTCATCTGGAATGGCCGGCGGCCGAGATCGCGGCCAGCGCGGTGTTGGATGACGTGTTGAAGAAGGCGCCGAACCGCGCAACCGCTGTGTCGGCGCGCGCGGCATTGGAGCGCCTTCGCGCCGAGCGATCCCGAGCGGATGATTCGTCCGGCTCAACGATTCGGTATTTTGCGATGGCCGATGAAATCGGCGTCGAAAGTCAGGATCTGGGCTTTCGGATTCGGTGGCCGCTCACCTGGCGCCTGGTCGGGGTATCCGCGAGCTCGGAGTCGGGGTTGCTCGGGAATCTGGTAACGGGCCGGGTGTTATTGCCGGATGGACACGCCGATCGCGCCGCGGCGGTTGTGCTGGCCCAGCGACCAGGCGGGCCGGCGGCGCGCGCGGCGCTGGCGCGTGACGGCGCCCGCAAAATGTTTCCAGCGGCGAAGATGAAATCATTGCCCGCCGTCGTTCCCGGCAGCCACCACGTTCAGTTCAGTGAGCGCCACGAGGGCGCCGCCCGGGTGGGTGAAATCACCACAATCGATCGAGGTGGCGTCGTGACGTTCTTGGTTTTGAACGCGCCGGCCGACGTGTATCCGAAGCTGCGCGACGAATACGCCGCGTTCGTGCGCAGCTACTCGGCGGTGGCGTCGGTTACGGCAGGCGCTTCCGAATCGCGCGCGGCGGTCGGTACGCCCCGGACAACGCCGGGCCCGGCGGATGGGGCAGGGGGCGGGACATCTCGGACCCCGTAGCCTGTTGGAACGCCCCATGGTCGGAACGACCGAAATGTGAGCATTGGAGAATCTCGACTCAAGGCACGGACGCGCCCGTCGCGCGACCGAGTGCCGCGACCGCCACGTTGAGGTCGTAGACCGACTGGAGGTAGCGGGCGCGCATCTGAAAAAAAGCGTTCAGGGCCTCCGAAAAGTCGCGTGCCTCGGCGAGGCCGATGGCGAAATTCTGGGCCACGGCCGTGACCCAGGCCTTTCCCGCCTTCTGTCCCTTGTTTAGCGCCTCCACGCGGTCGGACGCCTCCGTCACTTCGGCGTAGGATTTTTGAATCTCGAGAGCGATGCCACCGAGGGCTTCGCGTCGGCGCAGCTCGAATTCGTCGGCTTCGGCGTGCATGCGATCCGCGCGCGCCAATCTCGGTCCCAAATCGAGCGGCACGCGCAATCCGGCGGCCACCCCGGCTCCGAACGAGTTGAATGGGTTGGACAGGAAGGCGTTCTTCGGCGTGTCGACGGTGGGCGCATAGGCGAAGGCGGCCGTTCCAATCAGGAACAGGTCCGGATACTCGCGCCGCCGCTCCAGATCCGAAAGGGCGTGCTTGGCCTTCAGCGCGAAGTCGAGCGCGCGAACCTCTGGACGATTGAACCGGGCCTGTTCCTCGTAGTAGGTCACCGGCCGTTTTGGGACATCGATCGGTTCGAAATCGGAATCGTCGATGTCCAGATCGGCCGGTGCGTCGGGCCCAATCAGCGTGCGCAGCCCGACCAGCG
>JADGRC010000165.1 GCA_017881245.1 Pseudomonadota bacterium
GGCGAAACGGCCACGGTGGCGACGGACGTCCCCGCTGGCAGTGGAGTCGTCGTGGTCGACGCCGAGCAAGCGGCCATGGCAAGCAAGGCGATTCCCGCGGCGAGCAGGCGGTAGACAGCGACAGGACGCGACATTTCGACACTCCGGGTGGATCGGTACTGGGATCCACTTTAAATGGCTGGAAATCGGTCTGAGGAGGCTGTTCACTGAGCCAGGAGTCAAGTGAAGCTGGGAGTGGCGACACCATCAACCCGCGCACACGAGGGCTCAGCGAACATCCATAAGATAGCGTGATTGACGCCGATGGGGCGAGGCCGGATGATCCGGCGCTTGGGGGCCGGCGAGGGGTTACGGGCAGCGGCCTGGTGCTCGCCGATCCAATTAACCGACCGGTTTCGCTGTACAGAGAAGCGGGACCACCTCTCTACCTCGCTGCTCCGTGGCCGCGGCGCGCCATACTTCCACGACCCCGATTGAATTTCCTACTATCCCTCATCCTCCCGACGAGTCGCCCGGACCGCCCCCGAATTGAGTTCCGGGCTCATGGCGAACGTTGTCGCTTCGCCCGGAGGGTCGGCCCGGCTTATGGAACCTGCACCGCGTGGAAGGTGAGGGTATATATGCCTGACCCTCCGGAGTACGGGAGATTCCATCTCACGGTGCCGTTCAGGTTCGTGCCAGCCATGATCGCATTGATCGAGGCGCTGCCCCCGCCGATCAAGGCAGGGCCCGATCCGCTTGGCCCATTCCCGGCGAGGCCGCCCTGGCCGAGGGGCCCCATGGTGAAGCTGCCGCCAGCAATACAATTCGCGGCGGCAACGATTGTGGGCTCACCGACCACCAGCCCGGTAGTGACGACAGCGTCGCCAGGCCGGAAGTGCTCAAACGCCGCCGTCGAACAATTGGTGGAGTCCGTGGCGAAGATCAGATTGTTGCCGGGGGTCTGCAGCACATTGGTGAGCAGCCCATTGGCGGCGGCCTGAATGGTGGTATCCATCTGATTGGCCAGCGTGGGCACGGATGACGCAAGCGTTACCTGGTCCAGCTGCCAGACAAAATGCAGCGGCTTCACGGTATCCACGAGAGCCGTGCTGGCAAGGGGCTGGTTGGTCGTCACGTCGAGGAGCTGCCCGGTAATCGTGTAGATCCCCAGCTTGTATGTGTGTTGCACGGTCGCGTTGTCGTTGACCGTCACCTTTGCAGTACCGTCGTTGAAGTCCCAGCTATAGGTCTGGTGCGTGGGCAGGAGGCCCTTGGTTTGTTGCACGAGCGTGAGCGGTGGCATCCCGCCGTTGCTTGCGGTGAGCGTTGCGGTGCTAATCGTATCCGCAACTTTGACGACCATGATCTGTTTCCAGTCCATCCAATACTGAAACGCCGAGCCGGCGACAATCTCGCCCTGTTCAGAGATGACAAGCCCATCCGTGAGGACGAGTGGTGCCGTGAAGGATGTCGTGTTGTAGCCAAGGACCGTTGCCGACCCCGATGACACCCACCCAGACGACTTGAAAGTCCAGCGGTCGATGCCAGTGAGCGAGGCAGTCGCCTCCGGCGCAGAGGGAGACGACGTGAGCGGCGAGCAGGCGGCGCACTCCGCCCAGACCCGCAACGTGTCCGGTACCCAGATGGTGTCGCCAAGCACCCCGTACTTGCTATGCAGATGATACGCGAAGAAGTCACTCGCACCGATCGTTCCATTGACCACACTTGGATAGCTGGCGCTCAATGACGCGAGTGGAAGCAGCGTGCTCAGCCCCATCGAGAACGGATTGCGCAGGGCATTCCCAAACGAGACATATGGTTGCATGGCGCCACCGGCCACAAAGGTGAGCGCCCGGGTCGCGTCGCCCGGGTATTCCGGGTCTGCGATGAACAACGTCTGTCCCACCGCCTTATAGACGATCACAAAGGCTCGGTAGAGGTTTGAGGGCGCGGCGTCCTGCAGAGAAACCATCTGGGGTTGCGGTGCCCCCTGTCCGAGCGCGAAAGCAGCGCGGATGGTATAGAACTGCTGTTGGTCGGCCGTTGTCCCCTCGTCGAGCCGATCGGCCAACGCCGTCTGGATTGCCGGGGCGACGGACGCTTCCATGGCGTTGCTCATCTCCGAAACCCAGCGGAGCCCGCGCCGGTCGCTCAGCTCAACCCCCGATGCCTCCTGAAAACGGTTCCACAGCTTGGTGGCGCTCGGGTGCGCCGAGAAGTACCAGAGCGCTGTGGCGGACATCCCCAGCGCCGTGTTGATGGTGTCCACCTGTGTCGGCCGGGCCCTGAACTCCCAGTCGTCGTTGCCGGGACGGAAACCGGTATCGAAGTCCGCCATCAACGCGGCCATAGGAATTCCGATCGTGATGAAATGGACGGCCACCGGGCCCATGAGAGCGCGCCGAAGGCCGCCAACCGAGGTCGACGTGCCGAGGAGATTTGCTGACGAGAGACTTCCCAGCAGTGCGGTCGCCCCGGTGGAGTCCCACTTCACCGTCGTCAGCACTTCGCGGGCGCCACTCGCCGAGTCGAACATCACGATCACTGGAAAGGTGTTCGGCGGGACGACGGCAGGGATATGCAGCGTCAACGGCTTCGCGGCATATCCCGGCGTCGCACTCGTGATCGTCACGATCGGACTCACCGGTGTGACGCCGCTGATTGTGGGGAAGCCCGCATTCGATGAGTAGCTCACGGTGGCCTGCAGCGGTGCCCCGAACGCACCACCCGGAATATCGAGCTTGAATCCATTGAGCGCGCCCGGCTGACTCACCACGATCGATCCGCCGCCGGTGCCAATCGTCGTCGTCGGAAAGCTCCCCGCAGCCGCGACGGCCGTCGCGACAATCGTGAGCGGAACGAGCGACCCGGCAGTAACCTTGAGTGTGTTGCGCCCCTCGGCGGGGCCAAGCGTCCAGACGCCCGCCGTCGCCACGCCGTCGCTACCGCTCACCGCCGACGTCGCCGACAACGACCCGCCGCCGGAATCAACGGCAAAGGTGACCGTCACCCTCGCGACCGGCTGACCCGACGCGTCCTTGACGGTCACGGCGGGATGGACCGGCAACGCGCTGCCGGGAGCCGTGAACTGGGCATCGCCGCTCGCAATGGCAAGCGACGCCGGAGTGCCGGTCGGGTTGCCGGTGCTCGTGGGACTCGCCGAACAGGCCGCCAACAGGGCCACCACCGCTGTCAACAACGGGGAACACCTGACAGGAATGGACTGGGTCGAATGCGACATGGGGCACTCCGGGCTCGCGCCACTGGGTCAGGGGGTGTGGCGACAAACCGGAGGATGAGGGGCCACGTCCGCCGGGGAACTTGGCACAATGTCAGTTGGGTGGCTAGTCGCGGGGAGCGGTTGAGAGTCCGGCCGCGCGCGCTGCCGGTTCCAGATGCCACGAGCTGGCGATTGTTTCCGGGTGCGTGGGGCAACCCCGTCACGGCGCGACGACCCGCGACGCCGACAGACGGGCGCACGAGCCCACCCGGACCGCACGCGAAGTCGTGGCGCGGCGTGTAGCGTCGCGCCTTACTTCCACGACCTCGATTGGATTTCCTATCCCACCCCAGCGAGGATGCCATCCGGGCTGCACAAGCTGAACGTCGCGTGCTGAAAGGACGAGCATCGGACACCGGAACGGACACCAACCTTTCAGAAATGCGAAACGGTCACCGCGATCCGATGGCCGTTCTCATTGCAGATCAATCACTTAGATCGTAAGCGGGAGACGGGGCTCGAACCCGCGACCCTCAGCTTGGGAACCTGCCCCGCGAGCGCC
>JADGRC010000166.1 GCA_017881245.1 Pseudomonadota bacterium
AATGAGTCTCACCTCGAGACTCGAAACGTTCACATCGACCACGGTATAGGAATCAAGCAGATAGGTCTTCCCCGCCACGTAGCTGTTGGCTGCCGACGCCTTGCGCGAGCTCACGGCTCGCGCGCTCAACGCCATCTCAAAGTGGTATCGGGGCAAGGTGACGCCGATCGTCGCGTTGGCCATCAACGCCGGAAAGCCGAGCGACCTGTCCCCCCCCGGACCGGCGGGGGAATACAGGCGCCCCCACCACAGGGGCGTCGGTGTCGGTATGTCGGATCTAGTTTCTTGATATGACGCGGCCAATCGAGCGAACATCGGCTGAAAGTTCAAATAGCTTGACAGTTCCAGGCCATGGGATCGGCTCGCGGTCAGGTTTCTGGCCCGCATCTGATTTCCGACCGACTCGAACTCGATGCGGTCGTCGATCACGGTGTAGAAGCCATCAAGAGCAACGTCCAGAACGGCTTTGGCCTTGTAGCCGATCTGCAATTCGGTCGTTCGGGCCCTTTGATTTTTCAGTTGGGCGTTACCGAGGACGCCACCGTCAAAGCGCAAGGGCACCGCATAAAGCTGAGTCGGCGTAGGCGGAACGAAGGAGGTCCCGTAAAGGGCCTTCACATAGGTACTTGGGAGCGGCTGCAGCACCACTGCCAGGCGCGGGTTGAACGAATTGCCGAATGTGTCGTTCCAGTCGTATCGCATTCCCGCAGTGATCCCCACTTTGTCGTGAGGGCGGACGATGGCCTGCGCAAATACGCCGGCATTGCCGATGTTCATCATGTGCCCCGGGGCAAACAGGATCTGATTGCCACCGTTCTGCACGTTCGGTGCCTGACGGACGACCTGGTAAACGGCGTCACCTGAATCGCTCGTGGACATGTAGTCCGCGCCCAACAGAGCGGATTGGCGCTTGTAGTGATAGGACAGTTCCGTTCCAACCTGATACGTACGGTTCATCCGCTCGCGTCGGTACGTGAACTGGGTGTCGCCCGCGTCCAGTGTTTGCCCGGGAAGGTCCTGTGTATCGGTGTAGGTTCCGGACGTGTGAAGGACAAGCGTGTCCTTCAAATAGGACAGCGAGTGGTCGGCCCCGATGATGCTGTTTGAACGGACGATTCGGTTGTCGTGGCTCATGACGCTGAGGTCGGAGAATTCAGCCATCGCATCAATGCGCTGCAACTGATATTGCGTCGCCAAACTACCGAGACGGCCGAGATCAAACACACCCTTGGCGAATAGGCTGGTCGGCCGTGTCAGGTCGTTCTGACTTGACCGCCCCGCGTAGGTTTGTTGACTGGGCGATCCGTCGGGAACCTGCAACCCAGAGCGATTGAACTGGTCGTGTCGCGCCGACACCAGGATATAGGAGAGGGGGCTGTCACCGACGGTCACGCTTCCGAGGACATGCCCGCTTCCACCCGGATTGCCATGGGTGCTTCCGGCCTCGGCGCCGGTTTCAACAAAGGACCCCTTCTCCTTCGGTTTCATCGTTACGATGTTGATGACTCCCAGGAAGGCATTGGCTCCATAAAGTGCCGATCCGGCGCCGCGTATGACCTCGATGGACTCGACGACCTCAATGGGGATCAGCTCTGGTCCGAGGAAGGTGCCACCCGTGCTGTAGTCGGTGACCGGGTGTCCGTCGACCATGACCTTGATGATGCGGCTCCATGAATTGGGACCCGCGTTCACCCCACGAACCGCAATATTCGAAGTGACGAAGTCGTCGATCATGTAGAAACCCGGAACATCACGTAGGGCTTCGGCCACGCTGCGACTGCCCAGCGCCGCAATCATGGGGCGCGTAATGACAGTCACGATGGACGGTGCCTCGTTCTGCTTCATCAGGCTCTTGGAGGCCACCGATATATCGGTATTGAAAAGGGCTTCGAGGCTCAGTTCGCCCGGACCGGCAACATTCGGATCGTTCGACATCAGCAGATCACCGGCTGGCTGGATCATCGTATCGATGGGCATCGCCGCGCTGGCGTTGGAGCTCTCAGGAGCCGTTTTTGGGGACGGCGTTTCGCTTGACGGTCGCGGGGCGTTCGGCGGTCGTTGATCGCCCGATGGTTGTGGCGCTGCGGCAGGCGGCGCTGCCTGGCCTGAATCGGGGACATCGGCGGTGCCGGCGTCGGCGGTGCCGGCGTCGGCGGTGGCGGATGAAGTCTGCCCGCGGACGTTGCGTGCTCCTCCGGTCGCCATCCAGGACAGAAAAAGACACGTGGAAATCAACAGGGTCTCGCGCGGGCCAAGAAAATGCCCATGGCGGGGCACACGCGTCCCACGCGATACGCGTGGGCGTGATATCTTTTCGTTCGGGTCGGCGAAGCCGACGATGTGCCTATACAGGGCCACGCTGATGCCCCGTGCTCGACGGTTCGCCCGATATCCTTGAGCGTCACGAACCCTCGTACGTGACCTCGGCGCTTCCCTTCGGACCCAGCTTGGCTAAGCTCCTGGTCGATGAAGAGAATCCCTGTCCGGCCCGAATTCCTTCCGCACTTCATCACGTGGTCCCTGTTTGCGGCAGGCCTTCTGCTCGTCGCGCGTGCTCCGCGACAGGCCCGCGCTGACGGCAACAGACCGGTGGTTCATGTGTTCCTTCAGGTCGACGCCAAGGCCAGCGCAGTGGAAAAGACGCTTCAGGACCGCATGCCTCAATTGGCCGTTACCGTCTTTGGACGCTTTCGCGACTTCGAGGAGGGACTTGGCAACAACCATCCGGACGCGGTCGTTGGCATTACGCCGGTTCTGGAGCAGCGGGGGAAGATCCCCACCCTGCAGGGGAAGCGCGACGGAAAGGCCAGCGAGCCCTACGTCCTCGCCTCGGTGAACCAGCCCCTGGAGGGTTCATTGTCCGGGAAAAGCATTGGGATGGTGGACTTGCTCGGCCGCGACGGTACCCAGGCCTTTCTCAATGTCTTGCTGAAAGCCACCGACGTGAAGGTCAAGCGCGTGGCCAAGATAGAGGACCTTCTACCCCTGCTTGAGTTCTCCGCGGCCGACGGGATTGTGCTTTCCAACTTCACGCTGAACCAGTTACGAGAACGCACCCGACTGGTCATCAAGACCAAGGATCTGCCAGGTGCGCCGGTGGGGTTGGCCGCGGTCGCGGTCCTGACTCCGGCCGTTCGGGACGTCGTCGTCAAATCTTTCCAGGCGCTGGATGCACCCACAAAACGTCTATTGGGCGTCGATTCCTGGAGCGTTCCATGAAGCCTGTCAAGACGCGTCTCATGGAACCGCTCATGAACGGCAACCACAATACGTCGGGGAAAACGGCCTCGTTCTGCATCTTTCTTCTGTATCTTTCAGCCTGCGCGACGACGGGCGCCGATCGAGGGGGGGCATCACAGGGCAACGTGGTCATTGTCGACCCCCTCACGCGAGCGGGAGTTCCCACTCTCCTCATCGCCATGCCCACGTCATCCAACTTCGTCGACGTTCGGAAGAGTCTGGTTTCGGAGGTGCAGAAAAACTTCAACATCCGGACGTTCACCGTTGGGCCGCAGACCAAAGCCAACGACATCGCCGCCGAGATCCACTCAGTCAAGCCGGATTGCCTGGTCCTGATGAACAACGCCACCATGAACCTGTATCGCCAATACCAGCTGGCCGATCCGACGGCTGCAATGCCCCCCACGGTCCTGTTGATGGCCTCTTTCGTGGAAGAGGCCCAACCCTTGATTCGACGGTCGACGGGCATAGCCTATGAGGTTCCGGGCGTCACTGCCTTCGTTAATCTCCGATCGGTGACGACGACCCCGATCAACCGAATTGGGGTCATCTATCGCCCGGCATTTCGGAAGCTTGTTGAACGCCAGACGGCTCTGGCGGTCCGGGAGCACGTCGAGGTCATTTCTGTTTCCGTACCCAACGACGTGACGGCCGCAGGACTACGCGACGCGCTTCGCGACCTTGCCAAAAACAAGAAGGTCGATGCTATCTGGATGCTCAATGACAACATCCTGGTGCGGGACGAAGGGTTCCTGGACGATGCCTGGCGCGTAGTGACGAGCGACGCAAAACTTCCACTCATTGTGGGCGTCTCCAATTTTGTAAATCCGAGCGCGCCCTTTGGCGCTTTGGCTGTCGTGCCTGACCACGAAGCTCTTGGCCTACAGGCGGCGAATCTCATTTTCGACCTGTCGGACAACGATTGGCGGGTGGAAGACCGTCCCGTGGAGCTGCCTCTTTCGGTGAAGACCGTGGTGGACATCAACTTGGTTCGCGCGAGCTTCGGTCTACGAACCGATGCTCTTAGACACATCGACAAGGCGTTGGAGTAGGTCGTCGCCGCGCCGGGCGCGCGCCGGGCGGTGCTCCGCGATTCACACGTTCCGCGTCGTCAGGTCCCGATGATCTTGCGTACCGCCGCCAGGAGCTGGTCGGGTTTGAAGGGTTTGACTACCCAGCCCTTCGCCCCCCCGCGCTTGGCCTGTGAAATCAGCTCGGCCTTGCCCTCCGTGGTCAACATGACGACCGGCAGCGACGCGTTGCGGGCGTCGGCTTTGACCGCCGAAAGCATTTCCAGGCCGTTCATGTTCGGCATGTTGAAATCGCAAATGACCAGCGCGATGTCGCGCGCGGCCCCAATCGCATTCAGGCCCTGCACGCCATCCTCGGCTTCGAGAACTTCGTAGCCCTCCCGAACCAAAGCGCTTCCGACCTGATGCCGGATCGTACGGGAATCATCAACAATCAATATCTTGGTCGACATTTGCCTCGTCCTCGCCGCGCTTGGTTCTGGCTTTGCCAGGCCACATCAGAACAGGAACATTTCCCCTTCGCTGGATACCGCGATGGGCTGGGCAGCCTCCGGGAACAACTGGCCGTCAATCGGGGGCGTCACCTCGAAGCAGATCAAAAGTAGGTCGCCGCCCACGGCCAAGGCCAGATCCACGACTCCAGCGCGATCGGGAAATCGCCTACTGATCTCGCGTCCTTCGATCGCGCAGGGTGGGTCGGCCTGAAAGTCCCGTCCGCGTTCGCAAAAGCGCCTCTTCACGCGACCGAGGATCTGATTGGCCATCTCTCCGGTCCAGTCGGATGAATCGACATCGCTAGGCGACGTCGCGTTGTCCATTGCTGGATTCGTGCTGCGAAACAGCTGCGACCGCGCGGAAATCATCAATGTTCCGCGAACCGCTCCTGCGAAGCCGATGACTCCGGCGATGTCGTTCGCGTGCTTCGGTGGCGGCGCGTTCAAACTGAGAACTCTCACCGCGAACCCGCTAGAGGTGAACATGTCCACACACGCGTCCGTCACCACGAGCCTTAACTGTTCGTATTGTTCCGCGGTCAACGGGTTGGACGGCTTGGTGCCGGCTTCTGACGTTGTCAGGGTCAAGACCGTAAGAAACGGCAGTTTTCGAAAGAACTTGACTCGCGGCGCGCGCCCCCGGCCGGGGAACCAAAGCGGAGGGTCCTCCCACTGCTTTCGGGCCCATCCGCCCATCCGCCCATCCGCCCATCCGAAGTTGGCCCGGCAGATCGCGCTGAAGGTACGGAACCTTCCCCGGGATCTTCGTTCAGGTCATATTCAGTTGTTCGGCATTCGACCGATAGATTGCAGAAAGTGACCGCCCTGCCCATCATTCTGGTCGACTCCACGGACACACGGGAAACGCTGGCCGAGCGTTTGCGCATGCAGGGCTATGTCGTAACCGTGACGCCGTCCGCCGCCGAGGGCGCGGCCCTGGCGTTGGCGGATCCTCCGGCCGCCGTAGTGGCCGATCTTTGGATGCCGGGCATTTCGGGCGTGCAACTGTGCAGGCTTCTTCGCGGTGAGCCCGCGACTGAACGCGTTCCCGTGATTCTGCGTGGTCCGGAACTTGACCGACACAGCCGATTCTGGGCTGATCGCGCTGGGGCTGCGGCCTACGTGGGTCTGGGTCGAATGGGCGATCTGGTGCGCGCGCTCGGCGCCGCGATTGCGTCGACCATCCCGTCGCAGGACTCGTTCATCCAGCTCTGCGGCGAGGAAGAACGCGATATCCGGGACCGCATCGCGGCGCACCTGGACACAGCCCTATTTGAATCGCTCGTCGCCTCGGAAATTCGCGCCCTCAGCGCCTGCGGCAGTTTCGGGCGGCTCTTGGACCTGCTGGCCCAGTTCGTCTCGCGAGTCAGCAGCTACCGATGGTTGAGTGTCTATACGCAACGTCCCGAGCGCTTGGGCCTACATACCCATCCCCTGGCGTACCAACGCTCGGAGGAGGAGGCACGCGCTGTCATGGCGCCCTTCATCGCGTCCGGGAATTCGTTGACCCTACCCATCCTGAAGGTCGAGGACGAGGACGCCTACGACGACGCGACCGGGGCGAGCCCCATCCAGTTTCCGATTCGGCTGGGGCCGGATGTCATCGGCG
The DNA here is from genome assembly GCA_017881245.1 of Pseudomonadota bacterium. Classification (GTDB taxonomy): domain Bacteria; phylum Myxococcota_A; class Polyangia; order Fen-1088; family Fen-1088; genus FEN-1088. The sequence continues at coordinate 6,375 of JADGRC010000166.1, forward strand.
CGGTTGCATTGGCGCCGCGCGAGACTCCACATTCAAAGGACGTTGCTCTTCTGTCGATCATCGCGCGCGAGCTGGCGGGACCTATTCGCATCGTCGCCCTGATTGAGGAATCGCAACGCCTCGCGACCGTCGACCCTCTGACGGGGCTGATGAACCGCCGCGCCTTCACGGCGTCGCTCGACCGGGAAGTGGCCCGATCGCAGCGGCACGGGTATCCGCTCTGTGTCCTTCTACTCGACGTCGACCACTTCAAGGCGATCAACGACCACCGCGGTCATCCTTCGGGTGACGCGGTTCTGGCCGCTCTGGGACCGCTCTTGGTCCGGCAAATTCGCAAGGTGGACCTCGCGGGCCGCTGGGGCGGCGAGGAGTTCGTCGTGGCCTTGACGGGAGCCGACGCGCCTGGCGCTCTGGTGAGCGCCGAACGAATTCGTGCGGCGATCGCCGCCATGGAGGTCAGGGATTCCGTGGGTGAACCGATCCCCGTGACCGTGTCCATCGGTGTCGCCTCATACGAAAAGGGAGACCACGTGGACGGCCTGATCGATCGGGCCGACCGCGCCATGTACGCGGCCAAATCGTCCGGGCGAAACCGCGTCACAGCCGCCCGCGAACCCGACCGCGAGCCGCCTTCCGCCAAACGGATGGATCTGCCGGGAAGCGAGCCCACTCGCGTGGAACGGGACAATTCGGCCCCCCTGCGTTTGGATTGAGCCGGGGTTCCCCCCGGGGTGTTCCCCACGCGCGTCTACGACCGTGAACGTCAGGGGACGAAGCGCTTGATCAAGGATCGGAATCTCGTACGAAGGGGAGCCGGCTCAAGTGGCTTGGCCACGCGGCCTTCCTCGAAGATCCACAGGCGAATGTCCACGTCCCCTTGACTGCGCAACAGCACGGAGTCCTGAATGCCTGGGCCGCCCAGTTCGGCCAACGTTGTCGGGCGCGGCATTCCCAGGGCCTGGTCAATCCTCAGCTTGCGCTGCACCTGTCCCGCCACGACATTCAACAATTCGCGAATCGCGTCGTCGATCTGCGCCTGGCTTACCTCCGTGGGCGCGCAATGAAACATCGCCGCGGCCAGCGCCCTGCTGCCCCGGGAGTCACAGGCCAGCGCGATTCGGATGGGCCGCGGGCCGATCATCGGCAACAGGACCATCCGACCGCTCAGCGATTCACCGCGTGCCAGCGGATCCCATGGAGAAAAGGTGGCGCCACACATGACTTCCGTCACGGCCGACACAACTCCTGCAATTTCGTCGACATCGGTCAGGCGCATCATGTTCTCCCCCGGAACCACGCTGTTTCCGATCAATCGTTCGACACAACCGGGCCGGCACTTTAGGTTCGTTTAACCTCAGGGACCGGTGGGCAAGGGAAGCCCGATGATGAAGGTGGTGCCTTTTCCCACTTCGGTGGTGAATTTGAGGTATCCACCGTGTCGGTCCACGATCATCGACCGCGCCAACGTCAGGCCCTGGCCCGTGCCGCGACCGACCTCCTTGGTCGTGAAGAACGGTTCAAACAATCGGTGCTGGATCGTCTCCGGAATTCCGCAACCCGTATCGGAAATCCGTACCTCGACGAAGCCATCCTTGACGCCGGTCTCGACCGTGATCACGCCCAGGGTCGCAGCCGGATGTCCCGCCTGAGCGTCTTCTATCGCGTGCGATGCGTTCACGAGCAAGTTCAGAACAACCTGGTTGATGTCGCCCAGATAGCAGCTCACCTTCGGCAAAGCAGGATCGAGCCTCATCTCCAAAGTCGCCGTGTGCCTCCAGGTGCTGGCCGCGATCGTCGTGGTGCATTCAATGGCGTGGTTCAGATCCTCGGCCGACTTCTCCGCGCCACCCGGATGCGAGAACGCCTTCATGGCGGAAACGATCGTGCGGACGCGTCCTATCCCGTCCTGCGTGGTGACAATTGCCTTGGGGATGCATTCCTTCAAGTATTCGACGTCCGTGGCGATTTCGACGGCCTCGAGTCGAGCAAGAAGGTCGCCGGCCTCGCCGCCTTGTTTCAGAGCCGTGACGACTTGTCGATATTCCGCGACGAGAGTCAGCAGGTCCGAGAAGGCCGTATCCAGGAAGAACACGTTGTCGCCGACATATTGGAGGGGCGTGTTGATTTCGTGAGCGATCCCCGCGGCCAGTTGTCCAAGCGCTTCGAGCTTCTGCCCCTGTAGGTTCTGCGCTTCCAGGCGACGCTGTTCGGTGACGTCGCGAAAGGTCATAACGACTTTGACTACCGAGTCTCCCTCGTGCGCGGGCGTGCTGAGGTAGTCAACCGCGAACGAGGATCCATCCTTCCGCCCGAAGGTAGCGTTCGTGACCTTGTTTGCCGCGCCACCCAAGAACGGTTTGAGGATCGGACAGGTCGTGGGGAGACACGGTCGGTCGTTGGGGCACCCATGCGGAATGGCTTCGCCAAGTAACCAGCCCGTCACATCCAATCCGGACAGTCCAATCAACTGGAGCGCCGCGGGATTGGCGAAGGTGACCCTTGCCGCGGCATCGATTCCCAGGAACCCCTCGCCTGTGGAGCTCAGCAGCAAATCGTTGCGGCGTTTCAATTCTGCCAATCGTCGTTGGGCGGACACTTGGTTGGTGACGTCCGTGAATACGCACACGCAACGCTGAGGCGTACCTTGCCTGTCGTGAAGCGTCCCGGCACGACCAAGCAACCAGCGCCATTCACCGTTCTTGTGCCGCATCCGCCAGGTGTGCTCGAAAGGCCAGAGGCTTTCCGTGTGGTCGCGAAGCAGAGCCTCAACCTCCGGCAGGTCGTCTGGATGGGACAGGTCCCGCCAAAGCGACTCCGAACTCGGGAGGTCGCGGTCCTCGTAACCCAAGAGAGCCTTCCAGCGCTCGCTATAGTGGATCGCGCCTGTGACCAAGTTCCAGTCCATAACGCCGTCGTTGGTCGCGGCGAGTATCAAAGTCAGGAGGGAGTTCGATGGGGGCCGCCCCGGGACAGAGACGAACAAACCGGACGCGTCGACCTCGACTGGACGCATCTCAACGAGGTCGCCGGGATCTTGCCCGTCCTGGGCGTCGGATTCGACAGGCCTGTTCAAAACAGCACCACTTCTCCTTCGGTCAGCACGCTATCGTCCGGTTCTTCCGCCTGGAAATCATTGGGTGGACGGCTCGGAATTCATCCAGATGAGCACAGCCGTCTGCAAAAAACTGGGCGAGCCAATCCGGAGGCGAGTCGCCGGATTGGCCGCCTTGCGGAAGTGTCGATGTCTTGGCCATTCCCACCCACTCTGAGGCTCCCGGCAAGGAATCGGATGACCGTCCATCGTCCTTTAACTGCACGAAGGGGGAAGCAGGTTGATGCACCGTCAAGATTTCAGGTGATTCGGTCGAGATCAATCGAAGTGAAGAAGGTTTTGGTCGTCGATGACTCGGACACGGTCCGACAACAGGTCCGCATGGCCCTGGCCCCAGCGGGATACGAGGTCATCGAAGCGGTTGACGGTCTGGATGGGCTCGAGAAGATCCGCGGTCACGCCGATCTGGCGGCGGTGTTGTGCGACGTCAACATGCCGAAGATGACGGGCCTCGAAATGATCGCCAGCGCTCAGACCGAAGGCGTCGTTGCGCCCATCATCATGCTGACATCCGAAGGACAGCCGTCCCTCGTTCGGCAGGCGCGCCAATCCGGAGCCAAGGGATGGATCGTGAAGCCCTTCAAAGTCGAGCTGCTGCTGGCCGCCATCAACAAGGTCACCACCGTCAAAGCATGACCGCGAGATGGCGCTAACGTAGCCGTAGTTTGAACTAGCCGATCCAGGTAGTGCCGGAGCCTGGGCAGGCACGTCAGTGCCCGTAGCCTGCGGCGACGATGTTGATCTGGACGGCGTCATCGGTCGCATTGGACGAGACGCCGGAGGTCATGCACCCTTCGAAAAAATTCCCCTGAGCAGCGTTGCTGTTGTCACCGCCGATACCCAGGATGATGGCCCCCTCCTTCTTCATGGGATTGTAGCCATTGGCGGGACGCGCGCCGTTGTACATGGTTGTCAGGGTACCCGACTGCGAATTGCCGCCCTTGATCGCAAAAGTCCCGGAGCTGCCAATCACCATGGCCGTGACGTAGGTGGAGGTGAGCGTCGTGTTGGTCGAGGTGGGCCCGAAGTCTTTTCCAGCAAAGAGACCGTTTTCAAGATCCGCCATCACCCAGGGACCCGTGCCAGTACCCTTGCCCCAATTCGTGCAGTTTCCGAAATAAATGGCTTCCATGGTGCCGTTGCCGTTGTCCAGGTTGTTCACCTCTGCGTTGCCATAGTCGAAGCAGCACCCAGCATTGTAGTAACTGCCGCTGGTCACCATGTACATGGACTCTGGCTGGTCTTTAACCGCGATGCCCGAGGTCTTGTCGTTGCGATAACCGACACCGGCCGGAATGTGAACGCCATAGACCATGTGGCCACCGACGGTCACCTTCAGAGCGTTCGCGTCGGCTTCGTTGTCGGGTGTGCTTTTGGCCCCGCCCGCCGGCGCCTTCGTGAGGTGGTTGCCCTTCCCGGATTGGTCATAAATGACGGAGATGGTGCACGACGTGCTGGCGCAGAACGAATCTTGCGCGGCGGCGTTGGCGAAGCCTCCGGGGGTCAGAACTCCGATGTCCTTGGTCGTGTTGTCCGACGCGCGCCTGACCTGATAGAGGTTGCCGCTATACGCGCCGGCGAGAGCTCGCACCGTGCTGTGTGCTGCGACACAGGGTGCGTTGCCGGATGAATAGATGTCGCAAGGCCCGGTGACGGCCGCTGTCGTACCGGCCGAACCGCTCGTACCGCCCGAACCAACCTGACCCCCGATGCCGCCCGCGCCTCCAGTCGGCTGGGCCCCACCGGTTGAAATGGCCCCGCCCGCGCCGCCCGCGCCGCCAGTGGGCTGGGTTCCACCGGTTGAAACGGCCACACCCGTGCCGCCCGCTCCGCCAGTGCTTGTGCTTCCCCCAGTGGCAATGGCGCCACCCGTCGCAGGCGAACCGCCCGCACCTGTTGCGACCGAGCCGCCGCCCTCGCCGGAACCTCCCGTGCTGAGGCTTCCCCCGGCGGCACTGCTTCCTCCCGTGCTCGTCACCCCTCCAGTCGCCTTCGAGCCACCGGCGCCGTTTTGGCCGCCTGTTCCCTGCCCTGAGGTCCCGCCCGAAGCAGAACATGCCAGCAGGAAAGCTCCGACCATTCCGGCGAGCGGTAGCGTTCCGGCATAGTGAAGCGTTTGCTTGGGGCCTGGCGCTGTGAGCCTCATTTCAAGATTCCTCTCGCTGAGCGAAGTAGACGGACACTCGCCGCGAACCGACCACGGATTTTCACGGTGCCGTGCAGTGACGAAAGATTCGCTTGCGGGTCCACACTTTCGTCGAAGGATAGCAATTTCCAACGAGTCCTCATCGCCGAGAGGGTGGCTTGACGGAGCCCGGGCTCGCCGACGGGAGAGGTGCCCGGGTACGTGTTTCATTGCGCAATCAACCTTCACAACGTGTTCACGCTACCCAAAGACGAAACGGGTCCCTATCTCGCCACCTTGTCCCCTGAAATCATGCTGCGGCTGGACCGGGCGTTGGTCTTCGCGCTGGGGGTGGGCGACCGGGCGGGACCGGCGCTCGCCGAGTAGTCCGGTGCCGCGAGCCCGTTGTTGCACCGGGGGTTGGCGGCCGTATGCCACGATCACCTTCCGCGCGTGATCGACGGCGCAACGCCGACGCCTTAAACCTGCCGTGAGCCGGCCAGGCTAGGCACCGCGGTGAACGATTCTAGAAACGGAAAGCGACGCCGACGTTCGCGTCGAGGTTGACGGTAAAGGTCGGGACCCCGAGCACGGAGTTGACCTGAACGACCAGGGCGGCGCGGTCGCTGACGTCGTACATGAATCCAGCGCCTGGGCCAAGCAGCACCGGCCCCGCGCCGATGGTGTCGACGCAGGTCTCGTTGTGGTTTGGCCCACAGTTGGCCAGGTTCTCGTGCCGGAAGGTCACCACGTGCCGAATCCGGCCGCCGCCGGCCGCCAGGGAGAAGAATGGGTGAAATTTCCCTTCGCCGTATTTCCAGGTGGCCTTGGCAAATAGGGCGAGCGCGTAGTTCGCCGTGAGATACGTGTGCATCGGGTGCGTCGCGTAGATATAGGTTGTGCCCGTGATGTACTCGTAACGCAGCTGCCCCGAAAGCATCAGCGACGAGGTCACCCAGTACCCGACCTCGGGCCCAAAGTGACCGACGCCGGCGGGCGCCAGCCGCGCCGGGCTGATCGCGACATCGGCGTTGGTGTCGCCTTCGCCCGTCGCCCAACCGAATCCGGCCCCGACCATCAG
>JADGRC010000167.1 GCA_017881245.1 Pseudomonadota bacterium
CGGCGGTTTTTCAAACACTCTGGTGAAACTCTGGCGTCTGCTCCCGGCAGACAGCCGGACCAAAAATGGCGCTGGACGGCCACACCCCCACTTTCGCGGTGGTCCCTCTCCGGTGACCGATCGCCCTTGCGATTGCTCATGAAGATTGGTGAAAAGACCGGTTCATGGTCCAGCGGCCAATACACCACGTCGTCACGGCGCAGACGCTCGACGGAAGCCGGAACCAGACAAACCCCGGCGCCGGCCGCGACCAGGCCAAGCGCGGTCTGCAGTTCGCGCACCTCATACAACCCGGGCGGCTTCAATCCGCGATCACGGTAGAGCGCGAGCACCTGGTCCGCGTAGCTCGGCCGCGGCGCCTTCGGATAAACAATCAGCGGCTCAGCCGCGAGGTCTGCCAGCCTTAGGGGCCCCGTTCGGCCGAGGACTGCATGGTCCACCGGAACCGCTGCAATCAGCTTCTCGTTACGCAGGAGTTGGCGTTCCACCGCGGGGTCATCCAGCGGAATGCGCCCGAAGCCCACATCGATACGGCCCTCCTTCAAGGCGGCGATCTGCTCGAAGCTGGTCAATTCCAAAAGTATGATTTCGACGTCGGGACGCGCCGCGCGATAACTCCGGATCACTTCCGGCAGCTTGCCGTACAGCGTCGAACCGACGAAGCCGATACTGAATCGATCGCGATGGGCTTCGTGCAGGCGTCCGACCGAGGCCCGCATCTGCGCAGCTTGTCGGTGATCAGCACACGTGGAGGCGTTTGGCGGCCTTCTTGTCGCGCCGGCTCTGGCTTCGCCCTCGATGGCGACCAGCCCACCCTCGCGTGATCTGCCGGATGAAGGCCGGCCCCCCGGCGCCACTTGCTCAGCTCGTGGTCCTCGGCCCGGTTGGGTCAGTGTCCCGCTGGAACCGCTCCCGCCGCGACCTGCTGGATCTTGTCTGTGAACGCCTTGGCGCTGCGGCTTTGCGCAAAGGCCGCCACGCCATCGTACATGGCCTGCTGGAACTGCGGGCTGAGTAGCTCTCCATGGGTGATGGACAGCAGGATCGTCCCAGTGTTCATCGCCTGGTATGCCCACTGCTGGTACCTCGGCAGGGAGGAGGGGTCGATGTCCTTGCGCAGCGGTGCCGAGCCCTTGACCTTGGCGAACGCCAGCTCCGTGGAGGCCGACCCGATGGTGGACAGGAACTGCAAGGCGTTGTGGCCGTCCTTGGCGTTCTTGGCGGCGACGAACGTGTCGACGATGGCGAGGAAGGCGCCGTCGGTTCCCGGGTACGCCGTATAGCCGATGTCGGACGGCGCGACGCCGTCGGCAACGAGCTCGCCGTAGAGGGAGTCGTTCATTGACAGGAACGCGCACTTTCCACTCGCCAGCTGCTTCGCCGCCTCGTCCCATGTCAGCGACGCGGCGGCGGCGGCGTCGGCGTAGTCGAGGATCTGCCCGAGCTGCTCGAGGGCCTTCTGGACCTCCGGGCCGCTCCAGTTGAACCTGTCTGCCGCGATGCCGGACCACCCTTTGACCCCGACGATGCTAAGGAGGATGTTCTCGAACAGCTCGGTGGTCGTGAACCGGTCCTTCGCGCCGAGGCAGAGGGGTGTGACGCCGTGGGTCTTCAGTGCGGCGAGGTCGGTCGCGAACGTCGCAGCCGCGTACCCGGACGAGGGAACGGCCACATCGGCCTGCCTCAGTAGCGCGGGGTCGAACCAGAGCATGTTCCCGCGGTGCGCGCCGGTCGGCACTCCCCATCGCTTTCCGTTCCAGGTCGCGGCGTCGAGCACGGAGGCGGGAATGGTCCCGGCCAGCTTGGTCTGGTCGAACACGGAGCTCACGTCGACGATCCGGTCGCTCTGTGCGTATGCTCTCAGCGACGTCCCGAGGAAGGTCTGCCACACGTCGGGCGGGTCGCCTTCCCGCAGGCGTGTTGCCAGGACGATCTGCACGTTGCTGCCCGCACCGCCCTTGACGGCCGCGTTTTCGATGGTCACGTCGGGATAGGCCTGCTTGAACCGGTCGAACAGCACGTTGAGCGCGGCACTCTCGGACCCGGACGTCCACCAGGACGCGACCTCGAGGCTCTTGGTGGTCTGGGCTAAGTTGCCCCCGCGGCTCGGCCCGCTGGCGGCGAGGAGCACGACGAGAGCGCCGAGGAGGGCGACGGGGCGCAGTCGTGACCTCATGAGGTGCTCACCGGCGATATGCGTTCCGCCTTGAGGTCGAACAGCGCGTACGAGCCGACGACGGCGAAGCACACCGCCGGGACGAGGAAGGACACGGCGGGCGACGTGGCGTCGAGCAGGGCCCCCTGGACCAAGGGAACGATCGCCCCGCCGACGATGGCCATGACCAGGCCCGCGGCCCCGAACTTCGTCGCGGGGCCCAGGCCGTGCAGCGCCACGCCGTAGATGGTCGGGAACATCAGTGACATGCAGAACGAGAGGGACACTACGGCGGCCACGCCGGCGACGTTCGGCGACACGAGAGCGAACAGGCACAACGCGACGGCAAGCCCACTGAGAAAAGCTAGCATGATCGTCGCCCGGACCCTCCCGATGACCCACACCATGACAAACCGGGACACGAGGAACACGATCAGGCTGACCTGCAACAGGTAGCCGCCGAGCTGCAACGACCCGTTCAAGGCTTGCTGCACGTACTGGATCAAGTAGGTCCACGTGGATACCTGCGCCGCGACGTTGAAGAACTGGGCGGCGACGCCGAACGTGTAGCGGCGGTTGTGGAACAGGATGGAGAACGGGCTTCGCCCGCCGAGGTCTCCGGACTCGAACTCTTCGACGATCTTCGGCGACTTGTTGATCGCGACGACGAGCGCGATGGCCAGGAGCACAAAGCCGAGGCCGAGATAGGGGCCCATGACGGCGCCCAGTTCGCCGGCTTGGATTGTATGCATCTGCTCCGGCGTCAGGGAGGCGAGGTTCACCGGGTCCTCGAGCTTCGGGAGGATCAACGTCGCCGCAAGCAGGACGCCGATGTTGGTCCCGACCGGGTTGAACGCCTGCGCGAAGTTCAGCCGCCGCGTCGCATTCGCCTCCGGGCCGAGCGAGATGACGTAGGGATTGGCGGACGTCTCCAGGATCGAGCATCCCGCGGCAATGGCGAACAACGCGACGAGGAACGCGGTGTAGGTCATGAGCTTGCTCGCTGGGTAGAACGCGAAGGATCCCGTGGCCGCGAGGACCAGACCGGTCAGTATCCCCGTCTTGTAGCCGAACCGTTCGTTGATGACCGCGGCGGGCAAGGCAAGCAGGAAGTATGCGCCGAAGTACGCGAGCTGCACCAGTGAGGCCTGGAACGTGCTCATGTCGAAGATGCGCTTGAAGCCCGCGACCATCGGCGTGGTCATGTCCGCCGCGACGCCCCACGCAGTGAAACAGCAGATGAGGACGATGAACACCACCCACATGCCTGGGTAGACCAACCCCGGCTTGCCGATCCGGTGCTCCCTTGCAGGTGCCTGTTGCTCGCTCGCGAGGGTCACGTCATCCGTACCTTCCGGGCCCTGAGATGCGCCACGCCGGCGTCTCGCGACTTTCACACGCGACCCCACACCCTACAGGTAACTGGTTCACCTGGCAATCTCTCCGAGTTGACGACAGCAAATCTCATTTTGACTTTTGTGGGTTTGCGGTTGGTGTGAGCGAGCGAAGGGTGTCAGGGCTGGGCAGGCGGTCTGATTGGTTGCACTGTGCCGTGTCCGCAGCCGTTTGGTTGGTGGCAACAAGGGAGGAAGAGATGGCAGTTGCAAGCGTCAGCAAAATTACCGCGGCATCGCCCACCAGCTTCGATGCCGCAATCAGCGAGGGTCTTCTGCGCGCAGGCAAGACATTGCGCGGAATAACAGGGCTTTATGTGCTCGATCAAAAGGCCAGCGTCGTCGACGGCAAGATCGCGGAGTACCGCATTACCATGGAGGTGACTTTCATTTTGGAGGGTTGAGACCCGACAAGATCCCAACCGGAGAGGTGCTTGCTAGCTGGTCCGCGCGGGTTGCCCGTGGCGCCACCTGCCGAGGGAGTGTTGATGAGTGTTGATGATCTATCTGGCCGTTACGTCACCAGATAGACCTCGTAAGGCGAACTGAATGAAACGAATCGGACCGAGCTGCCGCGAAACGACACCCGGCGGCTTGCCGACTATCCGCGCCGTCAGCTTTCACAAGACACGCGAGCGCGCCGTCAAAGTGCGCGACGCGCGCAATTTTGATAGCACGGGACAGTGAAATACGAGTTGTATCGGAAAAGCGAAGCAGTGCTTGCCAAATATGGCTTTGGCAAAGACACGCCGTGCCCGTGCGGCGCGAGGATTTACGACGTGGTTTGGTCTGGAGAGATCACCGATACCGGCTGGTAGCCACGCGCGGAATCACCCGCGGATTTTCCGAAAAGGACGAAACGGATGAATCGCAAGCCGTTGCGGGCATGCCGCAAGCAGGCGACCAGAACCAACGACCGTCAATGGGCGGCGAAGCTGGGTCGGCACCACGCATGGGCGAAGGGACAGGGCACGGGATCGCTCGTAGCGACCGAGGCCGGCGTTGCGCTCGACGGCGCGGAAGAAAGGGCCGACGCCAATTTCAGGGAAATGACTGCGGCATTTAGTCGCGAATAACCAATCAGGGACAGGATTAGGCTACGGCGTTCACACATTTCACTCGAAAAACACCACTTGTGAATCGGTTGATTCGTCGATTCTCTGATCCTGTCTTGAAGGGCGGGTCATCATGGTGGAACGGACGGGGGCGCTCGGGTATTTTGGCGATGCGCGGCGGGCGGCGAGTGGCACGGAACTGTTTGAGCGGGTGACGGCGACCGGATCGCTGGTGATCCGCAAGCTTGGAGAGACGCGTGCCGGCGAACTCGCGATCCACCGTTTTCTGTCGGCCCCATCGGTGACCTGCAAGGAGATGCTGGGAACCCTGGCGGGACGCACCGTCACGGCGACTGCGGGACGGCGGATTGTCGTTGCGCAAGACACCACCGAAATCAATTTCGCCGGCCGAGAGGCCAATCGCCGTGGCCTCGGACCGGCCGGGGATGGCGTTTCGGCCGGTTTCTTCATCCATCCCCTGGTCGCCATCGACAGTGAGAC
>JADGRC010000168.1 GCA_017881245.1 Pseudomonadota bacterium
ACGGCTTCTATCGTTCGGGCGACGCGGGGCTCGGTCATCTGCCCTTGAGATGCGCGGTAGCCATCCGAGCGGCGCGGCTGATCTATGCCGAGATCGGCGCAGTCATCTCGCGCCGCCGATTCGACGTTCTGGGCGGACGCGCGATCGTTTCGCGTCGCAAGAAGCTGTTCCTACTCGCGAAGGCGGCCGTCGGCACGCTCGCACGGTTTGCCTTGGGGAGGGGCGGGCCTGGCGCGTCCGGATTGACCAAGTCCGGCCCGCGGATCGTTCAGCTGCCGTTTGAACCGCCAATTGGTGCCTTGGCGGAGGACAAGGTGAAACTTTTTCGGACACCGGCGCCTGCCTCGCCTGGCGAGGCGCCGGAACCCGCGCCCCGGCGCGCGTGGGGGGCGGGGTTGCCATGATGGCGACAGTGTCGCAGCTGCCGCGAGGCGGAGAGCGAGAGCGAGAACTTTCCGCCATGGGGCAGATCGTCCTTTACGTCGGGCGCATCCGGCAATTTCAGCGCGTCGACTGGATCGTGTATTTGTCCTGGGTCGGCTTGATGCTGGGGCTGTGCTTCAGCAGCGGAGGATTCGTGTGGGTCGCTCATCGTGTCTCGGCGCCAATTCCGCCCGAGGCGTACCTGGTTCCGTTCGGTGCGGTCATCTTCACCCTGGCGATTGCTCTGGACACGATTGGACACCGGACGATCTACAAAGAGGCCTTGCGCGGCGGCGAGGCGATGGTCCACCACATCATCATCGTGGCGGGCATCGCAAGCTGCGTGTTGCTGTGCGCGGCGTACCGGAGTGGCGCGACATTCGCAGTGCCGGCATTGGTTCTAACGGTGCTGTCCTTCATCTACAGTCTGGTCGACGAGGTGATGCACTGGCGGCGGTATCTGGGCGGTAAGTCGGACGTGGTGGAAATGTGGAGTCACGTGTTCATCCTGGTCGGCCATGGGATCATGATGGCGGGGTGGTGGCTGTGGTACTGGCGGGGTTACGCGGGCGTGGCGGAAACCCTGGCCGCGCTGGCGCGTGGAATTCCGGGCGCGCAACCATGATGCGGCGGCCGGTTCGTCGCGTTTTCCTGACAGCCCTCACGGTATCTGCGATCGTCAATATCGAGGGAGGCATGCATGCCATGACTACCGCTGGACGCAGTCAATCTGAACTGGCCTATCGCGCGGGGAAGGCGGCCGGCTCCGACGAGGAGGCGCGTCGTCACTACCAGCGAGGCATCGACAACGCGCGTGCCGTCCTGTCGGGAAATCCCGAAGCGTCCGACGCGTTGTTGTGGTTGGCAGGGAACCTGGCGGGGGAGGCCCTGACTCACGGGCGCCTGTTCGCGCTGCGTGTGATTCCCGAGATCGAAGCGACGTTACTTCGGTTGGAGCGGACGAACCCTACGTACGACCACGCGGCCGCCGCGCGGGCGCTCGCCAACCTGTATTGGAAAGCGCCGGCCCTCATATCGGTCGGATCGTCGCGGAAGGCGTCGACATACTTCCTGCAGGCCCTAAAGCTGGCGCCCGATTATCCCGGCAACCAGGCCATGGCGGCGGCGTACTTCGCGGACAAGGGTGATTGTGAACGGGCGCGATCCCTTGCCTCCGCGGTGGAGGCGCGCGCCGATCTGGACACGTTCGGAGTGGACGCCGTCGAATGGCGCCAACTCGCGCGTTCCGCTCTGGGAGACTGCGAGTAGAGCACCTTGGGCAGAGGGATTGGAGATCAGGCTTGTGGATTGGGCCGTTGGGCCGCGCGATGACACGTCGTATTCTCTTCGCGTGCGAGGCGGTGACGTTGGCGCAGGTTGTGCGACTGGCCACGCTGGCGCGGGCCCTCGACCCCGCGCGGTACGAGATCCACTTCGCGTCCGCGCAGTTCGACGAGATGATCTTTGCCGGAACGACGTTTGTTCGGCACCGGATCTACTCGCTTTCGGGGCGCACAGTCGACGCGCGGGTCGCGTCAGGCCGTCGCCTGTATGGCCGACGTACCCTGGAGCGCTATGTGCACGAGGAGCGGACGTTGTTCGCCACGGTGCGTCCCGACCTGGTGGTCGGGGATTTGCGCCTTTCACTCGGCGTCTCGACGGCCGTCGACAAGATTCCCTATGCCAACCTGATCAACGCGTATTGGAGTCCCTTCGTGCTGCGGGCCGGGTATCCCTTGCCCGATCATCCTATTGTTCGTCTGCTGGGCGTTAGACTGGCCGAGCGTTACTTCCCCAAAGCCCTGCCGCGCGTCTTCGAGCATTTCGCACGTCCGGTGAACGCGCTCCGTAAGAAATTCGGGCTGCCGTCGCTCGGGACGCTGCCGGAAATCCTCACGCACGGCGATCACACGCTGTTTGCGGATGTACCAGCGCTGGTCCCGACCCGGCAACTGCCGCGGCATCAACGCTACCTGGGTCCGGTGCTGTGGTCGCCGCCGGTGTCCCTTCCCGTTTGGTGGGACCAACTTGATCCCAACCGCCCAACCCTCTACGTGACCCTCGGGTCATCGGGTCGGGTCGAGCGGCTTGGTCTGGTCATCGACGTGGCCTCCCAGCTTGGGTTTCAGGTTCTGGTGGCGACTGCGGGGCGGTCACGGCTGTTACACGATAGCTTGCCGCCGCGTGTCTTCGTCGCGGACTACCTGCCGGGGCACTTGGCGGCGCGGCGCTCCGTCGCTGTCGTTTCCAACGGAGGCAGCACGACGGGATATCAGGCGCTCGGCGAGGGGCGCCCGGTCGTCGGGATCGCCTTCAACCTGGACCAGTACCTGGCCATGACCGCGATCGCCGAAGTGGGAGCCGGGATCTTGCTGCGCGCCGGCACCCTCGATGAGGGGCAGTTACGCGAGGCCTTCGCTCGGGTGCTCTCACAACCGTCGCTCGCCGTCGCGGCGAAACGGCTCGCGCGAGAATTCGCCCGCTGGGACTCGCGGGCTGCGTTCGCGAAGTTCGTCGAGTCGGCGGTCAGTTGATTTTGAGCGTCAAACCCGATTCCGAAGCATCAGCTCCTTAGGGTGCGGATCGAGGTACGTCTGGTCACCGAGGTACGACACGTCAAGCAAACGTACGTAGTGGCGGATCAATGTCAGGGGAACGATCAGTGGAATTAGCCCGCGCCGGTGGTCTTCGACCACCATCAGGATTTCGCGGCGCGCCGTTGCATCCAGCTTGTCGCTGAAGTGACCGAACATGTGGGTCATCACGTTGGCGTGATGGCCGGGCGTGGCCAACTTGGCGAGCGCCGACATGAACCCGCCTTCGTAGCGATCGCGGAGCTCTTCGCGCGCCAGCGACTTCCCGAGCGCGACCAATCGCCCCAGGCGGCGATAGCCCGGCTCATCGTGCGCCAAGAGGGCCATCTTGTGAATCGTGTGGAACGCGATCAACGATCGGAGCGTCCATCGCGTGGCCCACAGCGCGCGGAGCCGGTGATACGCAAAGATTCGCTCGATGAAGTTCTCCCGTAGCCTGGCGTCGCGCAGGCGACCTTCTTCCTCGATGGGCAAATGGGGAAATGCTCGCTGAAGGCAGGCGGCGAACAACCCCTGTCCGTCGCGCGTGGCCGGATGGACGGTGTCCGTGTCGGCGTATCGCTTCACCCGCAGAAGGCCGCAGCTCGGTGAATCCTTCTTCAGGACGTATCCAGACAGGTTCTCGCGGGCCAGCAACCTGGCGCTTCTTTCGGCGTACCCGGTCATTCGGTCGGTCCAGTCCTCCCCGGAGCGGGTTGCCACCAATCTGGTTGCCGTGGCTGTCGACGATCCGACTTTGCCTCGTTCGCCGATCGCGATCAGTCGAAGGGTTTCGCGTGGGATGCTCATTCCCACTTCCACCTCGGGACAGACCTCAACGAAGTCGACGAACGGACTGAGGTCATCGACCAGAAAGGCATCGCGCTTGTGCTGGCCGTCGAACCTCACCTCGCGACCGAGGAGGCACGCCGATACTCCGATGCGCAACCGTTCTCCAGTCGAGCCGACCCTGTCGCCGCCGCCTGATTCGACTTTCACGGCCCGAGGTTCCTCAGCCATACCGGCGGCGGCGTCAAGCGGGTCGGCCGCGCACAGACCAGCCCTCCCGCGAGCACCGAAGCAGCTCTACCGGTCAGCTTCCTTGCTTCCCACCACCGTCAGATTCAGGCCCACCTGGACCGACAACGGTTTACCGTCAACGGTAATAGTGGTCTTGCCGTTGTAGTACCAACCGAACGAGCCGGTCGAGAATTCGCGTTTGTCGGCCACGATCTCGGCGTTGCCGATCGTGATCTTGACGGATTCGGCCTTTTCGAGGAACTGGGTCTTGGACATGGGGCAGGGTGATTTCGCCATGGCGGGGAACCTACCACCACGAAGGCCGATTCGGTGCGCCATTGCGGAGCCCCCGGACGTGACCGTGGCGCGGCGCAGGCCGTCCCTGTCTCGCCCGTGGCCTTCCCTGTGCTCTGCCTGTGCTCTGCCTCTGCTCTGCCTCTGCTCTGCCGTATTTCCTGGAGATCGCTGCGCACCTCCCCTAGTCTTGTCGGTTCACCCGAGTCACGGAAAGGATACGAGCCATGGACGTTCAGCTCTTCGATACGACGCTCCGCGACGGCACGCAGAGTGAGGGCCTCTCGCTCTCGGTCGAGGACAAGCTGAAGATTGCCCGCCTGCTCGACGGCTTCGGAATTCACTTCATCGAAGGCGGTTATCCCGGATCGAACCCCAAGGACATCGAGTTTTTCCGTCGCGCCCGGCAACTGGGTCTGAAGCACGCCAAGCTGACCGCGTTCGGAAGCACGCGCCGAGCCGGTGCGAAGGCGGAAGATGACACGAACATGCGTGCGTTGATCGAGGCCGAGACGCCGGTGGTTTGCATCTTTGGAAAGTCCTGGCTGTTGCATGTCGTCAAGGTGCTCGGCACCACGGCAGATGAGAACCTTGCGATGATCGCCGACAGCGTGCGATTCCTGAAGAGCGCCGGACGAGAGGTCGTCTACGACGCCGAGCATTTCTTCGACGGGTATCGCGCCGATCCTGCTTATGCCCTGTCGACCCTGCGCGCGGCGGCGGATGCCGGGGCGGACTGGATCACGTTGTGCGACACGAACGGCGGTAGCCTGCCGAGCCAGATCAGCGAAATCGTGGCCGTGGTGCGAAACACCGTCCCGACGCCGCTTGGCATCCACACTCACAACGACGGCGATCTGGCGGTGGCCAATACTCTGGCGGCCGTCGAGGCCGGGTGCACCCAGGTTCAAGGAACCATGAACGGTTGGGGAGAACGGTGCGGTAACGCGAACCTGATCTCGATCGTGCCGGCGTTGCAGTTGAAGATGGGACGGCGTTGCGTCCCGGACGATCGTCTGGCGCGTTTGACCGAGCTGTCGCGCACCATTAGCGAAATCGCCAACATCCGTCCGCGCGCGCACGCTCCGTACGTGGGAGCATCCGCGTTCGCGCACAAGGGCGGTGCGCACGTTGCGGCGATCGAGAAGGTCACGTCGAGCTACGAGCACATCCCCCCCGAGCGGGTCGGCAACCAGCGTAAGATCGTCGTGTCCGAGCTGTCCGGCCGCGGCAACGTCCGTTGGCGCGCCGGCGAGCTGGGTCTCGACACGGTCGGCAGCGAGCGCGCGGTCGTCGCGCAGATCAAGGATCTGGAGGCGGCGGGATACCAGTTCGAGGCGGCCGAGGGCTCGTTCGAGTTGCTGGTTCGCCGGGGAAAGCCGGGCTACGCGCCCCCGTTCGAGGTGCTGGACGTGGTCGTGATTTCGGAACGCCGCCGTGGCAACAGCATGTTCGCCGAGGCCACCGTGAAGCTGAAGGTTCACAACGAAATCGTTCACACCGTGGCGGAGGGAACGGGTCCGGTGCACGCGCTCGACGGAGCGTTCCACAAGGCCCTGAATGGATTTTTCCCGCTGCTGCGCGACGTGCGCTTGGTGGATTACAAGGTTCGTATTCTTGATCCCGAGGCGGCGACGGGGGCGAAGACGCGGGTTCTGATTGAAGCGGCGCGCGGCGAGGAACGTTGGAGCACCATCGGGGTGTCCCCGAATATCATCGAGGCCAGCGCCGAGGCGTTGGCCGACGCTTTGGAGCTGCCGCTCGCGCGCGCGTCGTCATCCGGTGCCCAGAGCGAGGCGGTCGCCGCGGGGAAGTAATTCATGCCGTGAATGGTTGCGATGAAAACAAGTCATTGGATTCATCGCAACCAATGGTCCACAGTTGGCAGGGCATAGGGAATCGAAGAGAGGCCAACCGACATGGACATGAAGACCGCTGCCCCACGCACGCTGTTTCAGAAGATTTGGGAGAGCCACCTGGTTCGCTCGCAGACCGCGGATACTCCGGCGGTCCTGTACGTGGATCTCCACCTGATTCACGAGGTGACCTCGCCGCAGGCGTTCACGTGGCTGCGCGAACGAGGACTGCGCGTGCGCCGGCCGGAACGAACCGTCGCGACCATGGATCATTCGACGCCCACGACGCCCCGTGGGGCCGATGGCAAGTTCAAGATTCTCGATAACCAGGCGGCCGCGCAGCTCGGTCAGCTTGAAACAAATTGCCGCGAGTTCGGGATCGAGCTGCACGCGCTTGGCAGCGAGGGGCAGGGCATCGTCCATGTCATTGGTCCCGAACTGGGATTGACCCAGCCGGGGATGACCATCGTGTGCGGCGACAGCCACACGAGCACTCACGGCGCGTTCGGTGCCCTGGCGTTCGGCATCGGCACCAGCGAGGTCTCTCACGTGCTGGCGACCGAATGCCTGCTGCAAAGTCGGCCGAAGACGCTGGCCATCACGATCAACGGCAAGCTGCGGCCCGGCGTGACGGCTAAGGACGTGATCCTGGCGGTCATCGCGCGCTTGGGCATCGGCGGTGGAACGGGGCACGTGATCGAGTACCGCGGGTCCGCTATCTCGGCGTTGTCGATGGAAGAACGGATGACTGTTTGCAACATGTCCATAGAGGCGGGCGCCCGGGCCGGCATGATCGCGCCGGACGACACCACCTTTCAGTACCTCGCCGGCCGTGCGCGCGTGCCGAAGGGACCGGCCTGGGATCAAGCGGTCGCGCGCTGGCGGGCGTTGCCGAGCGATCCCGGTGCGACGTTCGATCGTGAGGAGATCTTCGACGCTGCCTCGCTGGAACCGATGATCACCTACGGGACCAACCCGGGAATGGGCATTCCCATCGGCGCGTCCGTGCCCGAGCCCGCAAACGCGACGGCGCGAAAGGCGCTCGCCTACATGGGGATCGAAGGCGGCAAGCCGCTGCTCGGGCGGGCGATTGACGTGGTGTTCATCGGCAGCTGCACCAATTCGCGTATTTCGGATCTGCGCGCGGCGGCGGAGGTGTTCCGCGGTCGCAAGGTGGCCGACGGCGTGCGGGCGATGGTCGTTCCGGGATCGCAGCGAATCAAGCTACAGGCTGAGGCCGAGGGACTGGATCGGATCTTTCGCGACGCAGGCGCGGATTGGCGGGAGGCAGGGTGCTCGATGTGTATCGCGATGAACGGCGACCAGTTGAAGCCGGGACAATATGCGGTCAGCACCAGCAACCGCAATTTCGAGGGGCGCCAGGGCGCGGGTGGTCGCACCTTCCTGGCCAGCCCCGTCACGGCGGCGGCCGCTGCCGTCACCGGTCGCATCACCGACGCCCGTCAACTCGCGCGCTAGCCTTGGGAGAACGAGACAGCCATGGAACCCATTCGAACGTTTCAGTCTAAGACCGTTGCTCTTCCCATCGAGAATGTCGACACGGACCAGATCATTCCGGCCCGCTTCTTGAAGGTCACCAGCAAGGTCGGAATCGGCGCCCACCTGTTTTCGGATTGGCGGTACGACGCCGCGGGAAATCCCAAGCCAGATTTCATCTTGAACCGCTCCGAGGCCAAGGACGCACGGGTTCTGGTCGCCGGGGACAATTTCGGATGCGGTTCGTCGCGCGAGCACGCGCCCTGGGCGCTGTACGACTATGGCTTTCGGGCCATCGTCAGTACGTCGATCGCTGACATCTTTCGCAGCAACTCCCTGAAGAACGGCCTGCTCCCGATCGTCGTGGGCGTCGATGTGTACAAACGCCTGCTGGCCACACCAGGAATGTTGGTCACCGTCTCGCTGGAAGACCAGACGTTGACCCTGGCCGACGGCACATCGGCGAAGTTCCCCATTGATCCGTTCGCGCGCTATTGCCTGCTGAACGGCCAGGACGAGCTGGACTTCCTGCTCGCGCAGGACTCCGACATAGCACGGTTCGAAGCCGCGCCCTAAGGACCACGCAGGCGGAATTCCCGGGCGGAAAGCGTCACGGAGCCGTACGTCTCTCGACGGCCCCCAAATCGAAGGTCTTCGCCCCAGTCGGAGGGTAGTCGAACCCGCGCGGTTGGTGCGTCTGATCGATTGGTGACGCGACGTTCGTGCCCATGAGCGTCCCAATAGCCGCGGTGGCATCGATGGCGACGCTGGTGTTTTTCAACATATGCACCTGTGGGTGATGCTCGCCAAGGCCACCTTGGTCGGTGAGAGCTGGATCCAGACCGGGGTCGACGTCCATCAACGCGACGCCCCCCAGATCTTGACCGCCCCGCTCGACGCCGACGATGGTCGAAAACATGCTGTTGCCAAGCAGAGAGTCCTGCAGTTGGTAGATGTCTCCAAATACGTCGTTGGGGGTCAGACAGGTGAACGACCGGTCCGCGTTCATCCTTGCGAGGCAATTGTTCGCGACAATGCTCCCGACCAGATACAGCTTGTTGTTCACGTTGTCGACAAACAGCTCTCGGTTCGCGCCGACGGCGATCCCCCCGCCGTCGAACTCGGTACTGCCGTTGTAAGCGATGGTCGATTCCACGATCTGGAGGACGCCGTCGGCAAGGGGGCCGGCATTGTTCGCGAAACTGATTCCACCGCCATGGCCACCGTCGGTCAGGTTATCGGAAATGGTCGAATTGATGATTCGTGAAATGCTGTTGGACTGTATCTGGAGTGCTCCGCCTTTCGTGGAATGATTATGGGTGATGCTCGAGTTTGTGATGGTGAGAAAATCAGTTTGGGATTTGGCGTCACCGTTGGTCCCGTAAAATATGGCGCCGCCGCCATCCCCGAAATCATTGTTGTTGCTGTCCAGGGTCGAGTCCGTGACGTTCAAAGTTACGTCGCTGGCGACAATCGCCCCGTTCGAAAAATGCTCAATCCAGCATTGCGTCACGTTGATCGTGGCTCCGCCCACCGGAGACTCACCGGAAATCGATATTCCGCTCGCCTGGACATCGAGCCACTCTCCCCGGCCGATCAAGTGCAGGTCTTGGAACGTCATCGAAATCGGCAGGTTCGGAGCCACCCCGAAGAGGTCGTCTCCCTCCGGTGCCTCAATCGTGGCCAGCTTACCCGGGTCGGATGACATGATCGTCGCGGCGCGCGAAATGTGTAGCGGGGTCGAGACGCTGAAGGTCCCCGAGGTGGGGATGATGATTCGGTCATCGAGACCCATTGTGCCCGACCAATTGCATCCATACTCCGACTTCTGATCGTTGAGGGCCAGCACCGCTTCCTCAAGGCCGCAGCGCCCGTCAGTGAGATGGTCGTTCGGACAATCGGCCGTGATCACCATTCCGCAAGTCGTGTCGACGGCGAGGGTGCCCTGGGAGCGAGCAGGACCATCAACCTCCGGAGTGTCGGAAGTGGCGGCATCCGGTCCGTAGGAATGGTCTACGTCGGCAGTGTCGGAAGTGGCGGCATCCGGTCCATCGGAATGAGCGGCGTCCTTCGTCACTACGCCCCCCCCGGACTGCCTTGCGGCGCCGCACCCGAGCGACAACAGCACCAAGCCGACGGCCGCGCAGATCGCCCCGCGTTGTCTTACGATTCGAGTCAAAGCTTCAGGATCTCGGCGCCCGACAGCAGGAAGGCGCCCGTTGCGTAGTCGTTGGTCGAATTCATCGTCGAAGGCCCTGGCTTGGAGCCGACCGCCTGCACCCACCCGAGTTGGCCCTGGGCATCGACCGCGCCGACCAGCGCGTTCCACGATTTCGTCACGGTTGGCAGGAACGTCGCCCGATCGAGGACGCCGTTGTTGATGCCCCACGCCAGGCCATAGCAGAAAAACGCGGTGCCGCTTGATTCGGGCGTTGTGAAGGACGTCATGTCCGTCAGCCCGGAACGCCAGAAACCGTCAGCCGCCTGAATGGTCTTCAACTTGGTGGCCATCAGACGCAGAAGATCTTCGTAGTCCGGCCGTCGCGCGTCCGTCGCCGGCAGAACCTCCAGGATGCGGGCAATGCCAGCCACCACCCAGCCGTTTCCACGAGCCCAGTACGTGCTTGTGTTTCGGAAGGTGCTGTCGCGCCAGAAGAGGTTTTGCGCGGGATCGAACAAGAATGCTTTGCTGTCCCAGAACATGGTGTGCATCAGCGTGAGGTATTCGGCCTTCCCCGTGGCCTTCGCGATCCGAGCCAGAGCGGGCGGCGCCATGAAAAGCGAGTCACACCACCACCATTCGGTGCGACCCGCCATCGGCGCGGCGACCATGGTGTTCAACACCGTTTGCGCGGACGCGATCATCACATTGTTCGAAGCGACTGGGTTGGCCATGTAGAGCTCGGCGTAGCTCTGAAAGCACGCCTGGTTGTCGGCGAACCGGGGACCTCCGCTCGCTTCGTTCGATACCAACCACGAATTCGCTTGGCCCCATTGTTGGGTGTAGTCGCGGTACTTCGCATCTCCGAGAGCGCGATACGCGGCCAGCATTCCAGTGTGGAAGGTCGCGCGCACCCAACCGTTGCTGTTGTTGTTTCCAAAACGCGCGATTTCGTGGTCCGCCACGCGCCGCATGATCGCCATCACCGAGGTGCCGTCAAAGGCGGGAGTCCCGCCGCCGGCTCCGCTGCCGCCGGGGCCGCTTCCACCAGGGCCGGCACCTCCACTATCCGGCCCGCCGCCCACGGAGCCGCCGGTCTGTCCGCCGCCCACCGAGCCGCCCGGGTGTCCGGCCGCCTGTCCGCCGCCCTGCGATCCCGTCGGCGTACCCCCCGCGGTGCCTCCCGTTCTGGCCCCACCCGTGCCGGCGATCTGGCCACCGTCACCGCCACCGCCGGGCGGCCCACCTGAGGTTCCTCCGCTGTCAGCGTGGCCGCCGCCGGTCGGGGATCCGCCGCCACCCGGCACGGTTCCACCGGTCGCGACGCCCCCACCGGAGGCTGTGGCGCCTCCCGTGGCCTGCCGGCCTCCGGTGGCCCCGGCACCCGAGTTCCCGCCACCCGAGCCTCCCGTGGCGCTGGTTCCGCCGCAGCTCGTGACCATCATCGCAAGCAACCATGCCGCCGCGCGACGTTTATGCGCTCTCGTTGGTTTTGTGGTCATGTCGCCTTGCTCCTTGGATATCCTGGAGCCGTGTGTAGGGCTTCGCGGGACTCGTCCAGTCTATAAGATCCCTCCGCAAGATCCTTCGGCAAGATTCTTCGGGGCGAGCGACTTTCCCGCGCAGGCCCGCGCGGACGCCGCCTCGCATCACTCGCATCAGGTCGGGGTTGACCCGGAATCGCGTCCGGCTACGCTTAAGTGTGGGTCACTGGTGACCAAATTCGGAGGGTCGAGAATGGAGCGTTCCCAAGCGGGTGTTGGTGCGGAAGCAGAGATCTCTCGATTGAAGGAACGGCACACCGAGATAGAACGGCGTTTGTCCGAATTGGACCGCCACCTCTCGCTCACGTCCGAGGAACAGCTGGAACGCGCCCGACTAAAGAAAGAGAAGCTTCGCAGCAAGGATCGCATCGCCATCCTTGCGCAGCAGATGAAAGCCGCCTGAGCCGATGGCCGCATCAGCCGGCCGTGCCGACGATGGCATGTTTTCAACGGCCGCTCGGGAACCGTGATTGCGGTCGCCATGACCAGCCAAGAACCTCGCGCCGGATTCCCGCTCACTCTTGAAAGCCACGCACCCGGCTTGATGAAACGTTCTTGGATCAAGATCAGCCAGGTGCGCACGCTCTCGGCAGAGCGAATCGGTAAGCGCATCGCGCGATCGCCGGACGAGGAACTGAGCCGGGTGATCGAAGGTCTCAACGAGATCACCGGCGGGTAGGTCCGTCCATCTCATCCTGGACCGGCACGTTCCGCAGCGTGAACGACCGCGGGTAACTCGATGCTGAAGCGCGCACCCGAAAGCGGGGCGGGGGCCCTTGACACCGTCACGTCGCCGCCGTGATCGATCGCTATCTTGCGAACGATCGCCAGGCCCAGACCAGTCCCGTGTTCCTTGGTCGTGAAGTAGGGATCGAAGATTCGCGCCGCATCCGCCGGCGGAATGCCGGGCCCGTTGTCGTCGACGTGAATCGCCGCCATGCCCATGGTCGTGTCGGACGACACGGTGATGCTGACCCTAGCAACGTGCTCCTCGTTGCCCGATGCCTGGATCGCGTTTTCGACCAGGTTGGCCAGCACCCGCCGCAGCAGCATGCGATCACACATCGCCTCGACGGGGCTCGCGGGGTGTTTGGTGCTGACGTACGCCTGCCACTCGGGGTGCGCCCGCGCGAAGTCCTCGATGAGCCCGCCCAGATCGACGGGGCTCGGCTCGACCTTGGGTAGCTTCGCGAAGGCCGAGAAGTCGTCGACCAGCCGGCGGATGGACCCGATCTCCTCGCCCAGAATCTCGCCCGCGGTGTTTAGAAGTTGGCGGTACTTGTCATCGTCACCCTGGTACTGAGATCGCAGCTGTTGGACGACCAGCTGGACAGGGGTGAGGGGATTCTTGATCTCGTGCGCCAGGCGTCGCGCTACCTCTTGCCAAGCGGACACCTTTTGCAGGTATTCAAGCCGCGACCGGGCTTCGCCCAACTCCCCGACCATTCGGTCGAACGCGCGCCCCAGATCGTCCAGCTCGTCCCGGCCGCGCGGCGCGATGCGAACCGACAGATCGCCGTCGGCGACCCGCGACGCGGCATCACGGAGAGTCGCCACACGTCCTGTCGCGCGGCGTGCGACGAGCAGACCGATCGCGGTGGCCACCAGCAGCACCACGATCAGCTCCACCGCCAAGCCGCGGAAGATTCCGGGAAGGAGCAGCGGCAACACACGGTCCAGTTCCTGTTCCTTTTCCATCGCTTGGCGCAGCGACAGGAAATTCGCGTAGAGCTGGCGGTCGATGCCAAAGGTCAATTCCAGCATGCGGGGTGCGTTGGGCCGCGATCCACGCAATTCGACGAGATTGGGCGGCGCTTCGCGTGCCAACTCGAAATCCGCGCGCGACACCGACCACTCGTCCTCGACGGTGTCGCCGACGATGATGCGCGCGCGCAACAGCGCGGGGACCCCCGCCAGATCCGCGGCATGCACGAGATCCCGGCCCGCGATCTCGTCGGCCCGGGCTCGGAAACTGTCCTTCTCCTCGACAAAGGTCAAGCGATACGCTTCCAGAGCTTGACCCAGGGAGTCGCGTACTTCTTGTTGGTGGCGGCTGTTGATCGCGGCCACCGTCGCCAAAGTCCGGGATAGGAAATAGCCCGTCGCGCCGAGGGGCAACGTGGCTACGATGAAGACCGCCGCCAGCACTTTCCATTCGAAGCGACCGGGAAATCGGAGGGTCCTGTTCCCCAAGCGTGGGAGGGAGGGCGGTCCGACAGCGGCGGATCGCGGCGCGGAAAGGCGCATCAGGGAGCCTCGCCAGCAATCGATTGGGAGACGAACCTTACCTGGTGCTCGCTGTCTTCGATTTGCGGGTTCACGAACACCGTCACGAACGAGCCGAAGAAGCTGTCACCACCGCCCGAGCCCGGTCGCCTCTGCGCGCCCGACGATTGCCGCAGCCAACGCCGAACCTCGGCCTGGAGCTCCTGAGACAGAGGATTCAGATCGCCGCGTATCGCCAGGAAATATCGATGGCCGGGTTGTAGCTGGGGGCGTTCCGCGAACGGAAACCTCCACAGTGTGGTTGCAGCGGCGACGGCTTGCTCAACCGTCGCCGCGTCGAGCGTCCGGTCGGTGCCGGGGCCGCGGGTCACACGCACGCGGAATTTCTCGTCCCAAATGTCATAGATGATCTCCGCACGCTGAAAGGCGACCGCCACGGGGTCCGGGGCCCCCTCCTGCCGCAGAACGACCCGGATGAGGACGCGGGTCGAGAATCCAGACTTCAGTCGGTCACGTGCCCCCGGCGTAAAGAGATCTTGCAAACCCACGGACGCCACCAGGGTGTCTCCCTGGACTTCGAGTCCGGTCGTGCGAACCGGCAACGGCTCCGCGCTCGCCTCGCGCGAACCGGGCGGCGACAGCATCACGATCGCGACGACGGCTGCCATCGCCATCAATGTTCCGCGCCGGCTGGTACCCATCGTCAGAGCGGAATCCGTCCCAGTGCGTTGGCGAACGACAGCGTGAAGACGCCGATCAGGGTATCCATCCGCACGCCGAGATCACCCGTAACGTCCACCGGCCACGCCGCGAGTCCCGAGCGCATAGGGTCGCGCAAGGCGCCCCTGCTGCCCATGCCGAACGCGCCGAGCGCGATGAAGGCGTCTCCGCTGTAGATCAGGCCGTGCCGCCGCCACAAAGGAACCGCGTATTCCACCAGGACGCGCGCCGCGAAGTCGTCGTAGCGATGGCTGGCGATGGACGTTCCCAGAACGTCGCGCGACGGTTGGGTCGAGAAATTCAGCCCCATGGCGCGGGGGGGCAAGAGCAGGTTCATGTCGCCGATGAAGAATCGATCGAAGAAGGGCGCCGTGCCGAATAGGGCTCCACCAAACAGGTGAAGACCGAAAATGTGTCCGCGGCGCGTTGGTTTATAGAATGACCCTTGCAAAACCAGCTTCAAGAAATCGTAGTTGGACAACAGGTTGCCGATCGCGCCTTCGACCGAAAGGGCGACGTGGTTGCCCGCGCGCGGAACCAGGGGATCCGACCGTGTATCGAAGTCGATGGTACCGGTCACCGAGCCGACACGACTGAATGCCTCCGGCACGCCGAATGCGATAGGCGTCGTCGTTCCTGAAGGCCATGTCCGCGTGCGTTCGGTTGGCAGGTTGCCGGTGATGCCCTCCTCGCGAAAATCCAGGAACACGCGCGCGGCGTGCGTCAGGGCGTGACCGACGCCCACGATGCCCCCCACGCGTTTGAAGCGCAGCGCGACGAAGTCGCCGGGGGCGCCGCTCGTTTCGGGGCCCTTCACACGAAAGAACTCGCTGCCCGAAACAATCAGTCCGGTTCCACTGATCATGAGTCCCGTCCCTCCGAGGGGCGGTACCAGCGTTCGCACGCGCGCGCCGAGATCGCGATCCGCCTCGGCGACGTCGGGGCGAGACGATGCGACGAATCCGGTGCCCAGGCTGATGCCGCGGCCGAGTAGGTTGTTCTCCGCGATGTCGAACCCGCCCCAGAATGAAGTGGCCGCGCTCGATCCCAAGTACAACGCGTTCAGGATGACCGTGCCGCGTTCCTCGACGTCGACGATCAACACTGCATCGCCACGTCCCGTTCCCTTCGTCAGCGCCAGCCGGACGTCCAGGAAGAAACCCAACGACAAAAGCCGGATGCGTGCGGCCTCGACACGTGCGTCAGAGGCCATGACCTCGTCACCGGGACGCAACCCGATCTCGCCCAGGATCAGCACCGATTCCGTCTTGCGGTTGCCCCGCACAACGATCCGCTCGATCCGGTAACGCGGTCCGAAACTGGGATCGCTGAACGGAACGGGTGTTTGCGCATCCGTCTGGGACGGCGCCTCCGTAGTCACCGCGGATTCCCCGGCGATTTGGGCGCCGGTCGCCTCGGTGGTCGTCCCGCTCCCCGTTGGCTCGACGTCGGGCGCCGCGAGCGCAGGGGCGCTCCCCGCGATCCGGATCACAGCCGCCAGGACCAGAACCCGTTTCATGTTCGCACTATAGCGAACGAGGCGGAGGGTTCTTCAATTCAGGGAAGGTCCGCCGGTGGCGTCCCTGCCGGCAAGCTGTCGGATGCGGCCATGGATTTCATCGTCGGGACTCAAGACCTGCATGCGCGCCAGGACACCGAGTAGACGATCCTGATCGCCGCCGCGCTCGTAGATGGCCCGCAGGTTGTTCAGAATTCGCAACAGAACGTGCCCTTTGGTCGCGGGCTCGAGGACGCGGGGATCTATAGGCGCTTCCTTTCCAATCGCGCGCTCGTGCAGCTCGGCCAGATGCCGATCGTCGAGCAGTCGCCCGTCGAAGGGATCGATAAACATGACGTCGCCGTTTTCGTCGGTGACCCGAACTAGGAAGTGACCCGGGAACGAAACTCCGCGTGCGTCGATTTCGACGCGCCGACAAACTTCGGTCAACACCAAGGCCAGGCTGATCGGGATACCGGTTCGGCGATCCAGTACTTCGTTTAAAAAACTGTTCTTGGGATCGTAGTAGTCGGTGGTGTTGCCATGAAAACCCAGCTCTTCGTAAAGGTAGCGAATCACGATCCCAATCGGGGGTAGTTCGTGCGACTCGGCGATGCGGAGCGCGGCCGTCGCCCCTATCCGATCCAACTCCTCAATGTACTTGGCCACGTCCAGGGTGGGATATTCGGGCAGCGCGATGAGCAGGGCCGCTCGCGCCAGATCCAGGTCTGACTCGGGTCGCGCGACCAAATGCGAAAAAAGGCTGATCTCGGCGAAGTCCATGCGCCCCTCTACCCGGTTGGTGCCACCCGTGCGGCTTACCGCAGGTCTTACGCCGTGTCACGCATTAGATCCAGGAACGCCTTCCCATACGCCGCCAGCTTCTTCGGCCCGACGCCCGAGATCTCCAACAGGTCCTCGGGGGTTGCCGGCCGATGGTTGGCAATTTCCTGCAACGTCGCGTCGCTGAACACCATGTAGGCGGGAATTCCGCGCCCGTCCGCCAGACGCCGTCGAAGCTGGCGCAACCGGGCGAACAGGGCGTCGCCGGCCGAACCGTCATCGTCCCGCTCTCGTTCTCGCGGTGCCGTCGCGTCGGAGGCCGCGTCGAGACCCCGCGTCCCGCGCGCCGCGGCGCGGGATCTCACGGACTGTGACCGTCGGTTGCGGGCGGCAGTGGGGGCACAAGCCGCCAACACGTCGTGGCCAGTACAGACGTCACACGACGATCCGCACGCCGGGATCGACTCGCCGAGATAGCGGGTGACGCTTTGGTGCCGGCAGCGCGTGGGGTCGTCTGCCATCCGGAACATTTCACGGGCCTGCTCTTGCTGCCGTTGCGCGACATCCGCCGGCCCATCGCTTGAGAATCGTGCATAGCTGGCGACATCCGCCCACGAATAAAAGAGGACACACGTGCTCGGCAGGCCGTCGCGACCGGCGCGCCCGATCTCCTGGTAGTAGCCTTCGATCGATCGAGGCATGTCGCGGTGAATGACGTAGCGGATGTCGGGTTTGTCGATTCCCATTCCGAAGGCGACTGTTGCCACCACGACGTCCACCTGATCGCGGCGAAACGCGTCCTGGATTTCGTTGCGCTCGTCGGTCGGAAGGCCGGCGTGGTAGGCGGCGGCGCGAATTCCCTCGGAGCGGAGAAATTCGGCGGTGCCGTCGGCGGCCTTGCGAGACAGACAGTAGACGATTCCGCTTTGTCCGCGATTCACCCGGATGAGGCGCAAGATCGACGTCCGGACGCCGCCCTGCCGCCGCCCGGTCGGGTTGGCCGAGGCCCGGCCGCCAAGATCTCCGTCGGCGTCACCGCCCTTGCGATAGGCCGCCAGGGTCAGGTTGCGGCGAAAAAAACTGCCACGGTAGGCGGCGGGGTCGACCATCGCGAGTTGCTGAACGATGTCCCGCATGACTTCGTGGGTGGCTGTGGCGGTCAGGGCCAGCACCGGCACGCCGCCAAAACGACGCTTCAGGCCGGCGAGGTTGCGGTAAGCGGGACGAAAGTCATGACCCCATTGACTGATGCAGTGGGCTTCGTCGACGGCGATGAGCGACAGCCGCGCGCGCGCCAGGGCCGAGCCGACGCTGGCCTCGATGCCTTCGGGCGCGGCGTAAATCAATTCGTAGGCGCCCGACCAGAGTCCTTCCAGGCGGCGGCGCCTTTCGTCAGGTGCCAGGCTGGAGTTGATGAACGTCGCCCGAATGCCCGCTTCCTGCATGGCGTCGACCTGGTCCTTCATGAGCGCGATGAGGGGGGACACCACCAACGTTGTACCCCCGAGCAGGCGAGCCGGGATCTGGTAGGTGAGCGACTTTCCCGCGCCGGTCGGCATGACCCCGATGCAGTCGCGACCGGTCAGCACGGCGGAAATGATTTCCTCTTGGCCGGGTCGAAAGCGATCAAACCCGAAAATGGCCTTCAGGGCGGCGCTGGCCGACCCGGCCGAAAACACGCGCGGTTCCGGCGCGCGTCCGTCCATGCGCCGCCCGGGCATGGACGACGTTCCACCGGTTGGTGTGGACTGGTTCGTCAGGGTCAGCGGGATGGGCCCGGGGGATCGCAGCGCCGCCGAAATTTCCTTGAGCGCCAACATGACATCCTGGCGAAACAGATCCGGCGCGTTGCGCCAGACACCGCGCAACGTTTCCAACGTCGCGGCGCAGGAGGCGCGGGTTTCGGCGTCGAGTAGCCCGCCCGAGGCGAAGCGGGCCCGAAGTGACTCGACCTGACTCTGGATGGCTTCAGCGTCCACGATGGCGGGATACTTGGGGAGATCTTCGTCCGAGAATGCGGATGGTTGTCCGCCACGGGCAAACGAGGCGTCGGGATTCGGTCGGCGCTGTGGATGTTAGACCAAACCTGGGGTCAGCCTGGAACTTAATCGTAAGGTTTCAGTCCGCGACGACATTAAGAAAAGGCGGTTGACCGCAATCGGCAATCGGGTTGCTCCCTTGTCCTATTTAGCCAAGCTTACGCCTCTGCCGGTGCCAGGTCCGGTATGCCTGCCGGGGTGGGAGGATCCCGCGGGCGGAACGGACCTGGCGCCGGAGTGGGTGCTGCCGTGCTTCGCTCTACGAGTTGGCGGACGTGTAGCTCGGTTACGGGCTGGCCGATGTTTGGATCGGGCTACGAGCTGGCCGACGTGTAGAACGCGAGCGCGCGTCTCCAGACCACGCGCGCTGCCCCGGCGAACGCCAGGCCACCCAGCAGAGCGGCGATGGCCGTGGTCGCAGGAAGGCGATCGAGGAGCGCCATGGCCGGGTAGCTCGTCATCAGGGCCAGCGGGAAAATAAACGTGAACGCGAACCAAAGCGCGCCGCGAAAGACCGCGATCGGCCAGCGCCCGGCGTCGAACAGAGAACCGAACAGGTAGCTCAGATTGTCAACCTTCACGACCCAGAACGACGCGCTGACCACCAGGATCCACAGCGCGTACAAAACGGAAATGGCGACCCCCAGCAGCGCCAGAGCGAGCAGGACCGACTGAGGGCGGGGGCCGTGCCCGAGCTGGTGGAACGCGTAGCCGAACACCGCCAACGCGCCCAGCATGTCCATCATGCGCCATGGCTCGAACTTCGCCGTGGACACCAGAAACTGTGCATCGGCGGGTTTGAGCAGAAGGAAATCCAGGGTGCCTTTGCGCACGTGCTCGACGACACTGGTCAAGCTGGGGCTAATGGCGCCCTCAAGGATGCCCTTCATCAGAGAGAACCATCCCACCACCACAAGGGCCTCGGGGAACGACCAGCCGCGCACGGAGGACCGTTGATGAAACACGCTCACGAGCGGGATCAGCGCCACCCCCAGCCACACCAGCGAGATGACGCCCTTCAACAAGAAATCGGCGCGGTATTGCATGGCGGTCACCGCGGACATGCGGACCTGCAACATGAACAATCCGGCGTATCTGGAAAAAACCCGCACGTTCCTTCGCCGCTAGCCTCCAAAGGCGACGTGGCGCCGGACGCCTCGCCGCCACACCGACAAGCCCAACGCGGCCAGCGTCGCGACGTACGCCCATTGCGTGCCCAGATCGCGCGTGGCGACTTCCAGGTTCCGCAGACCGATCAGCGTTTCCAGGGGGAAGGACAGCATGGAATCGAACGGTGACAGGCGCGCGACGTGTCCGACCCACGCGGGCAAGAGCTCCAGCGGCACGAGGTACCCCGACAGGACCGCGAACAAAGCCAGCCACACCTCGAAGACCCCGATCGCGCTTTCCAGGAAAAAGCTGAGCGATCCAAGGAAGACCATCGTGAAGAAGATCAGCAGCCAGGCGCCCACCATCGACGCCAGAAAGACTGCCAGAACACGCGGATCGCGGATCGCCAGACGATCGCCCGCGACCAGAACCAGAATCGCAACCACGGGCGTGACGATAAGCGCGCGCATCGGCAGCGCCGCGAGGTGCTGCGCCGAGAACGCGAACAGTGGGTGCAACGGGCGCAACAGGCGCGCCGAGAGCGTACCGCTGCGGATCTCCATGCTCAGCTCCCAGACCAACCAGGTGCTGGTCAAGAGGCGGATGACCCAGCCGCCGAGGTAGTACGCGACGAAGTCCTTCTGGCCGAATCGTCCGACCGGACCGTCGGCGGCCACCGCGTGCCAGATGGCCAGCATCACGAACGGCATGTTCGTGGTCAAGATCCAGACGATGAACTCGGCGCGGTAGGCGACGACCTCGGAGAGCCCCACCCGCAACAGCGTCGGGTAGGCGCGAATCGCGCGCCGCGCGTCGGAGAACAAGGTCACCGCGGCGCTCAAGTGGCGATCTCCCCGTCAGTTGCGGTCAAGCGCGCCGCATCCGGAGGGATTGCGGGCTGGCCCTTGAACATCTCGCGCATGACCTCTTCAAGCGGCGGATCCTCCACGGCCAGATCCGCGACCGGCAGCGTCGCCAGCGCATTTTGAACCGTGGCGTTTAGCTTCTCGGGAGATACCGACAGCACGGCCTGGCCCCCTTCATACGACACGACCGTGGCGATCTTCTCCAGAACAGCGAGATCCACGGGCCCCGAAAGACGGAGCGTGAGCCGTTTGTCGGGACGAACCCGGCGGACCAGCGCCTTCAGATCGCCGTCGTGGATCAGTTTTCCGTGATCGATGACGATCACCCGCGGGCACAGCGCCGTGACGTCGTCCATGTAGTGACTGGTCAGCAGGACTGCGGCGCGAAACCGTTCGTTGTAGTGGCGGATGAACGCGCGCATCTTCGCTTGCATCGACACATCGAGGCCGATGGTGGGCTCGTCGAGAAACAGGACGCGCGGCCTGTGCAACAAGGCCGCGACCAGCTCGCACTTCATCCGCTCGCCGAGCGACAGTTGGCGGGTCGGCTTGTTCACGAGATCGCCAATTTCGAGCACCTCGACCAGCTCGCGAATCGTCTCGTCCGCTTGCGCGCGCGGCACTTCGTAGAGCGCACGATTCATCGCGTAGGTTTCGCTGGGCGGCAGATCCCACAACAGTTGCTGCTTTTGTCCCATGACCAGCGTGATCTGTTTCAGAAACGCCGGATCGCGACGATGCGGTACGAAGCCCGCGACCGAGACCCGACCAGCGGTTGGATGCAGAAGGCCTGCGAGGATCTTGAGCGTGGTGGTCTTGCCCGCGCCGTTGGGTCCCAGAAAGCCGACGCGCTCGCCTTCTCCGATCGTGAAGGACAGGCCCTGTACGGCATTCACGGATTCCGTGGGTCGATGAAGAACCGAGCGCAAGGCGGCGAACACGCCCGGCGCCCGTTTATGAACGCGATAGGTTTTTGATAGATCCGTGACCTCGACCACGGGGCTAGCGTAGCCCATACTGGGCACCGGAGGATCAAATGGCCACCGTCGAGCTGACCGGAGAAAACTTCGAGGCGCACGTCGACAAACCCGGTATCCTGGTCATCGACTGGTGGGCCCCCTGGTGTGGCCCCTGCCGCGCCTTCGCGCCCATCTACGACGACGCGTCCGAACGCTATCCCGACGCGGTGTTTGGCAAGATCAACACCGAGGAACAGCCGGAGTTGGCGGGCACGTTCGGGATCCAGTCGATTCCCACGTTGATGGTTTTTCGCGACCAGATCCTGGTGTTCGCGCGGCCAGGCATGATTCCGGGGAACGCGCTCGACGACTTGCTCGGCAAGGTAAAGGAATTGGACATGGACGAGGTCCGCAAGCAAGCGGTCGAAGAGGATGTTGGCCACGGACATGACCACGGCCACGCGCATGAGCACGATCACGGACATGACCACGACCACGGACATGACCACGACCACGCGCACGGCCACGCGCATGAGAACGGCCATGAGCACGGCCACGCGCATGAGCACGGCCATGACCACACCGACGAGGACCACAAGCACTGAGGTCGAGCCGGGAGCGATACCCCACGGATCCCGATCACGCGCGCTGAGTCTAAACTCGAGGACCGGCGGCGGCGGACCGTGTCGCGGGTGCTCGGGGCGCGACGCGTAGCGCGATCCAGCAGCCGAGTGCGGCCAAGGCGAAACCCGAAACCACGTCCGCGATGAAGTGTTGCTTGGTGGTCAGCGTCGACAGGGCGAGGAGCAAAGCCATGAACATCACCCACCGCCCGAGTTTGGGGTTTTCATGCTGCAGGAGCACGGCGAGTGACGACGTGTGGGCCACGTGCAGCGAGGGGAACACGTTGCCCGGTGGATCGATCGACTGAACCCAGGCCATAAATGCCTGCGACCAATCGGGGAAGGGCGGCCGCAGGACGGGGCGCGGATATTCGGCCCGGATCAGCAAATGCCCCGCCAGGCCAATGGACATGATCAACGCGAAAGCGCGCAGCGCGCGGTCGAAATGCCACCGGGTCCGGAAACCCGCGATCGCGATGATGAAGATCCCCGCGTAGACGGGAAGGTAGAACCAGGACGTGATGGGCAAGAACGGAATGGCATCGTCGAGGCGCGTGCGCAGTAGTTCCGTCGACCGGGTGAGGTGCAGATGGCCCACACCAAGGTAAATCGACGATTGCACCGCCGCCGCCGACAGCCCGAGCAGCACCTTGTAAACGCCGAAATGTCGTTCCGGGAAGGCCACGCCGGGGAGTGTACCGAACGGTGCCGCCCGCTACCCCCCGAACACCTCATCGACCCGTAGCGCGACCTCCGGAAACGCGAGCGGCGCCAGTGAATCGCCGCTCCGAAACGGCGTCACCCGGGCGTAGGTGCCGGCGGTGGGCTCGCTGTATCGCTCGATGCTTCGGCCCGCTACGTTCACGATCCAGTACTCGGGGATGCCGACGCGCGGGTAGAGCGCGGCCTTTTCTTGCCGGTCGAACTTCAAGGACGAATCGGCTACCTCGATGATCAGGAGCGCCTGACTGGGGTGCGCGTCCATGTAGTTTCCAAGTTCGACGACGGCCAGGTCAGGCTCGGGCACGCTGTCCGCGCCGGCGATGAAAGGAAGCTGGACCCGAACATCCGCTCGTCCCACGAGGCGCGGCATGAGTAGGCGGCTGAGAAGCTGAATCACGTACGAGTGCGGAGCGTTCTGCGGGCTCATCTCGACCACGACCCCCTGTATCAATTCGACGCGCTCGTCGCGGAAGAACCCGGCCGCGACCATGCGCTCGTACTCCTCCCCGCGCAGGGGGCGCTGTCGTTCCGCTAGCAGACCCATGCTGTCAATTTAGCACAGGATCACGGCTGATTTCGACGCCGCGGTCTTCCGAATCCGGAGCGCCGCGAGTCGCAGTGGGCGATCCAGGGTCCACAAACGCGCGCCGCTCCCACGCACGCCGCAAGGAGATGGGCGTCGACCCAGCCCACTCCGCTGCCACCACGCTCGTGCGCTGCGGACAATCCCTGCCCGATCTGTTGGACGATTGCGACCACGTCGGCGGGCGGCAGGGGTTTGCCGGGCTCGAGCAGTTGCGTGAGCTCGCGGCCCTCCAGTAACTCCATGACCAGAAACGGACGCCCGTCAGGTAAATTGTCGAAGTCGAACACGCGGACGATGTTGGGGTGGTTGAGATTCGACGTGATCTCCGCCTCGCGCTTGAATCTCTGGAACACCTGCTGAGGCATGCGGCTGTCCGCCATCAGGACCTTCAGTGCCAGCGGAGCCTTGGTGCGCAGGTGCCTGACCTCGTACATCTCGCCCATGCCACCGCGCCCGATCGTGCGAACCACACGGTAAGTCCCCGAAAGTGCAAGTTCGGCGGCCATCGCGGTCCAGGCGCCATACTGCCACCCGAAACGGCATTCGTTCAATCAATTTGCGTGAACGGCTCATGGATGTCCACATTCGGATCTCCACCGGTTCCGCGATCTCGACCGACGGATCCTGGCGGTGTGAGTCGCGACGCGCGCGTCAGAGAACCGTGCCGTCAGAGGATCGTGATGGTCTGGCAGCCGAGCACGATGTCCACGCGCACGGAAACCGCCCGGAACTGAGTGCAGCTAGCGTCGCAGGCGACAATCGAGGTCGGCGTCCCGCCGGTGCTCGGATCCACGTCGTAGTACCAGCCGCCCTTCGTCGGATCGCAGGCAGCCTGGGTCGTGACATGGCCGACCGTGGTGGCCAGGCCGCCGCCCATGCCGGTCAATTGCACGTTGACCTTGCCGAAGTCGGTCGCGCCCACGTTCGCCTGCGGAATTTTGTACTGACACGCCACGGCCGTGGCTCGGACCTGATTCAGCGCGGCCTGCAGCGCCGTCGTCACGTTCTGATTGGTGTTGATCACGACCGCGCTGCCAGTTCCGCCGCCCTCGGCCAACTGGTTCAGATTCATGGTGGCGGCCGCGGCATCATTCGGAGCGAACACGCCGAGCACAAACGTGGGAATCGCGGGCGTTCCCGTCGCGGCGGTCTTCGCCACAGCGGCGATATCAGGCACGGCGACGGGGGTACACTCCGTGGGTAGTCCGTCCGTCACCAACAGGACAGCGACCGTGTGTCCCGGGTTGGCGCTGGCGCGCGCCTTCGCGGTCTGAAGCGCCGCCGACAGCGCCGGTCCCGTGGGTGTCAGGCCATCGGGCTTGTGCATGTTCAGCGAAGTCGTCAAGGCCGCGGCCGCACCCGGCAGGGTTGCGATAGGCACCGCCGGTGTCGCGTAGCTTGGTATGTCGCACTTATCCCGCGCGTGGCAATTCCCAGCGAACCCCGTACACGCATCGCCCGTCGGAACGCAAGTCGACCCCACTGGCGAGCAATAGGCGATAGTGGTCTGGGTGCTGAGTGCTGCACAAGAGCCCAGTTCCTGGCAGGTCTCGTCCCCTTTGCAGTCGGTGTTCGCCATGCACTGAGTGATCGAGGTGGTCTTCGGGCCCGCGCAGACACGCACTTTGTCGCACGGACCAAAGGCCCCGCAGTCCGTATTCTGGCCACACGTTGCCATGACGTTCGGTTGCACCTGCGGGAAGTACTGAAGACCGACGCCAATTCCGGCCGACGCTGGATCGTTGAAGAACGAGCTCATGGCCATCTGCACGGCCTCCCATTTCGTCGGTCCCGCGGCCGTCACATCCGTCATTGATTGTGAGCTGTCCATGATCACGTAGAGATCGAGCGGCAACGTCTCGGCCATTGCCGATTGCGTGGCGCAGGCGGCGGGTGCGTCCGATATACCGACATCGGGAAGCGACCCCGCATCGACCCCGACCTGCCCAATGCCCCCGCCGGCGTCGATGTTGTTGCTAGCGCCGGTTCCGGGATTCCCGCCGCCGCCCGTGGACGAGCCACCAGGGTTACTGAGTCCGCCCTGTTCGCCGTTGGTGGCGGTCGTGGTTCCCCCTCCGAAGCCGCCGGTCCCGGTTGGGCCGACTGTGTGTACACCCCCGCTTCCGGAGGGATGTCCGTTTTTCGGGTTCGGGTCCAGACACCCGACGGTTAGCCCAGGCACGACAACGAGGCTGGCTGCAACCACCCTTGCGAAGGCGGACCAACGTTGCCTCGGACTCGTATCGCCGCTCATCACTACCCACCGGTATCGATCATCATGGAGCCGGTTGGCCATCGATCCGGGATAGGTCGCCGCCACATGTGACGATACTGTCATCGTGAGCGGAGTGCTTTCAAGTCCGCAATGGAAACAGTGCTGCCAGGACAGGCTGGTCTGAAGCGGCCGGGGTCACGGGCGGCATTTGGCTCGTGGTCGACGGTCGAGGCACATGCGACGCGCCGACGGGCGGACGCTGCCTGCACGTCCACGACCCCAATACCCAGGGGTGGATCGCGATCGCGGCGGGAGGGGCTGCGTCTTCTTGATTCCCTTGCAGATGGCGGGGCTGTGCTGCCACCCGAAACGGCGTTCGTTCAATCAATTTGCGTGTACGGCAGGGCGCGGGTGACGTCGAGCCCTCATCCCCCGTGCTTGACCGAACGGCCGTCCGGGCCAAAATGCCTTCGTCGATGCTCGATCTTTTTGAAGAACTGAAGGCAGTCATCGCAAGTCTTGACAAGGACGGCGTTCCGTATGCGCTGTGTGGTGGGTTGGCGATGGCGGTGCATGGCTATCCGCGGGCGACGGTAGACATCGATATCGTCGTTCTGGCGAACGATCTTGGACGCGTCGAATCGGCGGCGCGAGCACTGGGGTTCACCATCCCCGCGGCGCCAATGACATTTCGCGGGGGCGCCGTCGAAATACGCCGCCTGACCAAGATACACACATCAGGCCAGGTCCTGTCGCTGGACATGCTCCTGGTGACGCCAGCGATTGAAGGGGCGTGGAACACGCGGCAAGCGATGACCTGGGCCTTCGGCAACATCTCGGTCGTTTCCCCCGAAGGCCTGATCGCGCTGAAATTGTTGCGGGGAAGCGGACGCGACCAGGACGACATCAAGCAGCTTCGGGGTGAAATCGAATGATCGTCGACATGTCCCCCAAAGCGATCACCGAACGGCTGCGGTTGGCGTCGCAGCTCGCGGCGCTGTGTCTCGCGCTTGGGAAGGCGCGGATGGCCGCAACGACCTCCAATACCGATCCGCAAGCAAGGCCAGGCAAGTGACTTGATCTCGAGCGTGTCTATGGTCTTGGACCTGACGGCGTAAAGGATCCCGGTCGGGTCGGCCTGAAGACCGCGATCGGCGCGGGCGGTCGAGATCGAACCCCAGCTTGGTCTGTCTCACGGTGTTGTCCCTTTCGCGTAGTCTTTCCGCTCCTGGTGGGAACGGGGACTTGGGGGAAAGGAGGGCGAGCGAGCGGCGCCAGACAGCACTGTTCGCTCGCCCTCTGGGTGGGGTCTGCATCCCATCGCTCTCATCCATCGCGCGCGTCAGGGCATTGGAATTCGCGCGAATGCGCCCGCGTCCACGTCGCAGCGGCTCTACATGGCTGAACCATCACTCACACAATCGGAGACAAGTCATGATACCTTCGCGCACTTCCGTTCTATTGCTCGTCGCTTCCGCGTTCGCGATCTTCGCGCTCGTCTCGTTTGCGGGTTGTGCGAGCACGACACCACTCGCGGGGTTGCACGCGTCCGCGGACGGTCGTGAACTTCGCCCGACGGCGCTTCTGACCAGGCGGGATCATCCGCAGGTTCTGCTCGCGGGACCGGCCCACCTATTTCACGTGGACCTGGACGGCGATGCGCCCGTCACCCTTTATCAAGTGGCGCGTCTGCGCGACACGGCGGCGGACTGCGACGACGGCTCTTCTCGGGTGTGGTCGAGGGCCCTGCGCGACCGGGGGACGAACCGCCTCAATCTCGATATCCCGGCCGGAGAAGTGGTCTGCGCGGCGGTCGGCAACGCGGCGAGATCCGCGATTGGCGGTCGCTCCGTGAGTGTTTCGTGGCACGCGCAACAATGTCGACAGAAGGCGCCACCGCCCAACTGGCCGTCGGCGACGAACCACTTCGTTGAGCGGACCGGCCTCGCCTTCGGGCAACTCCGTGGGGGTCTAGCAGGGGGCCTTCCCAGGCCCCCTGCGGCGGCGAAGCCGCTCTAGCGAAACGCTTCTTGAAGCGTATCCAGCGTGGCGCTGCCGGGGCACAACTTCTCGAACGGCACGCGCGACAGGGGAACGTCGACGGTCCCACCAAGCTCGTGCATTTCGATGCCCTTCGTATCCAAGAACAGGAGGCCGGTCGGGACCTCGCCTCGGGCCTGGATCTCGCGCAACTGGCTCAACACCGCTTGACGATTGGCATGGTCGTAGTCGCGCGAGACCTTGCTGAGCTTCACCACGCTGCCGTCGTGCAGCGTGACGCTGGTCGTGGTGCCCTCGGGATAGGTCGCCGTGATTTCGGTCGCCGGAGGCACGAAGTCGGCGCTCAGGACCTGCATCAGGTGTTTCCGGGTGTACAAGTAACTCTTGGTCGAACCTTCGTGGTCGTTGAACGTCACGCACGGCGAGATGACGTCGATGATGGCAAAGCCTTTGTGCGCGAGGCCCGCCTTCACGAGCGGTATCAGCTGCTCCTTGTCGCCCGAGAAGCTGCGCGCCACGAACGTCGCGCCCAGGCTCAACGCCAGTACCACGGGATCGATCGGGCTTTGCCGATTGGCTTCGCCCTTCTTGCTTTTGGTTCCGATGTCGGCCGACGCCGAGAACTGACCCTTGGTCAGGCCGTACACGCCGTTGTTTTCGATCAGGTACAGCATGTTCACGTTGCGGCGGATGGCATGGGACAGGTGCCCAAGGCCAATCGACAATGAATCGCCATCGCCCGAGATCCCGATGTACGTCAGATCCTTGTTGGCCGCGTTCGCGCCGGTGGCGATCGGCGGCATGCGGCCATGCGCGGAGTTGAATCCGTGGGCGCCAGCGACGAAGTAGGTCGGGGTCTTCGACGAGCAGCCAATGCCGCTCAGCTTGGCGATCATGTGCGGTGGGGTGTCCATCTCCCAGAACGCGCGCACGATGGCGGCCGTGATGGAATCGTGGCCGCAACCGGCGCACAGCGTCGACATCGATCCCTCGTAGTCGCGCAGCGTGAGCCCGATCTTGTTCGGGTGGGAGTTGGGGTGAAGGACCGTCGGTTTCTTGATCGATGCCATGGCCCTACGACTCCATCGTTTTCGTGCCCATCGCCTTCGTGATCGCGTCGACCACGTGACGGCTGCTCAATGGAAACCCGCCGTAAACCAGGACGGACTTCAACTTGTCCTTGCTGACGTTCGTCTCAAGGATCAGCAACGATTTCAGCTGCGCGTCGCGGTTCTGTTCTATGACGAAGATGCGCTCATGGGCGGCAAGGAAGTCCTCGACCTCCCGTCCGAACGGAAACGCGCGCACGCGCAAGTAGTCAGTCGCAATTCCCGCGTCGTCGAGGGTATCCATGCCCTCGCGCACGGCCGGATCGCAGCCCCCGAGGGACACGATTCCCACCTTCGCGCCGGGCGTGCGACCATGGGGGCCGCGAACAATCGCGGGGGGCACGGCGCGGGCGGCCGCCTGGTGCTTGCGCAGTAGGCGATCCATCACCTCTTGGTATTCGTCGGGGATCTCGGTGTAGTGGCCGAGCTTGTTGTGACCAGAGCCGCGCGTGAAAAACGATCCCTTCGCGCTGACGCCCGGCAGGGTTCGTGCCGCGACCTGGTCCTCGTTCTCGGGCGAGTAGCGGAAGTACTTCCCCAGGGCCTCGAGTTGCGCGGCATCGAGCACCCGCCCACGATCGGGGCGATACGCGTCGTCCCATTTCAGCCGAGGACAGACCCAGTCGTTCATGCCGATGTCGAGGTCCGACAGGATGAACACCGGCGTCTGGAAGCGCTCAGCCAAATCGAACGCCTGCACGGCCGCCGTGAAGCATTCGTCGGGGCTGGCTGGGAATAAGAGGATGTGCTTCGTGTCGCCGTGCGAGGCGTACGCGCAGGCCAACAGATCACCCTGCTGCGTGCGGGTCGGCATGCCCGTCGAAGGTCCCGTGCGCTGGATGTCGGCTATGACCGCCGGTATCTCGGCGTAGTAGGCAAGGCCAATCAACTCGCCCATCAGTGAAATGCCCGGGCCGGAGGTCGATGTGAAGGCGCGAGCGCCGTTCCAAGCGGCGCCGATCACCATGCCGATGGCGGCCAACTCGTCCTCTGCCTGCAGGATGCAGTAGTTGTTCTTGCCGGTCTCGGGATCCTTTCGGTACCTCTTACAGAATTGACTGAAGGCATCCATCACCGACGTGGACGGCGTGATGGGATACCAGGCGGCCACCGTCGCGCCCGCGTAGACGCAACCAAGCGCCAGCGCGGTGTTG
This sequence comes from Pseudomonadota bacterium, assembly GCA_017881245.1. Lineage (GTDB taxonomy): Bacteria > Myxococcota_A > Polyangia > Fen-1088 > Fen-1088 > FEN-1088. Next base: position 29,981 of record JADGRC010000168.1, read on the forward strand.
CCGTCGATCAAAATACGATCGTCCGTCGAATGCATTTTTTCGAGGCGAATCGGCAGCGGACAGTCGAGGTTGTCCCGGGCGTAGTCGAACCCCGCCTTCAGCGCCCGATGGTTCGATTCCATCAGCGCCTTTTTCTTCGAGAACTTCTCCTCCAGCATCTGGTCGATGATCGCCGTGTCGATGTCCAACAGCGCCATCAGCGCGCCCAGATATGCGATGTTCTTCATCAGGATGCGCTCGCGCGATTCCTTGAAGATTTCGTTGCACATCTTGGCGAGCGGGACACCCAGGAATGTAACGTCCGGCCGCAGGAGCTTCTCGTCGAGTGGCCAGGTCGAATCGTAAAGCAGGTACCCGCCCGAACGGACCTCCTTGACGTCGCGCGCGTAGGTTTCGGCGTTCATCGCGATGACCAAGTCGTAGTCGAGCGCGCGCGACGTGTGGCCGCTCTTATTGACCCGCACCTCGTACCAGGTCGGCAGTCCTTGGATGTTTGACGGGAACAGGTTCTTCCCCGATACGGGAATGCCCATGCGGAAAATCGCCTGCATCAACAGGCCGTTCGCGCTTGCGGATCCGGTTCCGTTGACGTTCGCGATCTTCAGCGCGAAGTCGTTGGTCCTAACCAGTCTTTCTTGATGCACCGTTTTGCCCCGCGTGAGGAAGGATCAGCTCGAATTTTTCCATGTCCCATGCCGCCGTCGGACAGCGCTCGGCGCACAGGCCGCAATGGACACACACGTCTTCGTCCTTGACCATGACCCGCCCCGTCTGGGGCAACGCTCCCGATACGAACAGCGCTTGCTCCGTGTTCTTGGCGGGCACCGTCAGGCGCGAACGCAGCTCTGCCTCATCGCCATTCGAGGTGATGGTCAGGCACTGCAGCGGGCAGATGTCGATGCACGCGTCGCATTCGATACACAGCTTGTCCTTGAACGACGTTTCGATGTCGCAGTTCAGACAGCGCTGGACCTCGCGTACGGTCTGGTCGACGTCGAACCCCATCTCGACTTCCAAGCTGAGCTTGCTGAATCGCTCGCGCAGATCGACGTGCTTCATCTTCGCGCGGTGCGCGGCGTTGTAGTCGTTGCTGTAGCTCCACTCGTACATGCCCATCTTTTGCGTGATGAGATTCATGCCCGGCGCCGGGCGGTCGGTCACGGGTGTGCCCTGGCAGTGGTTGTGAATCGAGATCGCCGCCTCGTGTGCGTGTGCCACCGCCCAGATGATGTTCTTCGGTCCCCAGGCCGCGTCGCCACCGAAGAAGACCCCCGGAATGGAGGACTGGAACGTCACCTTGTCGACGACGGGCATTCCCGACTTGTCGAATTCCATGCCGGTGTCGCGTTCGATCCACGGGAACGCGTTTTCCTGTCCGATCGCGACGATGACGTCGTCGGCCGGGATGAATACCGTCTCCACCACCTTGGACGTCGCGCGGCCCTTGGCGTCCTCACTCCATTCCAGTCGTTCGAACTCCATCCCGCGCAGCTTTCCGTCCTCCACGACGAATCGCTTGGGGGAATGGTTGACCACGATCTCGATCAATTCTTCCTCGGCGTCTTCCAGCTCCCAGGGCGACGCCTTGAAGAACTGGCGCGGGCGGCGGGCGATGACTTTAATCTCCTTGCCACCCAGGCGCCGCGACGTCCGGCAGCAGTCCATCGCCGTGTTACCGACGCCGATGATCAACACGCGCTCGCCGATCGACTTAATGTGCTCGAAGGCGACGCTCTCCAGCCATTCGATGCCGATATGGACACGGTCGGCGGCCTCTTTTCGGCCCGGCAGCTCCAGGTCCTTGCCGCGCGGAGCACCGGTGCCGACAAACACCGCGTCGAATTCGCCTTTCAGTAGGCCCTTCAGGCTGGAGACGGGCGTGTTGTAGCGGATGTCCACGCCCATGTTCAGGATCATGTCGACTTCCTCGTTCAACACCTTTTCGGGAAGGCGGAACGAGGGCACGTTGGTGCGCATCAAGCCGCCCGCGCGGGCGCTCTTCTCGAACATGACGACTTCGTAGCCGAGCGGAGCCAGATCGTTTGCCACCGCCAGGGATGCGGGGCCGGCGCCGATGCACGCGACGCGTTTGCCGTTCTTCTTTTGCGGCGCCTTCGGCAGTTGGTCGGTGATGTCGTCACGCAGGTCGGCCGCCACGCGCTTCAGCCGACAAATCGCGACGGGCTCGCCGTCGACTCGTGTGCGGCGACAGGCCGGCTCACACGGTCGATCGCATGTTCGGCCCAGGATTCCGGGGAAGACGTTGGATTGCCGGTTTACCAGGTACGCGTCCGAATAGCGGCCCTGCGCGATGAGGCGGATGTACTCGGGCACGTTGGTGTGCGCGGGACATCCCCACTGGCAATCCACGACCTTGTGAAAGTAGGACGGATCTCGGGTGTCTGTCGGTTTCACTGGGGGCTCAGGCGTCGAGATACACCAAAACGGGGAAAGGCTCTAGTCCATCCGCACTGATAGGAAGTCCGGCTCCGCGGCGGCCCCTATGTTGCTGTTGGCATAGTGTGAGGACTGGCGGATCGGGTGGCGTTCAGCCCCACGATTTTTCCGTCTGCGGCGAGCCGTCAGCGGGCTCCAAGCATCGGTCGAATCTGGCACAATTCCGGGCTCTTTGGAACTATCGCGGGGCATTGACGTGCAGTGAGGAGCACACGAGTGACGCGCCGCTTTGCTAGGCGGCGTGTTCCATCGCCGCGCGCGACATTCCTCGGGCTGCGGGAAGGCGAACGATCACGGTCGTACCCTGGCCAACCTCGCTCGCCACCTCGATGGTGCCGCGGTGATCGTCGATGATTCGCGCGACGGTCGCCAGCCCCAGGCCGGTTCCCGTCGTTTTGGTCGAGAAGAAAGGCTCGAAGATTCGATCCAGATCCCCCTTAGGGATGCCAGACCCGGTGTCCGTCACGGTGAGCGTGACGACAGGTTCGGCGCGGGCGCGATCGACGCGCGCCGATTCTGATTCCACCACGACGTCCACCTTCACCTTGATCGTTCCACCCCGCGGCATCGCTTCGGCGGCGTTGCGAAGTAGGTTCCAGACCACCTGGCGCAGTTGTCCTCCGGCTGCGTCGATCGCCAATTCGCCGGCCGCGTTGACCTCGGTCCGGATGGGTTGCCGGTCGTCGCGGCGCTCGCGCTCGAACGCCTGCACCACTTCAATGACTTCCTCGCCTAGATCGACGCGCCGCCGCTCCTCGGTGCGCGGACGGGCATACTCGAGCAGGCTGGTCACGAGCGCGTTCAACCGGTCGACCTCGCGAACCGCGATGTTCATCAGCTGGCGGCTCTCCGGATCGGTGCCGGGCTGGTCACGCAGGATTTCGATCGATCCCGAGATGCTGGCCAGTGGATTTCGGATCTCGTGGGCGATTGCCGCCGACAGGCGTCCGATGCTGGCCAGCCTCTCGGCGCGCGCGACCGCGATCTCCATGCGCTTCAGCTCGGTCAGATCCTGAAAATGAATGACCCGCCCAATAAGCTGGCCGAGGTGGTCCGAAAGCGGTGCCGCCGACACTCCCAGATGGCGCACCGATCCATCTTGGTTCGCGGCGCTGACCTCGGCCCGACGTACCGTGCCCGATGGCCCGGCCGCGGCCAGAACCCGTGGTAGATCGGGAATCACGTTGGTGAGCGGCAGACCCAGCAGCTCGAACGCACCCGCGCTCAGAATTTCTCGGGCGACCTCGTTGGCGGTGGTGACTCGCCCCAGCAGATCGACGGTCACCAGGCCCGATGTCAAACAGCGAATGGTATTTTCGTGGAGTCTCGCCAGATCGCCGGCATAGGCCTCGTGGATGGTGAGTCGTTCATGCGCCAAGCGGTTCTTGGCCGCCAACTTGGACGCCAAGAAGCCCACGGCCACCAGCGCCGCGATGTTCAGCGTCAACTTGCCGGCCAGCTCGGCGCGCGAAATACTCCACGGCACGACCAGTTGGCCGGGGACTAGAGGCAACCAGCGCGCCCAGCCCAGCACACCGACGCCGACCATCAGGGTTATCCCCGCGAAGGCGACGACGGCGGCGCCGCGCCGGCGCGCCAATAGGGCGACCGCCACGACGTCGACCAGATACAGGAAACAGAAGCCGCTTTGGCCTCCACCGGTCGCGTGCACGACCAACGTCGTCAGCGCGAGGTCGACACCTATCTGCCAGTATGCGAACGAGAGTGGATCGCGAACCCGCGGGAACATCAAGGCGTAGGCCAGACTGGCGCCGTACGTCGCCGCAACCAGTGCAAAACCAAAACGCGCGAAAGGACCGGCGAAGTCCTCCCAGGTTCCACGCGACACCTCCGCTAGCACCGCGCTCGCCAACAGGAGGGTGACCAACCCCACCCGAAACAGCATCAAGAGCTTGACCGTGCGTAGAACGTCGGCGCGCGATCGGTCCTGGGCCTGAACGTATGGCGGGTGGTCCGTCAATCAGGCCGCCTTCATGTTGCCGGCCATCTCGAAGATGGGCAGATACATCGCAATCACCATGCCGCCGACGACGGCGCCGAGGAACACCATCATCAATGGCTCGATGAGGCTGGTCATCGCCGCCACGGCCACGTCGACCTCTTCCTCGTAAAAGTCCGCGATCTTCGACAACATGGCGTCGAGCGCGCCGGTCTGTTCCCCGACACCGATCATCTGCACCACCATGGGCGGCATCAGCGCCGTCTCCATGAGCGGCGTCGCCATGTCCTTGCCCTCCGAAATCTGGGACCGCGCGTACATGATGCCTGCTTGAACGACGGTATTGCCCGCGGTCTTGGCGCAGATTTCCAAGGCGTCCAAAATGGGTACTCCGGAGGCGAGCAGGGTCCCCATCGTCCGCGTGAACCGCGCCACCACGACCTTGCGCAGGACCGCTCCGAGGACCGGGAGCTTCAGCAACATGCCGTCGAAGGTCAGGCGGCCTTTGGGGGTGGCGAGAATGAACTTCATGGCGATCGCGACCGCGATCAGGAAGCCCACGATGAACGGGAGGTAGTGGGCCAGTGCGTGGGAGATTTCTATGACCACACGGGTCGGCGCCGGCAACTTGCCGCCACCGAAATCCTTGAACATTTTTTCGAACACCGGGATCACCTTGGTCAGAAGGATGGTCACGACCAGGGCCGCGATCCCGATGATGGATATCGGGTACACCATCGCGCCCTTCACCCGACGCTTCAGCTTCATCGCCTTTTCCATGTAGATGGACAGGCGCTCCAAAATGCCATCCAGGATGCCGCCCGCCTCGCCCGCGGCGACCAGGTTGACGAACAGATCGTCGAAAATTTTCGGGTGCTTCGCCAGCGCGTCGGACAGGGTCAGGCCGCCCTCGACAGAGGCCTTGACGCTACCCAGGACCTTTCCGAAGCGCTTGTTCTCCGACTGGGTGGACAGGATGTCGAGGCACTGAACTATCGGCAAACCGGCATCGATCATCGTCGCGAACATCCGCGTGAAGACCACGACATCGGTCGTTTTGACGCCGGTGCCGAAGGGCAGCTGTAACTCGCGGGGTTGTTTATGGACGGTGACGGGAACCAACAGTTGTTGCTTCAGCCTCTCCTCGACGGAGTCGGCGTCCTCCGCCTCCATCACGCCCTTCTTCACCTCGCCGCTTCGCGCGCGGGCTTCCCAGACGAAGGCGGTCACTTAGCGCGGGTCCTTTCCACGGCTCACCGGCGATGATGACCCTCCCGCGGTCGCCAGCGACGACATAATCTGCTGCAATTCGTTCGGATCGGAGCTGGAGCCGATGGCCTCTTCCAGCGTGATGGTGCCGGCGGCGTGCAGCTGTGCCAGGTGCTGGTTCAACGTCCGCATTCCGCTCGTGCCCTGCCCAATCTGCATCTGCGAGTAGATCTGGTGCATCTTGTCCTCGCGGATGAGGTTCCGAATGGCGGAATTGGGAATCATCACTTCCAGCGCCGCGACCCGCCCCGAGCCGGACGCGCGTGGGATCAGCGTCTGGCAGACCACGCCCTCCAAGACGAACGACAGCTGCGCCCGAATCTGCGATTGCTGGTGCGGCGGAAAGACATCGATGACGCGATTGATGGTTTGTACCGCCGAGTTGGTGTGCAGGGTTCCAAAGCACAGGTGACCGGTCTCCGCCGTGGTCAGGGCCGCCTCGATGGTCTCGAGGTCGCGCATTTCACCCACCAACACGACGTCCGGGTCCTGCCGCAGCACCGATCGCAAGGCCTTCTTGAATGACTTCGTATCGCTGCCGATCTCGCGCTGGTTCACCACGCAACTCTTGTGCTGGTGGATGAATTCGATGGGATCTTCCATCGTGACGATGTGCTCGTGGCGCTCGCTGTTTATCTTGTCGATCATCGCCGCGAGCGTGGTGGATTTCCCGGACCCCGTCGGGCCGGTGATCAGGACCAGGCCCCGCGGTTTGTTACACAGATCCGCCAAAACCGGTGGCAAGCCAAGGTCCAAGAACGACCGAATCTTGAACGGGATGGTCCGAAACACGCCCGCCACGGCGCCCTTTTGCATGAAGACATTGGCGCGAAACCGCGCAAGGTTCTTCACGCCGAACGACAGATCCAGCTCCTGATCTTCCTCGAAGTGAGCCTTTTGCTCGTCCGTCAATACCGAATAGCAGAGCTGCTTGGTTTCGACCGGTCCAAGCGGGGGAACGCGAAACGGCACCAGCTCGCCGTCGAGGCGCAGTTGCGGCGGGGAGCCGGTGGTGACGTGCAGATCGGAAGCGCCCCTGTCGACCATGGTCTTCAAGAGCTGGTGAAGCGTGACGGTTTGAGGCGCGGCGGCGACGGACATGGGTTCCTTAATCCGCCGCCGTGATGCGGGCGACTTCGTCCACCGAGCTCGTGCCCTGACAGATCTTCCGGATGCCCGACATTCTCAGCGTGCGCATGCCGCGCCGGATGGCCTCCGCCTTCAGTTCGGCGGCGGAAGCGCCTTGCAGAATCAATTCCTTCAACGGATCGCTCATCGTCATGACCTCGTACATCGCGATGCGCCCCTTGTATCCCGTGCCGTTGCACACGCCGCACCCGGCGCCGCGCGCGCACCTGGCGGTTTCAATCTCGTCATCCTTCGCGCCTAAGGTGCGCAGCTCGTCCTTGGGAGTGGCTATGGGTTCCTTGCAAGCCGCGCAGATCTTTCTCAGCAGGCGTTGCGCCTCCACCAGGTTCACCGATGCCGTGACCAAGAAGGGTTCGACGCCCATGTTCAGCATGCGGGTAATCGTCGACGCGGCGTCGTTCGTGTGGAGGGTCGATAAGACCATGTGTCCCGTCAGCGCAGCCTTGACCGCGATCTCCGCCGTCTCGAAGTCACGAATCTCGCCGATCATGATCGTGTCCGGGTCCTGCCGCAGGAACGATCGCAGCGCCGCGGCGAACGTCAGGCCAATGTCGTCGCGCACCTGAACCTGATTGATGCCCGCCAGGTTGAACTCGACGGGATCCTCCGCGGTGCTGATGTTGTCCGATATCTGATTTAACTCCTGCAGGGCCGAATACAGGGTCGTGGTCTTGCCCGATCCGGTCGGTCCCGTCACCAGCACCATGCCGTAAGGTGCCTCTATGGCGCGTTTGAACTCGGCCAGTTGCTCGGGCTCAAGGCCCAGCTTCGTCATGTCCAGCTGCAGGTTTCCCTTGTCCAGGAGTCGCATGACGATCTTTTCGCCAAACAGCGTCGGCAAAACCGACACGCGAAAATCCATCTCCTTGCCGCGTCCGAGCTTCAGCTTGATGCGCCCGTCTTGGGGCAGGCGCCTCTCCGCGATGTCCAGGTGAGCCATGATCTTGATCCGGCTGGTCAAGGCTGCCTTCAACTTCAGCGGCGGCGTCATCTCTTCCTGCAGGACGCCGTCGACGCGATAGCGGACGCGATAGCTTTTCTCGTAGGGCTCGATGTGAATGTCGCTCGCGCCCTTCTTCACGGCGTTGAGCAGGATGACGTTGCACAGCTTGACGACCGGTGCGTCCGCGGATGCGCGCTCCAAGTCGAGCGTGTTGTCGTCTCCCTCGTCCTCCGCGGCGAACTCGACGTCCTCGTCCAGCTCGCCCATCACTTCGTCCATGTTGAAGGTCTGCAGTTCCTCCTTTGGCTCGTAGTACTTGGTGAGCGCGTCAGCGATACCTGCATCCGACGCAACGACGACGTCGATGTTGTAGTTGGTCAGGAACTTCAGGTCGTCCAGCGCCACCACGTTCGACGGATCGCTGGTGGCCACAATCAGCGCGTTGCCCGCGCGGCTCATGGGAATGACCCTGTGTTTTCGCGCCACATCGCGCGGGATGAGCGCTATGACGTCGGCGTCGATTTCGAACTCGCTCAGGTTGACCGCGGGTACGCCGTACTGCCGGGATAGGAAACGGCTCAGGTCCTCCTCGGACAGCGCGCCGCTGTTGACCAACGCAAAACCGAGACGCTCGCCGGATTTACGGCTGGCATCCAGTGCTTTATGGAGCTGCTCGGTCGAGATAAGCTGCTCCCGGACGAGAAGCTCGCCGAGCCGACTCATGACAACCCGATTACTCGGGCTATCCGATGCAAATCTTTAGGGTAATCGGGCGGCGCCCGGGATGGCGGAGCCTTAATCAGCGAACGGATCGTGCCAGGCCGCCTTGGCTTTGGCCTTGGTCGCGGCTTTCGCAGCGACGGCGTCGGTTGCTATCGGCTTGGCCGTCGGTGCTGCCGGGGAACGTGCCGGGGGCGGGGGCCCGCCGACGGTCTTGATGGTGGCGGCGGCCGGGGCCGGCGGCGGCGCGGCTGGGGATTTGGCGGTCATTGCCGTTGGAGAGACGGCGGCTCTGGCGACCGCGCCTGGCGCGGTCTTGGTGGCGGTCGCGGCTGGCGGCGCGGCTGGGGATTTGGCGGTCATTGCCGGCGGAGACACGGCGGCCTTGGCGACCGCGCCCGGTGCGGTCTTTGTTGCGGTGGCGGTCGCGGCCGGCGGAGGCGCGGCCGGGGATTTGGCGGTCACGGCCGGTGGAGACACGGCGGCCTTGGCGACCGCGCCCGGTGCGGTCTTTGTTGCGGTGGCGGTCACGGCCGGCGGCGGCGCGGCCGGGGATTTGGCGGTCACGGCCGGTGGAGATACGGCGGCTTTGGCGACCGCGCCTGGCGCGGTCTTTGTTGCGGCGGCCGCGGCCGGCGGAAGCGCGGCTGGGGATTTGGTGGTCATTGCGGGCGGGGACACGGGGGCGGTTTTCACGCTAGCCACCGGCGTGGAGCCCGAAGGCGCGCCGACGTCCCCTGGAGTCACGGTCACCGGACGACGTGGCCGCGGCAGGCGCAAGGTGGCCGTCGCGGCTACCTTGCCCCCGTTTAGGACCCCGGTCGTTTCAGCCGTTGAGTCCAAGACCTCGGATTTCGGCGGCAACGGGGCGACGACCGAATCCTTGGCGCCGGGTGCTCTCGGGGTGGAGCCTGCTGCTGGCCCGGCGGCGGCTGCGGGTGACGCCGCGGTGGCGCCGAGGACGGCGGCGCCCACCACCACGGCCGCCGTTGCGGCCGGAGTCGGTACGACCACCGGCGGTTGCGCGGCGGGCGCGGTACCCGAGCTCGGAACCACGGCGGGCTTCGCGACCTCGACGACCGGCTCTGCCACCACGCTCGCCGACGACGGTATGGAGGTCATCGTGCGCGGACTCGGCACCGGCTCGATGCGCTCGTTCCGGCCTTGCCCCCTCCACACCAGCATTCCCACCAGCAGTCCTCCAGCGAACGTCAACGCGACCAGCCCCGCCAGGTTGACGGTCGCCAATCTGACATGAGCGGTTAGGATCGCGGGCAGGGGCGAACGGGCTGCTGGGCGCCCGACAGGATCGGTCGGCCGCGCGTTGCCGCGAGTCGTCGACGCGCGCCCCGACCGGCGACCCGTCGAAACGGAAACCGCGCCCGAGGGGCGCCGCGCCGACCCCAGTGAAATGGGCGTCGACGGTGAGGTCGCGGTGAGATCGTGGGAAGATAATCGAGCACCTGTGAAAGGACTCATGGTTCCGGGCGGAAGCGTGGCGCGGCCCCCTGACGGTCCGGGCAGGCCCGGCACCGACATTCCGGGCACCGGAGAAGGCAGGCGGACGCGTCCCGACGAAGGCAGGGCGAGGCCGGCGCCGGGCGTCGTGGGCCGTGCAGCCGCGACCCCCGGGGGCGGACCCACCGGTTGCAGGGGCGACGACGATGCGAATCCCATGCCCGGAACCGGAGGCACCTTCGTGCTCTTGCTGTCGAAAGGCTTGGTGGTCGCTGCATGACCGGGCGGCACGCCCGGCGCCTGAACGGAACCGGTGGCAACCGTCGCTTCGTCGCTGGCGTCGGTCCCTACAAGGATCTCGTCCTCGGTTCCATCAACAACCGAGATCACCGCCGGCGTCAGAACCGCCCCATCGTCATCAGGATCTTCGAACTCGGCCTGGGCCTGCCCGACGGCCGCGTTGGAGTTGGAGTTGGCGTTGGCGCCGGCGCCCGGCGCGGAAGCAACGGTTGGCATTCCGGGCAGGCGGCCGCGGGCCCGATCCCGATACTCGCTGGCCTGTACGTTCAGCGCTTGTGCCACTTCGTCGAGAAGACCGGTCACCTCCCGTTCATCCCCAGGGTGCGGTGAAGCCACCCGCGCTTCCACGATCTCGGGAAGCTTGGAGGCGTCCTTGGAAACCGGGGATTCGGGAAGGGTGCCGTTCGTCCCATGCTCGGCCGGCGCCGTCTCCAAATCCGCCTTCGCCGAGGGGCGAATTCCGGGCAGATTCAAACCCTCGATGCTGATCCCCATCAGGGTCTTGAACACCACGGGCCTGGGGGCAGGTGCGTCCTGCGCCTTTTTTGCCTCCGCCTCCAACGAGAGCGCCACTTGAGAGTCGTCGTCCAACTTTGGCGAGGTTGGCGATTTGTCGAGACCCTGACCCACGGCGGGTTCCGGCTCTCCCGTTGTCATCGCCGACTTGTCCACCTGGGATTCGGCCGCACCTACCGTAGGCGGTTCTTGGCTCATGACTACTTGCTCCTCGCGCGCTTGCTGATTGGACGCGACAGTCTAGTCGATCCCTGGCACCGACAGAAAATGACGTTTGCCTTTCATCGCCCGGAAGTCAAGTGTCCGTAAGGATTCCAACCAGTTGAGTGCCCGCCAACCCTCGGCTAAAGGAGAACGACGCGTCAATTGACAGCTGAGATGCGCCTGCCTATCGTGCGCCCGCCTTGTCGTTGCCCCATTCGAGCTCGCGTTCGAGCGTGCGTCCCCGGTCCACCCGCACCGCCGGGCCGAGTCAACGAGTCGGGTCGTACCGCGTGTCGCCCGACGTGGCCACGCGCGTCCGGGCCGGACATCCGTGGGTGTTTCGGGACGCGCTAGGTGCCCGCGAGATCGTCGAAGCAACGGGGGCGGTCGTCGAGTTGTCGTCGGGCAATCGCGAATTCGTGGCCAGGGGCTTCGTGGATCGAGATCATCCTGTTGCGGTTCGTGTCCTGACCAGGGACCCCGGACAAAGGGTGACGCCAGGCGCTGGCGCGATCGCCTCCCGACTGGCCCGTGCCGTCCAGATTCGCTGGTTGCTGATCGGGCCATCGCGTAAGGATTCGGTCCGATTGTTCGCGGGCGACAGCGAAGGCTTGCCCGGTGTAACGGTGGACCGCCATGGCGATTTCGTGGTGGTGCAATGGCTGTCGGCGGGTGCGCTGCCCTGGCGCGATGAGCTCCTCGATGCGATCGAAGCCGCGGTGAAGCCACGCGGGATCTACGAACAACGTCGTTTCCGCTCGCTTGGCGGGCAATCGCCGCCCGAGCCCGCGGTTCGCGCGCGCGGCGACGAGGCACCCATGGAGCTGGTCGTCGAGGAGGCCTCGTGCCGCTTCGGAATCGACGTGACGGCGCCTCTGGGTGTCGGGCTCTTCACGGACCTGCGCCTCGGCCGAGCGGCAGTGGCCGCGCGTTCCGCCAATCGACGCGTCCTGAATCTGTTCTCGTACACGGGGGCTTTTTCGGTGGCGGCCGCCAAGGCCGGTGCGACCGAGGTGGTAGCGGTCGATTTGGCCGCCAAGGCACATGCGCGCGCGCGGCGAAACTTCGAACTGTCAGGCCTTGACCCTCTAAAAATGGAGGCGGTGACGGCTGATGCGTTGAAGACGGTGGAGCGATTCATCGAGCGTGGGCGGCGCTTTGATTTGGTGATTTGCGACCCGCCCTCGTTTTCCCAGGGGCCCGCCGGAAGTTTCTCGGTGGCCAAGGATTTGGCGCGCCTGGCTTCGGCGGCGATCGGGGTTCTGGACGCCGGTGGGCTGCTGGCCTTCGCGACCAATTCGGCAAAATTGACGACCCTCGACCTCGACCGGGCGTTGGCCGAAGGGGCCCTCACGCGCCGGGCCGAGGTTCGCATCGTCGAGCGGGTCGGATTGCCGCCCGATTATCCGGTGGCGCCCGGCTTCCCCGAGGGCAACTACCTCAAATTCGCGATCGCGTTGAAGGTTTAGCGCGCCGGATCGCCGCCGCTCCAGTCGCGAAGGGTTGAAATCACCGACATCAGCCCCTAAGCTCGGCAGATAGCCTACCGCGCCTTCCACAGGGGGGGCCGGAGAAAGCTGTCATGCCGCCGATTACCGTCAACTGGAGCGACCTTGAAATTGCGTTTGAACGCAACTCGCCCGATCAGGAGAGTTTTCTAGATTTAGAGAATGGCGATCTCCTATCGATAGTCGACGGGGAGCCTGACGCCGCCGTTCGGCGGGCCAAGGTCGCCGCTAATGCTACCCGCTACCTGCGCGTCGATCCGGCATCATCCCGTGAACAATACCGATGGATGGAGCGGTTCGTGTCGTCGGTGGCCGATCTGCCGTTGCGTGAACGCCTGTTGATCGCGATTGACGGTAAGGGAGCTTTCCGCCGATTCAAGGACGTCCTGCTCGCGTTTCCGGCCGAGCGGGAACGCTGGTTCGTCTATCGGTCCGAAGTCTTGCATTTTCATATTCAGACGTGGGTGGAGCACACGAAGATCGAGGTCGCGAATCCGCCGCCCTGGGGTCGCGTCGAGCAACCCGAAGAGCCGGCGGAAATTGTCCATGCCCTTCCTTCGGGCGAGGCCCCGGGAGAGATTCTGCGGCGCCAGGCCCGCGAGCTTTTGGACGAAATTCCGACCGCCGAGATGCCATCCGCGTTGGCGTTTCTCGAATTCTTGCGTGACCGCGGCGCCAATCCGCTTCTGCACGCCGTGCCGGAGCGCCGCCCGCTGGACTTTGAAGAGTCCCACGATTCATCCGAACCAGCACTGGCTGATGAATCCGCCGCCGGCGGACGCTGATCAACCGCAGGTGGTGGCGGCGCGAGCGTGCAGCCAAGCAATGCCAGAGTCAGATCGTGAAATTCTACGTGCTACGTCGGTCAGAACGGCTCAGCGCTCGGCGGCGGCGCGCTCGGCGGTGTCGGTTACAGCGGCTGACTGGCGATCGTCGGGCGGAACCCATATCCAGCCGTCGCGTCGCAGCGCCGTGTTGACCGGGTCGCGTTCCATCCAGCCATCGCGGGCCCACAAATGGCCGGTGTACGCGCAGATCACCGCATCGAACAGATGATCATTCTGCACGCAGACCTCGCGCCAGACACCGGGGCCGAACCGCAAGCCGGGCGCAAGGGCTTCCAGCACCTCGGCGCGGGTCTGCCGCTCCCGTATCTGTTTCTTGTACGGACGCGCGAACCCCAAAGCGGTCAGCGTCGCCCTGGGTGACACTTCGATCAAGTTCTCGTTCAGGCGAAATCGATCGGCGAGCGCCCGGGTCAGGTGGGCCGCGCGCGCCGTCAGGGGGCCGGTTCCTTGCCCCATCGCCTCGCGGGGTACGAGCCCACGGTCATGAAGCAGGTGAACTTCCGTCACCCGCTGGGTGTACGGCGTGATCTGCGGTTTGCCCCGGCGGCCATCCCGACCAACGGCCGACCCGGCGGCGCTGGTCAGACGACGCATCTCGATCACGTTGGCGTCGACGCAACTCTCTTGTCCGGGACAGACAGGGACCAGGCAGCGCAGACACGGCGGCAGGGTCAGCGGGGCGTTGATGCAAATCAGGGTTCCATCGCCGAAGCCTCGCAAGTGAGCCAGCAAGGTTGCGTCGTACAACGGCAACGTTCCGGAACGCGGGACGATCTCGGTGACCGTCGCCGCCCCATCGCGCGGGTCGACACGCAACGTCGCGACGGCGGTCTTCTTGCCTTTGCCGCCGCCCAGATCGACGCCGAGAATGTGTAGGAAACTGCGCTTCTTCAAGGCTCGTTGAGCGTGCGGGAAACTGAACCACTCGTCAACATCAGGCGACGACGTAACGACCGTCACGTGTGAGCGGAGCGGCTGCGGAGCGGCGCGCGACCTTTGACTTGGCGACCATCGGAACTATACTGGTCACCGGAAGCCAACGCTTGGATCGGATGTTTCCCGACCGAGACCGAGGTGGACAATGCGACGATCGCTTTTCAAGTCGAAGATTCACCGAGCCACGGTGACCGACGCGGACCTCGATTATGAGGGTTCGGTGACGATCGACCAACAACTGATGTTGGCCGCCGATATCGCACCGTACGAACGCGTGGATATCTGGAACGTGACCAACGGTAGCCGACTTTCCACTTACGCGCTGGCGGGCGCGGCGGGATCGGGTGTCATTTGCATCAACGGCGCGGCCGCCCGTCACGCTCAACGCGGCGACAAGGTCATCATCGCGACCTTTGCCGAATTCGACGAGGCCGAGGCGAGAACATGGAAACCTGTGGTCGTCCGCGTGGACGCGGAGAATCGGATCGTGGCGGGGCCGGCCGAAGAGATCCCGGGGCCACAGCGCGCGACGCACCTCGCGACGCACCTAAAGACGGTCTGAAGGCGCCTTGTCCCTGTCTCGGACCAAGATGCTGGAGGACTTCATTCGGCAACGGCCGAATGACCCGTTTCCCCGGTATGCGCTGGCGATGGAACATAAGAATGCGGGCCGCCTGGACGAGGCGAGCAAGATGTTTTCGGAGCTGATGGGGTCGACGCCGGATTACACGGCAACCTACTTGCACGCGGGTAACGCGCTGGTCGCGATGGGACAGGTCGATCAGGCACGACGGGTTTACGAATCGGGTATCGCGGCCTGCTTGCGTTCCGGCGACACCCATGCCCGCGGAGAGCTGGAGGGCGCGCTCGGGGGTTTGCCCCCGTCCGCATAGCAGCTTCGCCGCCGCAAGGGGGATCTAGTCCGACGTTCCCGCGTCATCTCCCGGATTCGAGGTGTCGGCGCTCACCTCCGCGGAGGAAGCGTCCGTCAGCACGTTAGCGTCCGAGTCGGTTCCGCCGTCCGCGTCGGCGCTCGCGGGCGGCGCCACGCCCGTCACCACGACCGATGTCTGTAGATGGTTCCCGGGCGAAACTTTAACGGGATCGCTTGTCGACTCGCCCATGATCACGTGATTGCCATCCAGGAGTCGGACGAGAAACTGGAGCGTCCCCGACTTCGCCGTGCTCGACCACTGGAAAGTTCCCACGTCTGCGGAGACCTTCTTTTCGATGCAGGGCAAGCCGAACGTATTTCCAGAGTCTGCGCCCAGCACCTGAACCTCGCAGCTCGTGATCAGGTATAGCTGCGTCGGGTCCAGCGTCGTGGTGACATGCACGTCGACATAGGTGTAGCTCGGGTCGCTTGAGCACGTCGTCCCGGTCAGTGAGATCGCGAGGGTCATCAGTCCCAACGCGCCTCGCGTGCTCCATCGTCGCCTGGGAATGTTGATCGTCATTGTCCGCGCCCGGCTCCGTAACAACCGAGTGAAACCAGTACATCAAGGGGACACGGCGCCACCGACGAATTGGTCTTGGACGACGTGTAGGCGAGAAGCCCAACGGCACCCACGGCCAGTACACCGGTGATGGTCCAGAATTTCCAATCCTTCCAGAATGGGCGCTCGTTGGCGTCGCCCATCACCACCCGTGACCGGGCCAGGCGAGCGGCGTCGCGATCGATGGCGGCGGGCCCCTCGTCTTGCAGCTGTAGTCGCGGTACCGCGGCAGCCTCGGGGGGGACTTGGTCCGTGGCCGTGTCGGCGCCGACCGCGGGAGATTTAGCGCTATCGGCGCCCGCAGCGCGCGTGTCGGTGTCCCCGGCACGCGCCGTCCGCACGCCGCCGCATAGGAAAGTCAATACGACCACGAAAGCCACCCCGCTTCCGCCGCGCTCCCGAATTAATGACGTCACGCACAGCATTGTAAGCGCGTACCGCCCGTACGGGAAGGGGCGCGCTTTCAGTTTTGACTCGGTTGCGCGGGCGCGCGGGTTGACAGGTACGAAGGCACCGGACCAAACTGGGTTCGATGCGCGGACGCCGCCGGCTCGGTATCTTACGGCTGGTGGCGATCGGATCTTTGTTCGTCACCGTTGTCTCGGGGGACGAGATCCTGCTCGGCTGCGCATCGGAACAGAAGCCACGGCCGACGTCGCTCGATCCTGCCAATCCGGCAGCGGCGGAGTCACCGCCCATGGTGGCGACCGCGCTCGATTCCGGCGAGCGCGCCGTCTTGCCAGCGGACTCCGTCAAGACGGGGGAGGCCAGCAAGACCGACAAGACCGGGAGGCACCCGGGCATTGTGTACACCTGCCCGATGCACCCGGAGGTTATCTCCGATAAGCCCGGGCGTTGCCCGAAGTGCGGCATGAATCTGGTGCCGAAGGAGCCGGGCGAAGGAAAGAAGTGAACCTGCGCGGCCTCGTCACGCTGGTCGGAATGGCCTGCCTGTTGCTGGCGGGGCTCTCGTGCGCGGCGAACCGTGGCGTGCCGGCGTCCATGCTCGGGTGGAATCAGGCGGTTCCACCCTTTCGCGTGGCGGGCAATATCTACTACGTCGGCACGAACGAGATGGCGCTGTTCCTGATCGCCACGCCGGCGGGACACATCCTGCTCGACAGCGGGTTCGAGGCCAAGGTTCCACAACTGCGCCATAGCGTCGAGGCCTTGGGTTTCCGTTTCGGCGACGTCAAGATTCTGCTCGCCAGCCACGCGCACATTGATCATGTCCAGGGGCACGCGTTGGTGCGTCGCTTGACCGGCGCGCGGGTGCTCGCGTCCAAGGAGGACGCGGGCGTGATTGCAACGGGGGGCAGGGGAGACTGGGCGTATCGGGAGATGTTTTCGTGGACCCCATGCCCGGTCGACGGCATCGTCGAAGATGGTGCGCGCGTCGACCTTGGCGGCACGGAGCTGGTGGCGCACCTGACGCCAGGGCACACCCGTGGCGCGACCACCTGGACAATGACGGTCCATGAGGGTGGGCGCGCCCTGGCGGTCGTTTTCTTTCCGAGCGCGACCGTGCCCCCCGGCGCGCGGATGGTCGACAATCCGGACTACCCGGGCGTGATCGCGGCCTACGAAAGCAGTTTCGCCATCTGGCGGCGCTTGCCTTGCGACGTCTTCCTGGGCGCGCACGCATCATTCTTTGGCCTGCAAGCAAAGGCCAAACGGCTGCGGGCCGGCGAGCAGCCCAACCCATTCATCGATCCGGCGGGTTACCAAAAGAGCATCGCCGAGTTCGAAACGAGGTTCCACGCGGTCGTGGAAAGTCAACGCTGATCTACTCCGCAAGACTTACGTGCGCAGGAGCCAGTCGCGCATTTTTGGCGCCGTCAATGTCGGATTAGCGCGACGCTCTCGCTTTCGGATCTGGCGCCGCTCTTGCTGAATCTCGCACCATCCGCCGGCGAGCGCGCATATGAATGAATCGCGACGACAGTTCTTGACGGCCGGCAGCGTGACCTGTTCGGCCGCCTGGTTGGCAGCCGGCGTCCGCGGCGCGCGCTCCTTTGCGGGCGAGCCCGCGTCGCCCAAGGGCTCCAGAGCGGATATCGAGCTCACCTTGCGGGCCGCGCCGGGGCGCGTGAGCGTGAACGGGAAGCCAACCCAGGTGTGGCGGTTCGAAGGGCACCTTGATGCGGGACCCTCGGATGCGCTCACCGCGTCGGAGGGATATCTTGGCCCCATAATCCGCGCGCGGCCCGGCCAGAGAATCGTCGTCCGTTTCCAGAATCACTTGGATGAGCCATCGATCGTCCATTGGCACGGCCTGGACGTCTCGGCAGAAAATGATGGTCACCCGCGCCTGGCCGTTCCAGGCGGCGGCACGTACGCCTACGACTTTCGGATCGCGAATCGGCCGGGCACCTATTGGTATCACCCCCACGCGCACCAAAGGACGGGGGCACAAGTCCACGCCGGCCTGGCGGGGCTGCTCATTGTCGAGGACGACCAGGCCAAAGGGAACCTTCCTTCGGGTGCCAACGATCTTCCATTTGTTCTGCAGGATCGCCAGATCGACTCGAATGGCCAGTTCATTTACAACCCGAATGCGATGACGGGGTTTCTCGGCGATCTGATTCTTGTGAACGGAAAGCCCACGCCGACGTTCAATGTGAAGGCGGGAACGTATCGATTGCGCCTGTTGAACGGTTCGAATGCGCGCATCTACAAGCTGGGGTGGAGCGACGGCAGCGCGATGGTCGTCATTGGCAGCGACGGGGGGCTATTGGAGGCGCCCGTCCGCAAACCGTACGTGATGTTGGCGCCCGGCGAGCGGGTCGAGATCTGGGCGGACTTCGGCAAAGCGCCTGTCGGTCCCGATGTCTGGTTGGAAAGCCGAAGTTTCGCTGGTGGTACAGGTGGAATGATGGGGATGATGGGCATGAGCGGCGGGATGGGCAGGGGGATGGGCAGGGGGATGGGAATGGGAATGGGGATGGCAGGCACATCCGGGGGACCGCCAAACGGATCGCGTTTTCGCGTCTGTCGGTTTGTCGTGACCGGAACCGGCGAGCGGTTGCCCCTGCCGCGGACGCTGTCCCGCCTCCAGTTTCGTTCCGACCGGGAAGTCGTGAATCTTGGGAGCCCACGCCGATTCGACGTCACGATGGCGATGATGCGCTGGACGTTGAACGGACGGACCTTCGGGATGGACGATCTGGCGCCGAACGAGCGCATTCGGAAAGGGACGACGGAGGATTGGGAATTCTCCAATCTGGTCGGCATGATGGCCATGCCCCACCCGATTCACATTCACGGTGGACAGTTCCAAATTGTCGATCGCGCGGTCGCCCCTGGGGCGGGCCCGGCGGTGGACAGCGTGCGGGAAGGTCGCGTCGAGGAGGGATGGAAGGACACGTTCCTGTTGATGCCGGGCGAGCGGGTGCGCGTGCGCGTTCGCTTCGAGCACCATGCCGGCCTTTTCCTGTATCACTGTCACAACCTCGAGCACGAGGACATGGGCATGATGCGCAACTTCCGGGTCGAGGTTTAGCCTTGGGTCGGCCCTCGTTCTTCAGGCGACCACTTCGGTCGTCACCGTGAAGGGCGTGGAATCGGAACGCACCGATCTCGATGTCGGGCTGACGGACGATCTGGCGCGGGCTCGGTTGCGCGCGGAGGGGCCGAACGAGCTGCCCTCCAGTCGGCGGCGGGGTGTCACCCGAATCGCCCTCGATCTCCTGAGGGAGCCGATGTTCTTGTTGTTGTTGGGGTGCGGAGCCATCTACGTTCTGCTCGGCGATCGACAGGAAGCGATGATGCTGCTCGGGTTTGTATCGATCGTGGCCGTCATCACCCTGTACCAGGAACAGAAGACCGAGCGAGCGCTCGAGGCCCTTCGCGACCTTTCGAGTCCGCGCGCGCTCGTGGTGCGGGACACCAAGCGCATTCGGATCGCTGGCCGCGACGTTGTTCGTGGCGACATCCTCGTTTTGGCGGAAGGCGACCGCGTTTCGGCGGACGCCGCGCTGGTCTCCTGCACGAATCTTTGCACCGACGAGTCGCTGCTGACGGGCGAATCGGTACCCGTGACGAAGGCAATCTGGGATCGCGTGAGCACGACGGAGCGTCCGGGAGGTGATGGGCTGCCGTTCGTCTACGCTGGAACCCTGGTCGTTCGCGGACAGGGGCTAGCGGAGGTTCAAGCGACGGCGCTCGACACGCAGATGGGCAGGATCGGAAAAGCCCTGATGACCATGGCGCCGGAGCCGAGCGCGCTCCAGCGCGAAACAAGCGCATTGGTGCGCCGCCTGGCGATCGCCGCGATCACGTTGTGCGTGCTGATTGTGGCGGTCTACGGCGTGACACGCGGAGATTGGTTGGCCGGATTTCTGGGAGGCTTGACGCTCGCGATGGCCATCTTGCCTAACGAATTTCCGGCTGTCTTGGCAATATTCCTTGCGCTCGGCGCCTGGCGTCTTTCGCGGCACCAGGCACTCGCGCGACGGGTGCCGGTGCTCGAAACCTTGGGCTCGGCGACGGTTTTGTGCGTCGACAAGACCGGTACGCTGACCCAAAACGTCATGGCGGTGCGCAAGCTGTTCTCGAACGGTCAGATGTTCGACGTGCCGATCGACGACGCGGCGCCGCTGCCCGAATTCGTTCACGAGCTTGTCGAATACTCCATCCTCGCCAGCCAGCGAGACCCGTTCGATCCAATGGAAAAGGCGTTTCACACGCTGGGGTTCCACCGACTGGCGGACACCGAGCACCTTCATCCGAATTGGACGCTGGTCCGAGAGTATCCGCTCTCGGACCATCTGCTGGCGTTGTCGCACGTCTGGACCTCTCCCGACGGGAGCGAGTATGTGATTGCCGCGAAAGGCGCTTACGAGGCGATCGCGGATCTCTGCCATTTGGCGCCAGCGGCGCAAGCCCGTCTGCAAATCGAGGCGGAGGACCTCGCGGGGGAGGGCTTGCGCGTCCTCGGCGTCGCGCGCACGCGGTTTCGCCTGGGCGCGCTCCCCGACCAGCAGCACGACTTTCCATTCGAGCTGGTTGGTCTGGTTGGGCTCGCGGATCCCGTCCGTCCCCAGGCGCACCAGGCCGTCGCCGAGTGTTACACGGCAGGCGTGCGGATCGTCATGATGACGGGCGATCACCCACGAACGGCGCGGAGCATCGGCCGGCAGATCGGCCTTCGCGACGGGGACGGCGTGCTCACCGGACCCGAACTCGATGGCCTGAGCGACGCGGACCTTCGCACCCGCGTCGGCAACGTCAACATTTTCGCGCGCGTGGCGCCGGAGCAGAAACTCCGCCTGGTGCGGGTCCTGCAATCGTTGGGGGAAGTGGTGGCCATGACTGGAGACGGGGTCAACGACGCGCCAGCCCTGAAGGCGGCCGACATCGGAATAGCCATGGGCGGACGGGGAACCGACGTCGCGCGCGAGGCCTCCGGGCTGGTCATTCTCAACGACGATTTCGAGACAATCGTTCGGGCCATTCGAATCGGCCGGCGCATCTTCGACAACTTGAAGAGCGCCATGGCCTACATTCTGGCCGTTCACGTGCCCATCGCGGGCTTGACCGTCGTTCCCATCGTGTTTGGCCTGCCCCTGGTTCTGATGCCGGTGCACGTCGCCTTTCTGCACCTCATCATCGAGCCGGCTTGCTCCGTCGTGTTCGAGGTCGAGCCCGAGGACCCCGATGTGATGCGACGCCCGCCGCGCGACCCCCGGCAGCCCCTGTTCGGAACTTCCCTGGTCGGGTGGAGTCTCCTGCAGGGATCGAGCGTTCTGGCGATCCTGCTCGTGGCTTTCATCGTGACGCTGCGTCGTGGGCGAAGTGATTTGGACGCGCGAGCGCTGACCTTCACCGCGTTGGTGTTGACCAATCTCGCTTTGATTTTGGTGAACCGGTCGTGGCGCGGTTCCGTGCTGCAGACCGCGCGTGCACGAAACGCGGCCTTCTGGTGGGTGGCGGGCAGCGCAGTCGTATTCTTGGGGTTGGCGCTGTACGTCCCGTTTCTGCGAGTCCGTTTTCGATTCTCCACACTTCGCGCGGAAGACGTCGCGGTCTGCCTGTTGGCGAGTCTGGTTGCCCTCGGCTGGTTCGAGATCGTCAAGCGCATTCGCGCGCGCCTTCAGGACACTCGGCCTTGGGCGCGGACCTAACCGGTCATCTCCCGGGTCTGCTCGGAGCGCCGCCGATGATGTGCTGCCGAATATCCGCGAGCTTGGTCCTTAGCTTCGTGGCGTTCTCGCGGCCGACACGCAACAGAATCTTCTGGCCCGACGACAGCGCTTCGAGTTGGGGATCCTGGAACACATAAAGACCGTCTCCGCTCGGAGGGCGTGGCGACCCATCCACCGACACTCGTTTAACCTTGATGGGCTGCGCCACATCAGGTGTCGCAATGAGATTGTCGATCACCCCGATGACCCGGTCGTTGAAGTACTTGCCGGGCTCGCCGAGCTCCTCGTAGGCGCGTTGAAACAGCGGATACAGGCGCCGGTACAATCCGACTGCTCGCTCGGTATCGATTGCCGCGACCAATCGTACGAACGGCTCGTAACGGTCGGCGTTGTCTTGGCTGATTGCTCGCGCATCGTCCGGCCCCTCGGTGCGAATACGCCCGGCGGTCGGTTTGACGGGCCACAACTCAGCCGCCGCGTTGTCGGTCCCGAGGTTGTTCACAGTGGTCACGAAACGACGCGCGAGCCCATCAAAGACCAAGAAGGAAGCGACCGACTTGCGCCCCAGCAGATCGCCAAGCACGTTCTTGAGATAGGCATCGGCGTCGTCGGGCGCCGGGAGATCTCCCGGGCGTGGCGATCCCTCGGGCGCGATCGGAAATCGAACCGTTGGTTGAATGGCGGCGGGTGAGGGGGGCGGTGAGGTCGGCACGGGCGGGGCGATCGGCCGCGCGACATTCGTCGGTGTCTGCGAAATCGGCGCGTGCCGCCGCCACCAGGTCCAGGCGCCGAAAGCGGCAACGAGAACCAAGACCGGGATGATCACACGTGAGCTCGAATTCATGGCGTCCTCGGGGGAACGGGAGCAAGAAGGCATCGAACGTCGCTCCGGGGAGCGATCCGGTCGAGGATATCGAGTGGAAGATACAGCGTCGAGGATACGAACCGAACTCCGAAACGAGGTCGCGGCGACACTCGTGGGACGGTCCCGGTCGCCGCTGCCGCCGGCGGCGTGATACCGTCCCAGCGGGGACCTTGGCCCGGGAGGGTGAGACAGGATGGACAGACCGTTCATTGACGGGTTGATTGCCGATCTGAGCACCCTTGCCGATCGCATCGACCCGAATTCAGGAGGGATCGCCGGGTCCGCGGACCACGTGGAGATCGCCATCGACCGCGCGGCCTGGCTGGCGGGGCTGCTGGCGCTGTCGGGAGACGTCATCAGCGTGCTCGACCTTCAAGGCAAGATGCTCTACGTCAGTCGTACGATGCCATCGACATACCCGTCCGCGATGATCGGACGCGACTCGGCCGATTTCGTTCCTGATACTCACCGTGGGGTCTGGCGCGCCGCGATTGCCAGAGCCGCGGCGACGGGAGAGCCTCAACAGGTCGAAATCCACAGCGTCGGGGACTATTGGTGGGATACGCGTCTCGCGCCGATTCGAAACCGGGATAGCCGGATCGAATATCTGCTGTCGATCGGCTCCGACATCACGGCGCGAAAACGAGCGGAGGCGGCGCTCGCTCTAAAGGACCATCAGCTGCAGCTGGCCCTGGATGCCTCGGGAATGGGCCAGTGGCGCTGGGACATCCAGCTCGACCACCTGACCTGGGACTCCGCGGCGAAGCGGCTCTTTGAATGCGAAGCTGGCCCCGACAACATCACCTTCGGCGCGTTTCAGGATTTCGTGCATGCCGACGATCGGGCCCGCGTCGCCGAACACGTTGCGCACGCTCTGCGCTCGGGCGAATACCCCGATCTCGAGTACCGAATCGCGTTGCCGAGCGGCACCGAGCGTTGGTTATTGACCAAGGGAAAGGTCCTAAAGACGGTCGAGGGGAATCCGACGGCTTTCCTGGGCGGCATCCTGGATATCACCTGGAGCAAGCGAAAAGAGGCAAGCTTGCAGCGCGCGCACAAACTCGAAGCCATCGGTCAGCTGGCGGGGGGCGTGGCACACGACTTCAACAATCTTTTAGTGGTCATTGCGGGCAACATCGAGCTGGCGCGCCGGCAGTCGGAACCGGGCTTGCACGACTCTCTTTTGGCGGACGCCCTGAACGCGAGCATGCGCGCGGCGGATTTGACTCGGCAGCTCCTGGCGTTCGGACGGCGGCAACCGATTCACGAAACCCCCTTGGACTTGAATGCCGTTCTACAGGACACGATGAAACTCCTGCGCCGCCTGATTCCAGAGTCGATCGAGGTCGAACACATCGGCCCGAGCACTCTTCCGCGATTCCTGGGCGATCTGGGCCAGATCGAACAGGTCATCATCAATCTGTGCGTCAACGCCCGCGACGCCATGCCGAGCGGGGGGCGCCTTCTGCTGAAGACGGAGGTGGCCGTCGTCAACGGGCCCTTCAGAGACGCGCATCCGTGGGCCCGCGCGGGACGCTATGTCCTGCTTTCGGTGACCGATACCGGGCACGGCATGACACCCGAGACCATCGACCGCGTCTTCGAGCCGTTCTTCACCACCAAGGACCAAGGGACCGGTCTTGGGCTGGCGACCGCGTATGGCATCGTCAAGAAACACGGAGGCGTTCTGCAGGCGCACAACGATGTCGGCAGGGGGTCGACCTTCACGGTCTACCTACCGGTGATTGATCGCGACGGGGACGAGGTTGGTGCGAAGATCGAGGCGCCGATCCCGCGCGGCCACGAAACCATTCTGTTGGGTGAGGACGAGGAACTCGTTCGCGCGGTCGTTCGGCGGATTCTCGAGCAGTCCGGGTATCGCGTGCTCGTCGCCGCGAATGGTGAGGAAGCGGTCCGGATGTTCACGAAAAACCAGGAACAGGTGGATCTGGTCCTGTTGGACGCCATCATGCCGCGAAAAAGTGGCACCCAGGCGCTGCTGGAGATCCGTGCCCTTCGCCCAGGCGTGCCCATCGTGATGTCGAGCGGGTACTCGGATGCGTTGGCGTTCGGATTGGAGGCCGACGTAGCGTTCTTGCAGAAGCCCTACGAGCCGGATGCGTTGCTCCGAATAGTCCGTCAGGCGCTGAACAAACGGTCGTGACCAGGCGAGTGCTTGTGGGGTGTCGATCCAGCACACCAGCCCACAAAGGAGGCGAGTTTTTTTGGAGACCGTGTCGATCCAGCACACGCTCCATCGTCGTCAGGGTAGAAAGCCGGGGCGACCGGGCCCAGGCTAGACCCGAATTCGGAAAGGAGCAGATCGCGATGCGCTACATCAGCTTGTTCACGCACGAGGACAGAGGCGTTCCCCCAACCCAGGCCGAGATGGCGGCCATGGGGAAGCTCATCGAGGAAGGAATGAAGGCGGGCTGGTTGATCAGCACCGAGGGGGTACACGCGGGCTCGAACGGAACGCGCGTGCGATCGACCGGTGGCAAGATCTCGATCGTCGACGGTCCGTTCGCGGAGGCCAAGGAGGTCATCGGCGGTTATGCAATCCTGCGGGCCAATTCCAAGGAAGAAGTCATCGCGTTGACTCGACAGTTTCTCAAAGTCGCCGGCGATGGCACCTGCGAGCTGCACCAGCTGTTCGAAATGCCGGCGGGCGCTGGGCCGGGCTAAGTGCTAAGGGGCGGCGTCCACGTTCGTCGGCCCGCGGCGACCTCGCTCGCCGTCTTCTTGGCTCGCTGATGCTTCGCTGCCGCCGGAAAATGAATACCGGCGAGGAGTCGCACTGATCGCCGCGTGAGCGCCGCACTGACTAGCCGCGCTGGAACACCAGACCGTAGACCAGCTGGACGTCCGCGCCGATGTCCCAAAGCCAGGGGTGCGTCAGGCGGGGAGACGCGAACAACGAGCCCAGGCCGGGCGACTGAAGCTGGGACAGCAAGATGCGGGGATCGGGCTGCATCATCGACGAGCCTTCGCCCTCTTCGGCCATGTGAGCGACGAACGCTTCCAGCTCGTCGGCACCTCGGTCCTTCAACCCGATCAACGCGGGCGCCTGGTCAGAGGAAAGCACGTCGAACGCGACGAAACCGCTGCCCCCGGCGCGGGTCGAACCCGCCAGCGTGGTCAGGTGGACTCCGGTGATCGCGGCGTCCAGGCTGCTCCACGCCGCCTGGGACATCACCCACGAGGACTGGAACGGTTGCGGCAGTTGGCTCAACACGCAGCTAGAGACGGTGACATCGAAGGTGCGACCGAGGCGCGCCACGATCCCGTGGGCCGCGGCGACCGCCAGGGGGCCGAGCTCCGCGTCCGACGGAAACGTGTCACCCCAATCGTCCAGGCGATCCAGGAACCCGGACAGATCCACGTCGCCGTGAAGGACGACTCGCGCGCGCAGCCCCGTTGGCAGTTTATCCCGCGCGTGTTCGATCGCTTCGCCGTCCAGGTCGACAAGGTGAATCTGATGAAACGTCCGTGAGAGTTGTTCCACGTCGATGTCGGAACAGCTTCCAGCGCCAAGCACACACACGTCGCCGCGGCCCGAGATCCGGGGCACCAGCGCCATGAGGTTCTGGCGATGACCCGCGTAGAGATCCCAAGTGCGCGAAGGATGACGATTCATCCGTCTTTGAAAGTCACGCACGCGCGCCGCCGTCGCGGCCGGAACGGTGTCGCCGTGCGCTTCAATCTGGTGTCGGCGCAAACAGCGGAAGGAGTAAGCCATGAACACATGCTGGGACGTTCGACAGACGTCGCACGTGCGTCGAGGGCCGCCCGCGCAGCCGCAGGTGTCCACGGAGGGCTGAACGTTCGGGGAACGCGAATCGTCCATCATGGAAGGTGTTGAGCATAGCCCACGG
>JADGRC010000169.1 GCA_017881245.1 Pseudomonadota bacterium
CAGCTGGCGGCGGAAGTCGTACACGTGGGACATGACCTTCAGCTCGGGGATGAAGAGGTGTTGCTTGAATCCCAGGAACTGGTGCGCCGCGTCGTCGATGTACTTCGCCTCGCCGGTGAGCTGGTAGTAACGGCAGAGGAAGGGCACGCTCATGTAGAGATCGTCGGACAACATGGTGTCCTCATGGAAGACGTGCATGAGGTGCTTGCGGAAGAACGTGCCGTCCGGGAGGCGAACCTGGTGGTTGGAGATGTAATCGGCGACGTAGTCGGCGACGACGCGCACGCCGCGGATCTTGAAGTGTTGCGCGACTTCGAGCATCACGGAGCCAAACGAGCCGCAGTCGTCGAGGCTGTCGATGCTCGAGAGGAGCGTGTGTACGGAGGTGGCGCCGCCATACTGGGCCTTGTCCCAAAGGGCGTAACCAAGGGTGTCACAGCACGATTGGATGTGGTTGACGATGTACTGCTGGGTCTCGTCGGAGCCGATCGCCCGGGCGCTGTGCAGGAGACCGTAGAGCGTCACGCCGAGCGGATAATTCCAGCGGCCGTAAAGCGCGTTTTCGTTGTAGGGGCGCACCCAGGTGTCGGGAAGATCGAGACGCCAGTAGGTGTCGCCGCCGATCGCCGGGAAGACCCGGTTGAGGTTCTTGAGTCGCGTGAGAGGGAACGAGGACTTCGCCGCGAACGGGCCGATGAAGATCCACGGTTGCGCGGTGCCGGTGATGTTGCACGGGCTGCTGAGGCGCACGGCGTCGCGACCGCTGAAAAGCGCGAGGTCGAAACCCCACGCCCCGTCCGGGCAGGTGGTTTTGACCTGCACGTCGCGGTCGCCGAAGGCGACATTGATCCCGACCGAGAAGGAGCCCGATTTTGCGGCGTGAAAAATCTCGTGGTCGTCGATGACGACGGAGAGCGGCCCAAGGTTGCGGCCCTTGAGGGTGTATTCGGCGGTGCCACGGCGGGAGAAGTACGCCTTGGTCCAACCCACGGCGTGGGCCCCGGGCGCGAGTCCGAAAATGCGCCCGGCGTTGCCCAGCTTCGTCGCTTTCGCGTTCCACTCCGATCGGGGGTACCAGGTGAAGCCGGAATCCTTCTCGGTCTGGCCGGCGCCGGGCAGTTCGGGCAACTCGGCGGCCATCGGCGCGGTGAAGATCCATCCTTCCTGCCCGTCGCGTTCGGGCGTGGGCATCAGGAAATAGTACGATAGCTTGCCGAGCCAGGTGCCGAAAATGCCGCCGAAGCCGGCGCTGGTCTTTTTGCAGCGGACGACGAGTTGATTCCAGCCGGACTGCACCGGGATGAAGATGGTGTTACGGGCGTCGGAGTAGCGCTCCGAAAAGATGTCGGATTTGAAGACGACCTGGCCATTGCAGTAGATGACGATCGGACCGAAGCAGGTGACGTCGAATTTGAGCTCGCTGGGCGCGGCGGCCCAATACTTCGACCACGCGTACACGAACTGCTCGTTTTGCGCCTCGGGGAAGAATTCATTGAAGTCGGCGCGGTAGCGGTACTCCTTGTCGCGAAGGATCCCGCGCTTGCAGTACGCCCGGAAAGTAAACGGGTGCGGGGGATTGTTGCCGACATACCGTCGCAGGATGCTGGCGAGGGAACGTTCAACCTGCATGCCCACGTGGGCGAACATGCTATCGTGGTTTTCGAAATAGAAGCCCATGGTGTTGCGAGAGGGGAGATTGGGTGGAGGCAGAAAGACGGGCGCGATGTCGACCGGCCGTCCGGGGCGGGTCAAGCGAAGACAGGGCGGATGATGAAGAACGGCGGAAAGAATGAATCGGCGGTCATGGGGGGGCGCACGCGGGTGCGATGATATCATGCCTGACCCGACCAATCTTGGTCACGGGCACCTCAGCCGCTTCAGGTTGTCGGCGCAACACCGTCAACATCTGACTGTAAGAAGCGCCGGCGGGCAAACGATCGGTCGCGCGGTTTGAACTTCTTTGTGTTCGGTCGCGACGTAACGGTATAAACCAACCATGCCCACGTTCCCCATGCCCCGATGGACGATCCTCTGAACAACTTGGAGCAGCTTTATCGCGAAACCGGACCGGCGCTGCTGGCGTACTTCCGCCGCCAGTCGGCGCTCGCGGCAGTCGCCGAGGATCTGACCCGGAATTCCGACGCGGCGCGGCAAGCGGACGCCCTGACCATGACCCTGCAACTCGCGCGACAGGCGGTGGCGATGCCGTGCGAGGCTCCGCCACGTCCGCTGGCGTTGGACCGGTTGCGCCGGGCCCGGCAGACGGGACGTTGGCGCGGGTTGACCCGCGAAGCGCTCGGGCTGGCGGCGTGTGCGGTGCTCGGTCTGGCGCTCGGCTGGTGCGGGCACACCCCGCGGCGCGCGCCGGTGCTGGCGCAGACGTCGGTTCCGGAGCCGACGGCTGCGCAGGTGGTCCCCGTTGAGCTGTCGTCAGGCGGGACGTCCGCGGCCCCCCGTTTTTGGTCCGTGGCCAAACTGCAAGCGGAGCAGCGCGTGCGGCCTGCTGCCGCCTCCCACCAGGAAAACCGTTACCAGTTGCAGTGGGATTCGCCGGTGAAAATGCCGCGGATCGTGAAGGAAAAACCATGAAAACCGATTCGATGAAACTTCGGCCGACCAAATTCGTGGCCTGGCCTCTGGCTCTGCTGCTCATGTTAACCGGGTGTCTGGAAAAGCATCTCGTGTGGTCGCCCGACGGCCAGCGCGCGGCGGTGATCGCAAAAGGCGGGAGCGACGGCACCGACGGGCTTTACCTGTGCGCTGTCGACGGGAAACTGACCGCGCGACTGGTGGCTGGCGTCTATCGCGTCGCTTGGCTCGGCGATTCGCAGCAGCTGGTGGTCGCGCGGGAGCAGAAAACCTCGGACTGGACTGAGGTGACCCGGATGCTGGGCGCCGAGAAGGCGGCGGAAGTGGCGGCAAAGGCGGAGGTGGCCTGGGAAAAAACCGCCGCGAACCGGCAGGAACCGTGGCGACTGGATCAGGGAGGAAGCGGTCCTTTCGGAACCAAAAGCAATGGGGCGCAGCGAGCCCAGGCCGCGGGCGGCGACGGTTATGGTGGTGCCACCATGGTGTACCTGTGGGCGCATCATGCCGATGGCTTGCGCGCATTGTACGGCGAGAAGTCCGAGGGGATCCGCGCCAAGGATGTCTTCTCCGGGCACGAATTGCTGATGGCGCGGATCGTGGACGACAAGATCCAGCTCGGCACGATGCTGCACGAAGGACTGGCCGCCATTCAGGACATTCGTATCGCCCCCGGCGACCGGGCCGTGGCGTTTACCGAGGAGGCTACACCCGGCAGTGACCAGGAAAGCCGCCTGCGGTTGGCGCGAATCAACGGCACCGGTGCGGTGCTCGTCGCCGAACGCACCAGTCTTTTCGCCGATTGGACCTCGGACGGACGTTCGCTCGTGTATGTGCAGGCGCTCGGCGGCGGGGCGAAAAAAGATGATATGCGGCTCGCGTCCCTGGTCCGCCGCGAAGTGCTGGGCGAAGACCGCCAGATCCAGGTGGCAGAAAACACCGAGGACCTGGCGGGGCTGATGTTTTCGAATACCACGCGGGTGCGCTGTTTGCGGGACGGGCGGATTCTTTTCAACGCCGTGGAATTCAATCTGCCGGTGGCGAGCAAAGATGTCGATGCGGAGCGGGAAAAACTGTTCGCGTTGGACGCGGCGCGCCAGGCCACGTTGGTGCGAATGACCCCTCGCGACCACGAGAAACACCTGCCGAAGGTGCTGGCGTTTTTCGAGGCGAGCCCCGACGAGAAACAGGTGCTCGTCGGCGGGTATAAAGGCGAGGTCAGCGTGCTCACCTTCGCGACCGGCGAGGTCCAGCAAGTTCAGGAGGCTGGCGAATACAACCTGATGGCGGCACCGGTTTGGCGGAAGGACGGGGAGATTACGTATGCCAGGCGCAATCCTACGGCGGACGGAAAGAGGCCTGAGCGCAAAGCCGAGATCGTGCTCCGTCAGGGCGAGGAAGAAAAGGTGCTGAGTCTGAGCTGGTCCGGGGAGATGTTGGAGCAAGTCTTCCCCGGCTCGGACAAGAAATAGCTGGCCGGGAACAGCCGCCGTCTTCCTCCCGGGAAGCGGCGGTTTGTCAGTAGCCCTTGGCGCGATACCGGCGGATTTCCAGCGGCGGATCGGCGGGGTAGAAGGCCCGGACGTCGGCCAGCGTCATCAAGATCCACGGCATCGCGAACGATACGCCATTTTTGGTAAAAACGATGTCGTCGGCGAGGTAGACGCAGCCGTGGACCGCCGTCCCGTCTGGCTTCGTGAAGATCAGGATGTCGCCGAAAGTCGGTTCGCCGGGCGCGGGGTAGTATTGCGACAGCAGCTTTTGTCTGACGACCGCGATGTCGGCGAGGGTGTTGTCGGGCTCTTGATTGAAGAAATTCAACGCCGTCCAATAGCAGTCCCGGTTCGATTCGACGGGATTATCCGAAGGCAGGGGATAGGTATAGAGCAACGCTCGGGCAAATTGGGGCAACAAGTGGGCCACATCGATCGTGATGCCATTGGGCAGGCGGGCGGCCGATTGCAGCAACGGCTTGATGTCCTTCAGGCGCGGCCCCCGCCCCCAATAGCGGGCCAGTGCCTCGATGTCGGAGTCGCGCCTGACGCGCAGTTCCAGCAGCATCGTGGATTTTCGCGAAAGGGTTTTAACCAGGCGGGTCCGCTCCTCCGGTGACGCGAGCAAGGGCAGCACGACGTCGTAGTCGGAAAAAATCAG
>JADGRC010000170.1 GCA_017881245.1 Pseudomonadota bacterium
AATCTCGCCTTCACCAGCTTCGTCGAGGGCCCGCGTGCCGGGATCGTGCCGACCAATTTGGGTGCGTACCTGGCGGCCCATCCGGCCCGCTGAGAAATGGCTCTGGCGGAGGGCCCCGACGGCAAGGGAACATCCTGGAGTTGCGCTCACGGCGTCGGGCGCTGGTGGCGGGACTGCGGCTGTTCCATGGTGGCACCAGAGCGTGGATGGAACCACAAATGGCGCACGCCGCTCCGCGCGGCCATGGACCTTCTGCAGGGCGCCGCCGCTGAATTTTATGAGGGAGCCGGCTCCGAATTCCTAGTCGATCCCTGGGGCGCGCGCGACGCGTACGGCGACGTGCTGGACGCGCCCACCGCGAATCGCGACGCCCTGCTGTCCGAGTTTGGCACGCGCCGTCTGTTGACGGGCGGCGAGGGTGCCCGAGATCGCGTGCGCCTGTTGCTGGAAATGCAGCGGGCCACGCTATTGATGTACGCCAGCTGCGGTTGGTACTTCGACGACATCGCGGGGCTCGAAGCCGGCTTGGTGTTGCGACTGGCGGCGCACGCCGCGGATCTCATGAATCAGGCGGGAGGAGCCGCTCCGATGGAAGGGATCTTGGACATTTTAGCCGGGGCCAGGAGCAACGATTCCGGCGGCCAGACGGGCGCGGATGTTTTTCGCCGCGCTTCCGCCGATCGCGTGACGCCCGAACGGACCATCGGGGCGGTCGCGCTGGCGCTGCCCGCGTCGCACGGAGCGCCGGTTACTTCGCTGACGCCAGGACAGGACGTGGAAATCCTATCGCAAGCAGTCGCCGGAGACGATCGGGCCCTGGACGTGACAGGCCGTGCCCGCGTGACCACCGAGCGGACCGGTGACGCGCGCGAGATGGATTTCGTGGGAAGTTGGGACGAACGTCAAGGGTTTCGTGTGACCGTCGGCGGTCGCAGGATAGAGGTGGGCGAGCTCGCGCGCGAAAGCCGTCACAGACTGCTGCCACTCTTGTTGCCCCGGCTGGTGGAGGCGGGCCCGACCGCGACAACGGCGGTCGCGCGCCTGGCGCTGGATCTGGGCAAGGACGTCGTGGGGGCAGGGGACGCGCCCGACGATCTGGTGATTCGGCGGGGATTTGCGCGAATGTTGGTGCGACTGCTGACGGACGAGGCGGCGCCGTCGGCCGCCGCGGGTGATATCGCGCTTGAGCTGTTCGAGGCAGCAGGCTCGTGCATGGAACGTGGCTCGTCCGAGCGAGCCGTCGCCGAAGAGCTGGTCGCGCGACTCATGGAAAAAGCTGCCGGCGTCGCGCTCTGGTCGCGGTTGGCCGCCAAGCTGGGATTCGCGGCGGATTTCGCCCCAGGCATCGCCTAGCGGTTATCCCAAATGCTCGCTAGCGGATCCCATCGTCGCACGCGAGGGCGGGATGGTCGGCGTAGATCGTCACCATGCAGAACTCGGGGCGCCCGCTGCGGGTGTTCGTGCATGCGCACTTCGCCATGCATTCACATGTCGGCGTTCCCTGGCATTCCGTGGGAATGGGTGCACACCCTTCGCCACCACCTCCCCCGACCCCGCCGACTTCATAGACGCAGATGGTCCCTTCGGGGCAGCCACTGGCTGGGCACACCGTATTGAACGACGAACCATCGGGGGCCGTTCCGGGAACGTAGCTGCATGTCCCGCCCGCGTCGCTTGAAACCGAGTCTGGCACGTAAATCGTCCCACCCGAGCCCCCCGTGCCTTCCATCCCGGCCGCTCCATCCGCGCTCCCGCCCGCCGCTGCGCCCCCGGCGCTGGAGCCTGGAGAGCCTTGGTGACTCGGGGAATCACACCCCGACAAGGAAAAGAAAACGGCTGCAAGACAAGTTCCCGGCCAACCTCGTACAATCATGTTCCCGCTTTAGTGTCCGCGCGCCGATTGTTCTGCTCAAAAACTTCTCGCCAGGCGTCGCGGAATGGGACGCCCGATCTCGCGCACCTCACCGGGCATGCGACGAGCCGTGAAGCAGGGCGACATCGGGCTCGGCGGCCGGCTATGCAGGCAGACGGATTCGTCGGTGGTCGCCCTTCGCCCGTCAGATCACGGCGCCGTCGGGAATGACGCCGGATTTCGAGACGCAGACGATGCCTTCGCGAATGAAGTAGCCGTCGCCGTCCTTTTCCAGCAGGCCCGCGGCATTCACGATTCTGACGCCGCGCCCGATGCGCGCGTTCTTGTCGATGATGGCGTTCTCGATGATGCATTCGGCCCCGATGCCCATCGGGGGATTTCCGGCGGCGAGTGACGATTCAATCTCCTGCAACGTTTCATAGGCGTCGGCTCCCAGCACGAGGGTGTTCTTCAACTTGGCCCCCTCGCCAATCCGCGCGCGGATCCCAATCACCGACCGTTCGATCTCGGCGCCGAGAACGATGCAACCTTCGGAGATCAAGGTGTTGCGGAGCAGGCAGTTGGAGACCTTCGAGGCCGGCAAAAAACGCGGGTGTGAATAGACCGGCGCGGCGGCTTGATAGAAATCGAACGGTGGGATGGGGTCGGTCAACGCCAAGTTGGCCTGAAAATAGGATTGCAGGGTCCCAACATCTTCCCAGTAACCCTGGTGGACATGGGCCTGGACGCGCAGCTTGGGGACGGCGCCGGGAATGATGTTGCGGCCAAAATCGACGGCGTCGGATTGCGCCAGCTCGCGTTCCATGGTGTGTCGTTCGAAGATATAAATGCCCATCGACGCCAGATATCGCGGGCCAAGCCCCGGTATCTCGGAGACCAAATGGGGAAGGCGCTCGCGTGATGGCTTTTCCTCGAACTGCACGATGCGTCCGCTCAGGTCCATCTTCAGAATGCCGAAACCGGATGCCTGATCAGCGTCGACCGGGATGACCGCCACCGTGCAATCGGCCTGGTTCCCCCTGTGCGTGGCCAGCATGGCGCGATAGTCCATCTGGTAAAGCTGATCACCGGACAAGATCAGAATGTCACGCGCCCGGTGACGGCGCATGTGCCGCAGGCTTTGTCGAACCGCATCGGCCGTGCCCTGGAACCACTTGTCGCCTTCCTCGGTTTGCTCGGCGGCCAGGATGGCGACGAAGGCTTCCGAGAAGATGTCGAACTTGTAGGTGCGACTGATGTGCTGGTTCAGGCTTTCGGAATTGAACTGCGTCAGAACGAAGATCCGGCGGATATTCGCGTTGATGCAGTTCGAGATCGGAATATCGATCAGACGGTATTTGCCCGCGATGGGCACCGCGGGCTTGGAGCGCTTGTAGGTCAGAGGAAACAGCCGTGTGCCGCGGCCTCCGCCGAGGATGATCGCGAGTATGTCGTCGTCCATGAGCGCGATTTTCACACGCGCGGACACATCCGGGAAGGCCGGCGAAGTCGAAGCAAAGTCCGCATCCTCGGAAGGACCGACGGATCGCCTGGGATGCGCGATCCGTCGCCGTTTCCGTCGTTCCCCGCCAAGTAGGGCCGCGCCGGCCCGTGGGACGCTACTTCAGAACGTCCATCATGGCGGCCAGCAGCTTCTTGGCCTGCGGCTCGGGACGCTGGAAGCAGTTTCGGCCGATGATGCTGCCGAATCCTCCCCCCTCGCGGATCGCGCGTGCCTCGTCGAGGACGCCCTCGTCTCCCTTGGTGGCGCCACCCGAGAAGATGACGATACGCCGTCCAGCGAAGGTCGCCTGCACGACGTGACGCACGCGTTCGGTCAACGTCGCGCGCGGAATTTTTTCCTGTTCGTAGACTTTCTTGGCTTCGGGCTGCTCCAGATAGTCCGACGGGAGCTTGACCTTGATGATGTGGGCGCCAAGCTCGGCGGCGATGTGGGCCGCGTACGCCGTGACGTCCAGCGCCGTCTCGCCCGCCTTGGACAGCGCGCTGCCGCGTGGGTACGACCACACGATCGCGACCAGGCCGGCCCTCTTCGCGTCCGCGATGATGCCGCGCAACTTGTCGTACATGTCGAAGCGGTTCGAGGAGCCCGGATAGATCGTGTATCCGACCGCGACGCAGCCGAGGCGCAGGGCATCGTCCACGCTGCCGTGAATCGCCTGCAGCGGATCCTTCTCGTCATTCAGGACGTCGTGGCTGTTCAGCTTCAGAATCGTCGGAATCTTGCCCGCGAAGTCTCGCGCGCCCGCCTCCAGAAAACCCATCGGCGCCGCGTATGCGTTGCAGCCGCTCTCCATGGCCAACCGGAAATGGTACAGGGGATCGTACGCGGGGGGATTCATGCCAAAGCTGCGGGCAGGGCCGTGCTCGAAGCCCTGGTCCACCGGAAGGATCACCATCCGACCGGTCCCGGCCAGCTTTCCCGAGTTGAGGAGCCGCGACAGATTCGTCAACGTTCCGGGGTTGTCACTTCCGTACCAGCTCAGTATTTCGCTCACACGTCCGCTCATCTTGAAAATGCTCCTATGGGTGTGTTGCCTGTCGCGTCCGGCTTTATAGCAGAGTGCGCGGGGAACCCGGAACGAAGCGGGCTGGGCTCGCGACCGCCATGACCGTGACCTCGTTCTTGTTGTGCTGCAGATGCTTGATGCGCCATTGTGGACAGGCCGCCTGGCCCAGCACCGCGCGGATGTCGGCCAGTATGCCGTACCCGGAGCTTCCTTTGAACTTCACCGTCATGACCAACCGCCGACACCACGCTAGGCGCAGCCAGCGTTCGATCTGCGACAGGGCGCGCGCCGGTTCGCAAATCACATCCGATAGCAACCAATCGACGGGTACCAGCGACGGCGGCGGCTCGTATGTAAAGGCGTTGCCCCTCAGCATGGTCAGGCGCGGATCTCCGCGGACCGGCGGTTCCAGCGGCGCGCGATCCACCGCGATCACGTGGGCACCACGCCGTAACGCCGTGTAGCTCCAGCCTCCTGGGGCACCGCCCAGATCCACGCACAACTCGCCCTGGCGCGGCTCGGCCGCCATCCAGGCGAACGCTTCTTCGAGCTTTCGGTAGGCGCGCGATGGCGGTCGACGATCGTCCGCCACCGGCGCGGCGCCGCCTGGCCATGGCGCGACATCCCAGCCGCCGGTTGCGATGGGGCGAGGACGGGTGGTGGACACCCAAGCGCGGTCACGACCGGGAAGGAGAATCTGGATCAGCAGATTCGTTTCGCCGAACGCGGCCGCTGCCTGCTCGGGCAGACGATATTGCCGGGTGGCGCGCCGACGGCGCTGGCGCAACCGCGCCAGCAGCTCGCTTGCGATCAGTTGGGCGCGACTGCCGAGGCTAGGTTCGGCGCCTGCGCGCGCGAAAGCGTGAATCGTGAAGGGACCACCGGCGTCGTCGACCGCGGTTTCGACCTGGGCGTAGATGGCCTCGGCGAGCGCGGCGACCGAGGAGGCCCGTTGCTCCAAAGCCGCCGGCAGTTGCTGTCGCGCGAAAACAGGATCGAGGGGACCGTGCTCCGCTGACGGCTCGCCGGCGTTGACGATTCCCGGTTCTTGCCCGGGCGCCGCCGCGGACGCGAGAGCGCCCTGACCGCCCCAGACGCCGTCTTGCTCCCGCAGTTCCGCCACCAGGGCAGCCTCGAAACCCGGTGTGGTCACGAAGATCCGACGCGGGTGGCGCGGTTCGCGGTTATCCGCCATTTGGCGTTGTCCGCCAGATCTCGAGCAGAATCGCCGCGGGATCCAGGGCGGAGGGCGGGCTGTTCGAAAGGTGCGCCGCCGCCTCCGCCAGGACCGCGGACGCGGCGGCGGCGTTCCAGGGCGCGCGCGACAGTTCCGCGACGGTCGCCCCGCGCACCGCATCCCCCCGCGCAAGCGTGACGGCCACGGCCAGCCGCAGGCGCAACGGTGGTTCCATGGCAGGCAGGGCCCCCCCTCGCAATAAATCATCGGCCACCGCGGCGACCTCATCGAACTGCCCGCGGCCGAAGTAGCCCGCGATCAGGCGCAGAGCGGTTGGCGCGAGGGTAGGGTCGAGATCCGACGACCTCAGGTAGGCCTCGAACGCACGTGGTTCGTCGTCCAGATGCTCTCGAAGAATGTCGCCTTGCCGAAACAGGGCTTCCGCGCGCCTTCGAGGGGAGGCAGACAGCCGCGCGATCTTGTCGTAGGAATCAACCGCGGCGGCATGAAGCCCCAGTTGTTCCTGAAGGACGGTCAGTCGTTCCAGCATCGGCAGCCGTCCCGGATCGTGCGCCAGCACCAGCTCGATGTGGTGTTTGGCCGCGCCCCAATCGGCGAGCGCGAAATAGATGTCGGCCAGGTGCTGACGCGTGTCGAGGAGGGACGCAATCTCGTCCGCTGGCAACAGTCGCGCCACCTCCTCCATGCGATTGGCCGCGGTCTTGAAATCGCGGCGCTCAAGCGCGATCTGCGCCAGCGCCCGTCGGGATTCGACGTGGCGTGGGTTGGAAGTGGCCGCCTCCTCCAACTCGCGCACTGCCACCGCGAGGTTCCCTCGCGAAAGAAGCACGCGCGCGTGCGCCACCAGATCGTCGGCGCGTCGGGTGGCGTCCGCCGCGATACTTGTCGCGCGCCAGTAGGCCTCCTCGGCGTGTTCGAGATCTCCCGTCGATTCGGCCACCCGACCGAAGCTGGCGTAGGCGTCGTGCTGTCGCTCGGGTGTTAGTCGTTCAAAACCTTGCAGCAAGTCGCCCAGAGCCGCGGCTCGAAGATCGGGATCTTCTTGCTGCGCGTAGACCGCGGCTGTCTTGTTGGTGATGCTGCCCGTGACGAGGCCCAAGACCTGTCCGGATGCGTCCGGTGCCGCAGTCTCGGAGATCTCTTTAGCCCCGTCCGAGGCGCGCTCGGTCGGCCCCGGCTGGCTGGCGGGGGATCGCGCCGCCGCGGCGGCCGCTCGGGCCAACTTGGCGTCCTCGATTTCGCCACATTCGTCCGTGAGCGCGGCGACTTTTTCGAATAGGTCGGTCGCGCGATCGGTATTGCCCGATGACATCGCCACCGTCGCGGCCAATAGCACCGCGGGAACGTAAGTCGGGAAATCGGAAAGCAGCGCCTCCGCCAAATGGGGGGCATCGGCGCCGCCAGCAGCCGCCCTCAGGGTCAGCAGTCTGGTTCGTGCCGAGCGATCGCGCGGGTCCTCGGCCAACACCTGGCGATACGCTCGCTCCGCCGCCGACAGGTCGCCCGCGAAAAGGCACTTATCGGCCGCCGCCAGCGATTCGGGCACTGACTCTCCGTCGAGGCTGGGAAGGCCCGCGGTACGGGCGCCGGGCTCCACGTCGCCCAGGCTCTGGGTGGGGCTGTCCTCGCCTTCAAAACGAAGTCGAATCTCGCTGTTCGCCTGAATGACCGACTGCAGCCACGCCGGCTCGAGATTTGGCAATCGCCAGCCCTTTGAAACCAGGGCAGCGATCAGAGTCGACTCAAGCGGATCAAGGTCGACCGCGGCGTCGAGCACGTGAACCGAGGGGCCCGCCAGCATGGCCCCAGGTTTGGTCAGCGCTGCTGTCAGCGCCCGAGCCACCGCCGCCCCGCAGAGCGGGCCGGGGATGGATAGGGGCGCAAACAGGCGGACATCGGCGAAATCGATCCGCACGCGCCGATCGCGATCACCGCGTGGTTCGGCGGTAACGCGAATCGTGAATGGCGCCTCGCTATTTCCCACGGCGATGCGTCCGCCCATGTGGACCCCGACGGGGTCCATCCACAGGCGCGTCTCATGGATGCCGGCCTCGGCAAGGGGGCAAGCGTGAAGCGCGCTCTGTAGTTGGCTGATTCTAGCCGCGATGATTGCGCTAACGAACGACAACCGGCGGGTTTGAAACCATGGGGTGTCGTCAGGGAGGACAGGGGCGCGCTCGCCGCGCGGGGCTTGCAACTCCAGGTGCTGAACGTCGGCCCAGGCCGCACCGGACGACGAAAGAAAGGATCCAGCCGGCGCGATGTTGAATGACAACCGCGCCCTTCCGTCCACCACCGTCAGCTCGAACGCTGCCGGGACCGAATCAATCGACCCCATCAATCGAAATTCTAGCTCACCCGTGGGTCTTTTTTGTCGGGCGGAACACCGATGCCGTACAGGGTACGACCGCGACGCCCACCAAAGAATGTCAATAGAACCAGTGATCCCGCCACGCTGACGGCGGCCACCACGACCGGGCCGCCCACGATGGCCGCTCGCAGACGCCTCGCCACCTCGACCGCGTCGATGGCATCGGCTGACGCTTTGCCGCCGGCGCTCTGAATAACCACCTGAGCCAGCAGATCGGCACCAAGTTCGGCATAGTCATGCATTAGGGACAGGTACAAGGGCAGCGTCCCGAGCTGGTAGACGATGCCGAGGGTGCCCACCGCCAGCGTCAGTGCGCGCCCGTTGCGGTCGCGCGACAGCACAGCCGCCGTCGCATACAGCGTGAACAGAGCGAGCAGGATCTCGAACACCGCCTCGGTTCGCACCCACATTCGATGCGGCGCCACCGCGGCCGCGCGTGCGGCAGCGAGCTCGCGATTCAACTGCAGCTGAGCGTCCGAGCCTGCCGCGTCGTTGGTCGCGACGGTAAAGACGATCGAGGGATCGCGCACCTTCAAGAGCCCCGCCACCAGGGAATACCCGCCGGCGAGCAACATGATTGATGCCAGGACCACAACCCAAGTCGGCCGGACTGGCGGCGGTTGGGCGCTCATGGGAGCTCTCAGGATGGACGCCGGGGGGCGTCGCCCACACAGGGTTCGTAGGCGGGTGGCTCCTGCGCGTCCTCATATTTCAAGAGGGATCGGTTCACGGTGATCTTTCCCGCGCTCTTCTCTTCCAGGCATCGGTGCTTGACCCAACCCGTGAAGACCTCGTTCCATTTCGACAGCTCCGCGTCCCGTTGCAGGTCCGCCTTCTTTTTCTCCAACTCGGCCGCATCCGGATCCTTGCGTTCCTTGAGGCGAACCACCACATAACTGCCCGCGATCTCGAACGGGCCCGCCAGCGGGGACGCGGAGGTCAGGCTCCACGCGGCCTTTGCCAACTCGGGCGAATCGCCAATCTGCTCGATCACGGTTCCGCGGCGAGAGAAGAGCCCGGTCTCCTCGGCGCGCGCGTCGATTGCGGCGGCGACCGTTTTTGGCTCCGACTTGCCGGCCTTGCTGTCGGGCTTGGTCGCCTTCGCGTCGGATTTCTCGGCGTTGGACGGGTTCGATCCGACGAACAAATCCTTGAAACTCTTGTCCGAAGCCGCCTTGGCGCTGGCCAACGCCGTTTCGGCGTGTCGCTTGGCTATTTCCACGGCCTTCGCTTGCTTGATCTGCTCGTCGGCAAGCTCGGTCTTCACCTGGTCGAACGTCAGGGTTCCCTGCCGACTGTGGAGCGGCGTCAACACCAACCATCCCTGACCGTCAGTGGTCTTGACGGGGCCGATCACCTCGCCCGGCTTGGCCGCGAACAGCTTCGCGTCGTCCACATCGGACAATCCCAGGCTTCCCTTTCGGCGCCAGCCCAGATCCCCCCCTGCCTTTCGGCTCTCATCATCCTCAGACGCTTCGCGCGCGACTTTCACGAATGCCTCGCCCTTTGAGATCCGCGCGGCGATCACGTCGGCTCGCTTTCGAGCGGCTGCGTCGTCATGGTCATGCTTGGCCTTGTCGTCGGCGTCGCCGTTCTCGGCCTTGTCGCCGTTGGATTTGATCCGAATCTCCCTGACCCTGATCTCCTGGGGCATGTCCGTGTACATCTGCTTGCGCTGTCCGAAGACTTCCTTCAACTTCGCCTCGTTGGCCTTGATGTACGCGGCGCTCTCCTCGGCCGTGGGCTCGACCTCCGCCTCGTACTTTCGCGACGGGAACCTGAGGTATTCCAGATTGATCTGCCGGTTCTTGATCTCAAACGTGCTCTTGATTTCTTCCGCCGACACCTTCACCGAGGCGCGCATGAGATTGCGAACTTGTGCGGCCAACATCTCGCGCTGTTGCTGCTCGACGAAACGGTCCGGTGTCAGTCCCAGCTCGAACTGCGTGAACGTCTTGAACTGATCGTAGTTGAAGACGCCGTCCTTCTGGATGCGAGGAATGGTGTGGGGGATGCCGAGCCCGATGATCCGTCCGTCGAGCAACATCTTATGCACGTCTTCCTCGCTGACCATGTAACCGAGTCGCACGGCTTCCTCGGCCAGTAACTCGCGTTCGATCAACCGGTCCATGACGGTCTCTTTGAAGCGACGCAACTTCAACATTTGCGGTGGTTGATTGGCGCCGCCGAGCAGCATGAAGGCTGATCGAAACGTCTGTGCGGACACGGACTCGCTGCCCACCTGGGCCGCCGACTCATCTCCCCCCATTGCTCCGTCGCAGCCATGTCCGCCGTTCCGGGACTGGGGCCCGAAGTTGATGATGAAAACGGCGATCACGATGCCGAACAATATGTAGATGAGCAGCGATTGCGATGACTTGCGCATCTGCTCGAGCATGAACGGAGCCTCCGAGGAAAATGATCCAGTTGACGACCTTCGGCGACCTTGCCGAAGAGGGCGCGGAATCTACCACCAAGCCCGAATTCCGCGAAGCGACCGAGTGCG
Source organism: Pseudomonadota bacterium (assembly GCA_017881245.1). GTDB lineage: Bacteria > Myxococcota_A > Polyangia > Fen-1088 > Fen-1088 > FEN-1088. Next base: position 10,459 of record JADGRC010000170.1, read on the forward strand.
ATCAGTCGCCCGGTAAAGCGAAAGCGCCGCGAAAAATCAGGTCGAGATCGAGCACCGCGCCATTTCCGAGCGTGATAAGCCCGGCCGGCCCGGCGGCGCGATAGACCCACGAGCCGGCAGCGGAATCGCGGTGAAAATGCTCGACGCGGGGTTCCGTCTGGGAAACCAGAACGTAGTCGCGAAGGGACGCGATTCCCTGATAGCTCTCCCATTTCAGACCTCTGTCGTACGGCTCGGTCGACGCCGAAAGGATCTCAACGACAGTCTCGGGATTAATCAGCACATCACCCGCCTGGATCTCAACGGAGCCACAAACCACCGTGACATCAGCGTAAACGTACCGGTCACCGCCCGAAAAGCCGATTCGTTGATCCGAGGAAAGGACATGGCAACCTCTGCTCGCCAGGGCCGCATGAAGCGCGGCCGTGACGCTTGCGCCGAGCGCGTTGTGGCGCGGGCTTCCACCAGCCATCGCGAACACATCGCCACGAAAATACTCGTGGCGGACTGGTTGCAGCCGCTCCCAGGCCAAGTAGGCGCTCGGAGATAGGCCAGATCGCTCGGCGGGTCGAGCCATACGAGCAACGTTATCAGATCGGGGCGCCGCTGGCCCTCTTGGTGGCGCTCAAGCTCGCCTTCAGCTCTCCTCCTTGGCGCTCCCTTGGCGCTCAGCGCGGCTATCCGGACCGGGCCGGGTGTGCTAGAACAACCCGCTTTGCCGGAAGGGCCGAAAACCTGAAAATCTTCCGGAGGTTGGCACAATTTCGCAATGCTGCTTGACTGGGTCTACGGACTCTTTTCGAACGACCTCGCCATAGATCTGGGTACGGCGAACACCCTGACCTTTGTTCGGGGCAAGGGAATCGTTTCGAACGAACCGTCGGTGGTGGCCGTGCAGCGTTCCGGCAACGGGACGAAGAAGGTCCTGGCCGTGGGCAGAGAGGCCAAGGAAATGTTGGGTCGGACCCCCGGTAATATCGTGGCCGTGCGACCCATGAAGGACGGGGTCATAGCCGACTTCGAGGTCACGGAGGCGATGCTGCGCTACTTCATTACCCGCGTTCACAACCGGCGGACGCTGGTCAAGCCACGCATCATCATCGGCGTCCCGTCCGGAATCACCGAGGTCGAGAAACGTGCCGTCCGGGATTCGGCCCTGGCCGCCGGCGCGCGCGAGGTTTACTTGATCGAGGAACCCATGGCCGCGGCGATCGGGGCTGGGTTGCCGGTGACCGAACCGTCGGGCAACATGATCGTCGACATCGGGGGGGGAACCACGGAGGTGGCGGTGATTTCGATGGCCGGCATCGTGGTGTCAAAGTCGATCCGCGTTGCCGGAGACAAGTTGGACGAGGCCATCGTGGCGTTCATCAAGCGCAAGTACAACCTGTTGGTCGGTGAACGCACGGCCGAGATCATCAAGAAACAGATCGGCAACGCGTATTCGGTCGACGAGGTCACCACCATGGAAATCAAGGGGCGTGATTTGGTCGCTGGAATTCCCAAGACGCTGGTGGTCAACAGCGACGAAATCCGCGAGGCCCTGTCCGAGCCGGTGAACCAAATCGTGGACGCGGTGCGGTCGGTTCTGGAACGAACGCCGCCCGAGTTGGCTTCGGACATCGTCGATCGCGGCATCGTTCTCACTGGAGGCGGTTCTCAACTGCGCAACCTGGACGTATTGTTGCGCGAGGAAACCGGACTGCCGGTCATGGTCTGCGACAAGCCCGAGTGCGCCGTGGTCCTCGGGACCGGCCGCGCGCTCGACGAGCTGGCGCTCTTGCGCGAAGTCGCCCTGCAGTAGGAGAGGGACGCGGGATGTTGACTGCCGGCAAGCGTCTCCGGGAAGGGGCGATGGTGGGCGTGACGCTGGCCTTGGCACTCGTCGCATTGAGGATCAGCGCCAAGAATCCCGGCGAGCTCAGCACGTTGGATCGCGGAATTCTGGGCGTGGTTGCCCCCGCGCAGGCGGCGTTGTCGACCGTGGCGCGCGCTCTTGGGGGCGTACTTGGGCGCTATGCGGAGTTGACGCACGTCCGGACCGAGAACGACCGGCTGCGCAGCGAGAACACGCGCCTGCGCGCCGAGCTGATGCAGACCAAACGTGTCGCGGCCGAGAGCGGACGTTACCAGCAATTGCTGGGATTGAAGGATACGACGCCCGCCGAGACACTGGCGGCGCGCGTGATCAGCATCGACGCCTCGCCATACTTTCGCCTGGCACGCGTGGAGATCGATCGCGGCGAGGGATTGGTCCGCCGCGGGATGCCGGTGCTGACTCCCGATGGGGTGGTGGGCCGCATCAACCGCGTCGCGGGGCAAACCTCCGATATTCTTTTGGCCGTCGATGCGCGCTCGTCGATCGACGTGTTCCTGCCTCGCACCGGGGGGCGCGGGATCTTGCGTGGAAAAGCCGGCGAGAACGGATATCGCTGCTCGGTGGAATACTTGATGCGCGGTGAGCAGGCGCGAGAGGGCGATCTGGTCGTGACCAGCGGCCTCGGCGGCGCGTTCCCGCGCGATCTGGCAGTGGGAAAGGTGACGCGCGTGGTCCCGAGTCCGTCGGGGCTGTACCAGGAGGTCGAGGTCACCCCCGATGTGGATTTCGCGCGTCTCTCCGAGGTGCTGATCGTGGTGGCGCCGCCCCCCGCCGCCGATCCCGATGCCGCCACGCCACCTTCGCGAAGGATGCCGCCTTTGCCAGCCCGTGGACCGGCGGTTTACCGATGAGGGGGCGGACGCCTTGAGATCGATCCTGACGTTGCTGGTGGCGTACGTACTGCTGATTCTGCAGTCTACGGTGCAAGAAATTGCCCCCGTGCGCATGGTCGCGCCTTCGCTGGGACTGCTGGTCGTTCTGTACGTCGGGGTTTCCCCTAAGTGGACCATCTCGGCGGCTTCCATCATTGCATTGTGCACCGGCTACCTGCTGGACCTCGTCTCGGGCGCGCCCCAGGGCGTACACGCCTTGGTCTTCATCCTGGTCGCGGTCGCGGGTCGCGCGTTGTCCACGCGCGTGGCGGTGCAGGGCATCGTGCTGTCGGCCGCGACGTCGTTCGTCGCCAGCCTATTCGGAGCCGCGCTCATCGTGATGGTTCGTGCCCAGGTCGCGCCCGAAAGTGGCTACGGGGGGTTGCGACAGGCGCCGCTCGAAGCTGTGCTGACGGGAATCTGCGGTCCATTGGTGCTGGGCCTGTTTCGTCGAATCGACGGCAAGTTTGAATCCGCGCGGGTTCGGGTGGGGCTCGGCCGCGGACCGCGTTCGGCCAAGCCCGTCGCGCCCTTCGGATTCAAGGAGCGGTGACACGGTGATGGAGATAGCCGGGGCCGACGCCGAGCTGCCGGAGATCCGCCGGAGGGCCCGTTTCTTCGCGATGTTCGTGGTGCTGGTGTTCGGCGCGGTCCTGGTCCGGTTGTTCTACGTCCAGGTGGTGCAAGGCGACGCCTTTTACAGACTGACATCGGACAGCATCGTCCGTACCGTGCCGTTGCCGGCCGTTCGGGGCGAGATCCGCGATCGCAAGAATCGGGTGCTGGCGCGGATGCGACCGTCGGCCAATGTGCTCGTCATGCCGCGAGAGATTACGCCGGAGGCATTCGAGCGTCTCCGTGTGCTCTTGAATATCCCCCCGGACGAGACGATGGATCTCTGGGAGCGCATTCAGAGCGACCGACGCGATCAGGGTCGGGACCGCGATCGGCCGTTGGCGCTCAGCGAGGACATCTCGCGCAACGCGCAGGCGGTTCTGGAGGAGACCGCGCAGGATCTGCCGGGCGTTCGTCTGGAACACGGCATCAGACGCGACTACCCGTTTGGCACGCTCGCTCCACACGTGCTCGGTTACATGAACGAGATCTCCGCCGACGAGCTGCGTGCCAAGAAGCAAGATGGGTATCGCGCGGGTGACTTGGTTGGACGGATCGGAATCGAGCGCCAACTGGAGGGATACCTAAGGGGACGCCCCGGTTTCGAAAAAATGGTGGTCGATCGCCGCGGAATTCCCCGAACCAACATTCACGATCTCGTCGAGGGGGCCGTTCGCCAGGAGGCCATTCCGGGGAACAACGTGATCTTGACTCTCGACGCGGATCTGCAGCGCCTGGCCGAGCGGGCCCTTCGCGGCGTTAGCGCCGGCGGCGCCATTGTTCTCGACGTGACGACCGGTCGCATCTTGGCCATGGTATCGAAGCCCGGATTCGATCCGAACGAAATGTCCGGTCACCTGTCGCCGGAGGCGCAGGCGCGGATCATGGCGGATCGCTTCCATCCACTGCGTGACAAGGTGTTGAACGAGACCTACTTTCCCGGATCGACGTTCAAGGTCGTCTCGGCGTTGTCGGCCCTCGAGGACAAGCTGATGTCTCCCGACGACCGCATCAAGTGTCACGGATCGTTCGAGATCGGGCGACGGCGCTTCAAGTGTACGAAGACCCACGGCGTCGTCGGCCTGTACGAGGCCATCGTGCAAAGTTGCAACGTCTATTTTTACGATCTCGGCTCGCGGCCCGGGATGTTGGACAGACTGGCCCGATTCGCCACGGACATGGGCCTTGGCGCGCCCAGCGGCCTTGGCCTGAACGGCGAGGAATCCGGGTTCATGCCGACCGAGGATTGGTACCGCGAGCAGAAGCGTCAGGACCCCAAGAACGAGGGCTTCCAGGTTGGCCATGCACTGAACGCCGCCATTGGGCAAGGATCCACGCGCGTGACGTTGTTGCAGATGGCGACCATGTACGCGGCGATCGCCAACGGCGGAAAGTTGTGGTTGCCCCAGATCGTGGAGCGGATCGAGTCCCCGGCGGGCCAGGTGGTTGAGGAGTTCGCCCCACGCGTGCGTCGGGAGTTGTCGATCTCGCCGGAGAATTTGGCGTTCGTCCGGCAGGCCCTGGTCGGCGTGGTCAACGAGCCGAAGGGAACCGCGTATAAGGTGCGCCTCGACGAAGATCTGGAGGTCGCCGGCAAGACGGGCACCGCGCAGGTGCGCCGGTTTACGCGTCGCGGGGAGGCGGCGTCGACCTACGAACAGGGCGATCACGCCTGGTTCGTGGGCTTCGCGCCCGCGGGAAACCCGCGTATCGCTGTCGCTGTGCTAATCGAACATGGCGGGCACGGGGGCGAGGTGGCGGCACCCTTGGCGATGCAGATCGCGCACGACTATTTCGAAACCGTGGCGCCAGGCGAGCGTGCGGCTCCGAGAGTGGGACTGTTGCGCCACCACTACAATCCACATTTGCCCGTGCGCGCCGCGGGCGCCGCTCTCGCCGAGCCTGCACTGCCGGCGGACGCTCTGGGTCAGGAAGCGCCCGCGGCCCCCGCTGCCGGGGATTCCTCCGCGAGGCGGGACGACGGCGCTCCCGCGTTGCGGGACGCCCCCTCGTCGCGGGACGCCCCGGCGAGGCAGGCCGAGGGAGCCGCGCGGGAATCGCAATGATGGCCATGCGAGGTATTTCCTGGCGCAAGCTGCGTTTTCGTTTCGACTGGACGCTCACGCTGGCCATGCTGGCCATCATCGCAGTGGGCCTGGTCAACCTGTGGAGCGCGCTGCAGGATCGCGGCCCTCACCTCTTCTCCAAGCAGGTGTCCCTGTTCGGTGTCGGGCTCTGCGTGTTTTTGGGCGTCGCCACCTTCGACTACCGGACCATCAGTCGTTGGGCGTACGTGCTCTACGGCGTGGGTGTGGCGATGTTGGTTGCCGTCCTGCTGTTCGGCCGCGTGGTCGGGGGCGCGCGTCGTTGGTTCGACATCGGGCCCATGCACGTGCAACCCTCCGAGGGTGTGCAGTTGCTGACGGCTCTGGCATTGGGAAAGTACCTGAACGATTGGCCGGCGCTGGAGGGTAGGACCTTTCGCCATCTGGCTATCCCCGTCGCGATCGTCAGCGCGCCCGTCTTGCTGATTGCGCGGCAGCCGGACCTTGGTACGGCCTTCCTGATCTTCCTGATGTTCATCACCATCATGCTGACGGCGCGCCTGAAGTTGAAGACGCTGGCGGCGATCCTGGGATTGGCGGTGATCTCGGCGTCGCCCATCTGGCGCTACGGCCTGCACGAATATCAACGCAAACGCGTCGAGGCCCTGCTGAATCCCCACGCCGCCGAGGCCTGGCAATCGCGGCAAGCGTTGAACGCCATCGGGTCGGGGCGATTCACGGGCAAGGGCTTCTTGCAGGCAACACAGATCCGCGTCCGCCGCCTGCCGGCGCTGTGGACGGATTTTCCCTTCGCGGTGTGGGCGGAAGAATGGGGCTTCGTGGGCAGCCTGATCGTCCTTGCCGCATACCTGTTTCTGATTCTGTGGGTGCTGAAGATCGCCAGCGAAGCCCGGGATCGCTTCGGTGCGACCGTCTGCGTGGGCGTCGCGGCGTTGTTGTTCTGGCACGTCGCCATCAACATCGGAATGGTGATTGGCGTGCTCCCGGTCGTCGGCGTGACGCTGCCCTTGATCAGCTACGGGGGCTCCAGCGTTTTGACGGTCATGGCGGCGCTGGGACTGGTCATGAACGTGTCGATTCGACGGTTCTCGTACTGAGCCCGGTTCCGAGCCCGGTCACCACACGGTCGAAAGGTGCGGGTATCCCCTCAGCTTCTCGTCCTTAGTGACCAGCGGCATCCCCAGGGTTAACGCGGTGGCGACGATGATCCGGTCGGCCGGGTCCTGATGAAGGACACCTGGCAATCGAACCGATCGGTGGGCGATGGTGTTGTCGACCGGCACGAACCGGAAGAACGGCATTGTCTCGGCGCGCGAGATCCAGTCCGCGACGTCCATGCTCAGCGTCAGTCGACCACGATCGGCAAGCATGCTGATTTCCCAAACGCTGATGGACGACACGTAGATCGCATTCGCCGCCATCGCCTTGTCGAGCGCACGGCGCGCCTTTGGAGAGACGCGGCCTGGATCCCCAGCCCACCACACCCACACGTGGGAATCGACCACGATCAACGAAGCGATTCCCAATCTGCCAGAGCCACGGGATCGGTCGGCCGATCGTATTTCAAGACGGACCCTCGCAACGCGCGCAGGCCTTCCTGGGGATCATCGCGAAAGGGAACGATTTTCAACACAGGCTTGCCGCGCTCCGTAATAATCAGCGCCTTTTGCGTCTTCTGCACGCGGCGAAACAGCTCAAGAGCGTGGGGTTTGAACTGGGACTTCGATAGCACCTGACCGACCGTCGTTTTGGGCATAAAGGCAGTCTCCTCAGTGACCAGGTCATATTGACATGGTCATGATTGCCTGTCCAAGCGCCGTGGCCGCGACCTTCGGAATCAACTCCGCGGTGCTGTTGTAATTGGTTGGCCGATTGTGGGTCTGGTATGCCCTCCCGCAACCGATACAGTAAGATGGTTAACTATGTTCTGGGAGGCGCACCAGATGCTCATGGACCAGACGACAGGGGGGCCTGCCCAGCGTTTCGCCCCCTGGGCTCCGACCGCGCGTGTCGTCAACGCTCCATCGACTGGGAAAGCATCGCCGACGAGACCATCGAGCGACCAGAGTATGTCGCGCGCGAAGCGGTTTGCATGCTCGGGGCTGTTAGGTGTCCTGCTTGCGGTAGGTTGCCAGTCGGCCGGCTCGGGTGGTGCTGGAACGCCCAAGGGTGGTTCGGGCGTCGATGCGGGAGGGGGACCGTCGAATGACGCTGGGATGCTGCCTGGCGCGGGCGGTTCGGGCCTCGTCACGGGTGCGGGGGGGGCGTCCGCGACGGGAGGCGCCGGCGCGACCGGCGGCGGCAGCGGCGTTGGTCTCGGTGGAAATGTCGCCTCCGGTGGCGCGGCCGCGACCGGCGGACTTGGCGGGGGCGCCGGGATCGCCGCGGGCGGCCGGAGTGTCGGCACAGGTGGCCAGGCGGGATCGTCACCTGGCGCAAGCGATCTTTTGCCAACCCGCCTGCGCACCGAGCTGCGGGAAAACCCGCTTGGCATTCAGACGGCGACGCCGCGGTTGGCCTGGGAAATCGAATCAGCCGACCTGAAGGCTCGTGGCGAGGTCCAAACCGCGTACGAGGTGCTCGTCGCCTCGTCAGCCGACAAGATCGCCTCGGACCAAGGCGATCTGTGGAGCAGCGGCGTCGTAACGTCCGCCGAATCGAGCACCGTGTATGCGGGCCAGGCCCTGGGGTCGTTGACCCACGCGGTGTGGAAGGTGCGCGTGCGCGATGGGGCGGGGCACGCGTCTTCCTGGAGCGCGCCCGGTGAATGGACCGTGGGGTTGCTGTCCGTCGCCGACTGGGGCGCGCAGTGGATCACAGGTGGGGGCAGTGGCGCGCCGCTGCCGCTTTTTCGTCGCGAGTTCCAGGTCGCAAAGGCCGTCTCGCGGGTGCTCGTTTCCGTGTGCGGCCTTGGACAGTACGAGTTGCGCGTCAACGGCACCAACGCGAGCGACGCGGTGATGGAGCCAAGTTGGACCAACTTCACGAAGACCTGCCACTACGGGACCTATGACATCACGAAGTCGGTCACCCAGGGCGCGAACGCCATCGGCGTGTTGCTGGGCAACGGGATGTACAATGTCCCTACCAGCAGCCGCTACGCCAAATTCACGGGGTCCTTCGGCGGGCCGAAGCTCATCGTTCACGTGCAGGTCGACTATGCCGACGGGACCAAAACGTCGGTCGTCAGCGACACGTCGTGGAAGGCGGCGCCTGGTCCCATCACCTTCACCAGCATCTACGGCGGCGAGGATTTCGACGCGCGCACCGAGCCAGCCGGCTGGGACAAGCCTGGGTTCGCGGACACCGCCTGGTCGGCCGCGACGGCGGTCGCGGGCACGGGACCGTCACTGGTCGCGCGTTCCGCGCCGCCCGTGAAGGTGATGCAGACCTTCATGCCCGCCAAGATCGCGCAGCCACAGGCGGGAGTTTTCGTGTACGACCTGGGGCAGAACTTCGCCGGCTGGCCCGAGATCACCGTCGAGGGCGCCGCGGGGATGACCGTGCGGATGACTCCCGGAGAGCTGCTGGGCGCCGCGGGCACCGTGGATCAATCGAACGTGGGCAGCCCCATGTGGTACGCCTTCACGCCGAAGAGCACCGGGTCCGAAACCTGGCATCCGAGGTTCTCATACACCGGGTTTAGGTACGTGCAGGTGGACGGGGCGGTTCCGGCCGCGCAGGCCGCGACCTTCCCCGGGCGGCCGCAGATCACGGCTCTCACCGGCAAGTTCCTATACGCGTCCGCCGAGAACGTCGGAACGTTCACGTCGTCGGATCAAGATCTGAACAAGATTCATGCGCTGATCCTGGCTGCCCTTCGCAGCAACATGCAGAACGTACTCACCGACTGTCCCCAGCGCGAGAAGCTCGGCTGGCTCGAGACGTCGCACCTGCTCGCGAACAGCATCGGGTTCGACTATGACGTGGCCGCGTTCTACGAAAAGCTGATTCGGGACATCGGTGATGCCCAAACCGCGGCCGGTCTGATTACCGATATCGCACCCGAGTTCACGGTGTTCGCGGGCAATTTTCGGGATTCGCCCGAGTGGGGCAGCGCGTTCGTGATCAATCCGTGGTTCGTCTACCAAATGTATGGAGATCGCCAGCCGCTCGACGAGCACTACGCGAACATGAAGCGATACGTAACCTACCTCGGCGGCAAGGCGGCGCAGAACGTCATCGCGTACGGACTCGGCGACTGGTACGACGTTGGACCGGCCGCCCCAGGCGCATCGCAGCTCACGTCCGCCGGCGTCACCGCGACGGCAATCTGGCTACAAGATCTGGAGGTGCTGCGGCAAACCGCGACCCTGCTTGGCAAACCAGACGAGGCCACGCAGTTTCAGACCACCGTAAACACCGTGACGAACGCGTTCAATGCGAAGTTCCTGAATGCCGCCGGGACCTACGACAAGAGCAGCCAGACCGCCAACGCGATGCCGCTGGCG
>JADGRC010000171.1 GCA_017881245.1 Pseudomonadota bacterium
AGGATCGGTTCGTGCGCGCGGCGCCGGGCGGCCTGGGTGCCGTCAAGGCGGGCGCCAACTACGCCGCCAGCCTGCTGGCCGCCGAGGAGGCGAAGAAGCGTGGCTTCGATCAGGTGCTGTGGACCGATCCGGAACACCGCCACCTCGAGGAGGTGGGGACCATGAACATGGTGGTCGTCATCGACGACGAGGTGATCACGCCCGCGCTCGACGGCACCATCTTGGGGGGGATCACGCGCGATTCGGTTTTGACCTTGTGTCGCGAGTGGGATCTGCGGGTCAGCGAGCGGCGGCTCAGCGTCGACGAGCTGTTGCAGGCGGAATCGGCGGGGCGGCTGCGCGAGGTGTTCGGTTGCGGTACGGCGGCGGTCATCACGCCGGTCGGGCAACTCGGCTGGAAGGACCGCACGATCGTCATCAACGGGGGACAGCCCGGGGAACTGGCGCGGCGTTTGTTTGGCGCCATCACCGACGTGCAATACGGCCGCGTACCCGACAGCCGCGGTTGGATCACCGAGATAGACTGACGCGCCCGTCGTTGGCCCGATGCAGCCGGCGGCTGCTGACGACCGCGCCACCACGAGCTTGCCGTCGACGAGTGCCGATCAGCCCGGTCGGGTTCGGTCGCGCAAGGCCAGCAGGATCGGCAGGACGAGTTTGTCTCGAGCTCGCCCGCTGCTGGCCTTCACGGAGATGAGTGTGTCCAAATCGAGCGCGCGAATCTGGGATGACCCGTCCGTAAGAACCTGCGAGTGAGGCAGCAGCTCCTCGTACCCGCGGCCATCGTGCAACTCGCAAAGGGGATCGAGCGGTCCCAGTTTCGTCGAGAGGTTGAGCTGCCCACGCCCGGAGAGCAAATCCACCGTCGGACGAAGATCACGCCCCCGAAAAGTTGCGTCGAGATCGATCAGCAAGTCCACAAACCGTTGAACGTTGTCTGCCGTTCGACGGTGCACGATGTCGAGGTCCTGGGTCGTCACGGGGGCGCCGTGTAGCACCGCCGCCGCGCCGCCGATCACGATGAACTCGACGCCAGCGCCCAACAGCGCCTGAATCAGGGCGTCCAGATCAGCGGTCGAGGGGTGGGGCATGGACGAACTTTCTCAGCGCCGCTTCGGCCCTCGTACTTGCGCGCAACCGTTCCCGCGGGCTCAACCCCAGGGCCCAGTCCAGCAGGGTCCCGTCGACTTCGGTCGCTGCTTCCAAGATGAGCGGGTCGAGCTCCGCCAGCAGCGGGTCGATTTCTCTGGGGGGGAGGCGGCCCGATTCAGTCATCTTGGATGAGGCGAAGGATGCCACACCCGCGACCGATTCGGGGGCGTCGGGGCTCATGGAAACGAAGCCCAGCTCCCGGGCAAGTCAGGGATCCTCGGCGTGCGGGCGTGCGGGCGGTGGGTGCGGTGCGTGCGTGCGTGCGACAGGGCCTTCAGATATGGCCTTGTCATGGCTAGGTTTTATGGCTATATTTGAATTATGTCGATCGTCAAGGTCTCCGAGCTGAAGAACCGGCTCAGTCACTACTTGCGGCAAGTTCGGCGGGGTGAGTCCGTGCTGGTGAGTGATCGCGATCAGGTGATCGCTCGAATCGAGCCCGCGGGAGACGTGGCCTCCGCGGGGACCGATGACGCCAAGTGGCTGGACGATCTCGAACGGCGGGGGATCGTTCGGCGCGGCGCCGGAAAACTACCTCGGGGCTGGCTCGGCCGTCGGCCCAAGGTGAAGGCGGACGTCGTGGGTGCACTGCTCGAAGAACGCCTCGCCGGTCGGTGACGGGCGTGAGGTTCTGGGACAGCTCCGCGTTGGTGCCCCTGATCGTCGCCCAGGCGGCGTCGCCCCTGGTCGATGGTTGGCTGTCCGAAGACGCGGAGCTGGCGCTGTGGACGCTGACCTCGGTCGAATTGGTGTCGGCCGTCAGGCGTCTCGCACGAGAAGGGCTCCTCGGTGAACGGGAAGCGAATACCGCGGAGGCGAGAGCGGACGAGATCATGAAGGCTAGCCATGTCGTCGTCAACGTCGAGACCGTGAAGGCCCAGGCACGCCGCCTTTTGAGACTTCACCCACTACGCGCCGCCGACGCCATGCAGCTGGGGGCCGCGCTGGAGTGGGCGGACGGCCGCCCGATGGGTCGACTGCTCCATACCCTGGATGTTCAGCTTGCCCGCGCGGCCGCTCGCGAGGGGTTCCACGTCCTCCCCGAGCTCGGTTGATCTCTCGCATCAACTCCGCACGGAGGCACGGAGAGTCAACGTCCCGCATCGAAATGGATATCCGAGCGAAACGGTGGTAGGCGCAGAGCAGCCATGACGGGGGTCCCTTCACGCTTCAGCCTAGAAGGTCGCGTTGCGCTGGTCACGGGCGCGGCGCGCGGTATCGGGCGCGAGTGCGCCATCGCGCTCGGCGAGGCCGGTGCCGATGTCGCTCTGGGGCTGCGCGATTTGGATTCGATGGGAGACGTCGCGGATGCCATCCGGGCGCTCGGCCGCCAGGTCCTGCCGTTGCAGATGGACGTCACGCGCATCGAGCAGATCAAGAGCGCCGTCGCAGAAACCCACCGGGTTTTTGGTCGTATCGACATTCTGATCAACAACGTTGGCATCGGTCCACCCAATCCGGCCACGTCGGTGACCGAGCAGGACTTCGACGCGACGTTGGCGGTGAATCTGAAGGGGACGTTCTTCGTCAGCCAGGAGGTAGGACGCGGAATGATCGCGCGTGGGCTGGGGGGCCGCATCATCAATCTGAGCTCGCAGGCCGGTTTCGTCGCCCTGCCCACGGAATCCGTCTACTGCATGTCCAAGGCCGCCATTTCCCACCTGACGAAGTGTCTGGCGGTCGAGTGGGCCCCCCACGGTATCAACGTGAACGCGGTAGCGCCTACTTTCATCGCGACGCCGGGCACGGAGAAATGGCTGTCCGACGAGGCGTTTCGCAAGGATCTCCTGTCGCGCATCCCGCTTGGCCACGTTGGTCAACCCTCTGACGTGTCGGGGGCGGTGGTATTTCTGGCGTCGCCCGCGGCGGCGATGATCACCGGGACCACGCTGATGATCGACGGCGGCTGGACCGCCCGCTAGGGATCATCGGCCACCAGGATCATCGCCCACCAGGGGAACGTCGCCGAGCAGATCATCACCCGACAAGGACCGTCGAGTGAGCCATGAGGGCCATCAGGCGGCGGTTCGGATCGCTCGCTCGCTCGCTCGATAGATCACGCCTGCGCCGCCACAGCGGCTATAGTACGGACAATGGCGGGATTGGCCGAACGGCATGTCGTAATAACCGGGGGCGCGGGAGCCCTTGGCACGGCGGTCGTACAGGCGTTCATACGGGCCGGAGCGTTTTGCCACGTTCCCGTGCGCGGGGCGCAATCGCCCGCGACTTCGGACGCGGGGGCCGCGGGCTCGGGCAGGGGCAGCGTCGAGTACGTCACGGGTGTGGACCTGACCAACGAATCCGCCGTCACGTCGTTCTATGCGGGGTTGCCGAATGAATTGTGGGCGTCCGTTCACCTGGCCGGCGGCTTCGCGATGGGTGGAATCACAGAAACCTCGCTGGGCGATCTGCGATCGCAGTTCGACATGAACGTAATTACGGCGTTTCTTTGCTGTCGGGAGGCCGTCCGACGATTTCGCCTGCGCCCGCGGGGCGGCGGCGGTCGCATCGTCAACGTGGCCTCGCGAGCGGCGCTCCAGCCGGGGGGACAGCGGGCCGCGTACAGCCTGTCGAAGGCCGCGGTCGTTTCGCTGACCGCCAGCCTGGCGGAGGAGTTGAAGCGCGAAGGTATCCTGGTGAACGCGGTGGCTCCCGGAATCATCGATACGGCCATGAACCGCGCCGCGATGCCCGAGCTGGATGCCGCCGGCATGGTCGCGCCATCGACGATAGCCGACGTCATCGTGTGGCTCGCCTCGGCCGAGAACACCGTGGCATCGGGCGCCGTGGTCCCCGTTTACGGCAACTCCTGAGCGAGAAATCCTCGTGAACGAGGAATCTTGGGAGCGAGGAATCCGGCCTCCGGGCGTGCGGCGGGGCAGAGTGTAGCCGTTCCGACTACAAAGAATCACAAGGAATGACAATCTAGCGACAATTGCCCCCGTAGTCTTCGGGCATGGAATTTTCGTCCGTCTTAGTCGGGACTTATCTCGCTGTTTTGCTCGTCTTGGCGTTCTATGGCTGCCACCGATCCGTGCTGGTCTATCTGTACTACCGGCATCGCGACAAAAAGCCGGTGCCCGCAGGCACGTTCGCGGACTTGCCCGCGGTGACCGTGCAGCTTCCGCTGTTCAACGAAATGTACGTCGTGGAGCGGCTCCTCGACGCCGTCGCGTTGATTCGCTATCCCCGCGATCGTTTCCAGATCCAGGTGCTGGACGATTCCACCGACGAGACCCGCGAGATCTGTCGCCGCAAGATCGCGGACTTGGCCGTTCGCTATCCCGATCTCGACGTCGAATACGTTCACCGCATCGACCGCTCGGGTTTCAAGGCGGGGGCACTCGAGAACGGCCTCAAGACCGCCAAGGGCGAATTCGTATTGATCTTCGACGCCGACTTCCTACCCCTTGCCGACGTCCTCGAACGAACCATCCACCATTTCGTCGATCCCAAGGTGGCCGTGGTCCAGTGTCGCTGGGACCACGTGAACCGGAATTTCTCGGCACTGACCGAGGTGCAGGCGTTGATGCTGGACGGTCACTTCATCATGGAACATGCCGGACGGAACCGTTCGGGACGGTTCTTCAACTTCAATGGTACGGCCGGGATTTGGCGGCGCGCCGCCATTGCGGACGCGGGCGGCTGGCAGCACGATACCTTGACCGAGGACATGGACCTTTCCTATCGCGCCCAGATTCGCGGCTGGCGGTTTGTCTATCTCCCGGAGGTAGCCGCGCCGGCCGAATTGCCGGTCGAGATGTCGGCGTTCAAGGCACAACAGTTCCGATGGGCCAAGGGCTCCATTCAGGTTTCGCGAAAGCTCTTGGCTAGAATCCTGCGTTCGAACGCGACGTTCGCGCAAAAGTCCGAGGCGTTCTTTCACCTCACCAACAACCTGTCGTACCCGCTGTTGGTGGTGTTGTCGCTGCTGTTGCTGCCCAATCTTGCCTTTCGGACCCAGCACGGCATACGCGAGGTGCTGACGATCGATCTGCCCCTGTTCTTTGGCACCACGCTGTCGATCGCGTCGTTCTACCTGGCGTCCGAGCGCGAGATCGAACGGATCAACAATCCCACCGGCCGCCGCCGGATTCAGTGGTCGGTGTGGAAACGTCTGCCGCTGGTCATGTCGCTCGGTATCGGGTTGTGCATCAACCAAACCCGCGCGGTCATGGAAGCGTTGCTCGGCCGTGAGACCGAGTTCGTCCGCACGCCCAAGCACGGCATTCGCGGCCGCTTGGGCTCGTGGAACGGAAAGAAGTACCGGGCCGCGAAGTCGCTGACACCAATCTTCGAGTTGGCGATGGCGGGCTACTTCGTCGTGGCGGTCGCCTTCGCTGTTCGCAACGGCCACTACGTGTCCCTGCCGTTTCTGATGTTGTTCCTGTGCGGCTTCGGCTATGTGGGATGGGCGTCCCTGTGGCAGGGGGCGCTCGGTACGGCGTTGCGAGCTGTCCTTCGTGGTGGTGGGAGGCGAGGGCGGGCAACGGTCCAAGTGGTGCCACCGCCTTCGTTCCCGACGCTGGCGCTCCTATCGGATATCGCGAACGCGCAGCTCGGTGAAACGCGTTCCATGGCGACGGCAGTGTCTCGTCCCGACGCATAGTCGAGGCACATACCTGAAACGTCCCCGATGCCCCGGCATTCGGCATCCGGCGTTTCCGTTCACACCCGCGCGACTTGCTAGTTGCTCTCGCCTCGGCGCGCCATCTGGAGTCGCGCCCGCTCGACAATCCAACGTCCCGCGTGCCGCAAGTCCACCGCGCTTCGCAGTCCCGCCCCGTCGGTACGCAAGGGATCCCCTATCATGGTCAGGGCCGCGCGAGCGCCCCGGCGAGTTCGAAACTCGGCGTGAACGGTGCGCGCCAGCGTTTGATAGAAATCGCGGGAAAATACGCCGGGGAAAAGCGGATCGAGGTCTGTGCTCTGGTCCCAGTTGTGCTTTTCACCCAGGCGCTCCCGCACCCGTTCGTAAAATCGCGTGCCCGGCAGGGGGTAGCTGACGGAGATGCCGATGTCGTCGGGCCGGACGTCGCGCACGAGCGCGCGTGTCGCCTGGATCTCCGACCAGCCTTCGCCGGGATACCCGAACTGCAGGAACAACCCCACGCGAATCCCCACAGCGCGCAGACGTCCGGCGGCGGCTCGGATTTGGTCGACCGTGATGCCCTTGTCCATCGCATCAAGAACCGCTTGCGCGCCAGATTCAGCCCCGAGCCACGCTTCGGCGCAGCCGGCGACTCGAAGCGCCCGGACGTTTTCGTCGGTCATCAAATCGGCGCGGGTCTGGCATAGAAACGGGGTGGCGAGCCCCTGACTGGATACTTCCTGTGACCAGGCGGCCAACCATTTCGTCTTCAGCCCCAGGATGTCATCGCAGAACCACAGGTGATCGGGCGCATAGGTCGTCCGCAGGAGCCGCATCTCTTCGACGACGTTCACCGGCGACCGACTATGGTACGTGTTTCCGTAGACGGGCTTCGCGCACCAGTTGCACTTGTACGGACACCCGCGCGTGGTCACCATGTTCAACGAGAAATACCCGTGACGTTGCTTCCAGAACGTCCGATAGCGATCCATGTCGACCAGATCCCAGGCGGGTAACGGCAGCTCGTCGAGATCCTGGAGCAACCGGCGCGGCGTGGTCTTTCGTACGAACCCACGCTCGCGGAAGACGAGCCCGTTGATGTCATCGAAGGCGCGCGCCGCACCGTTCGCCGATGGTTGCGCGTCGGTGCTCGCGCCGCTGTCGCCTCGGTCGGTCGCCTTCGGGACGCCCGCGGCGCTGATGCGGGCGACGAGCTCGCCCAGCGTTAGCTCGGCCTCCCCGACGATGACGAAAGACGCCCCCGCGTCGAGATAGGTCTCCGGGTCGTCGGCGGCGTCGTGGCCGCCTACGATTACCGGCAAATGGCGCGCGTGCGCCTCGGCGCACAGGGCGCGCGCCGCGACCCGCATGCGCCCAAGGCACATCTTCGTGAACCAGTTGAAAGCATCGTCGTACAGAACTACTAGATCGGGCCGTGCCCGATCGAGCGCGTGCGTGAACCCGGAGGTGTCCTTGTCCAGCATGGGATCGTAAAGCGCCACTTCGTGGCCCTGCGCGCGCAGGTGAGCGGCAGCGTACAACGTGGCGAGCGGTGGGTACGGTTTTCCAATCGCAAACTGCTTGTCGTCGTAGCGCAACAGATGCCCGTGCGCGAAAAGGACCGAGGCCACAGTGGGAGTTTGGATCACAAGGGGCGGCGTGCCAAAGTACATTCGGTAAGAACCGGTTCGATGAAGGTATTTCTGACCCACGGCTACTTCCTCGACGAGGACGTCAAGGAAAAGAAATTGATGCGGCCCTATCCCCCGCTCGGGATTCTCTACATCGCCGCCTATCTGACCGAGCACGGTGTCCCGGTCGAGGTCTTCGACACCACGTTTTCGTCCCGGAGCGAGTTGGAACGGCGCCTCGGCGCGGAACGACCGGAGGTGGTGGGCATCTACACCAATCTCATGACCAAGGTGGGGGTGCTGGGGATCATTCGATTCTTGCGGTCCGAGCCAGAATTGGCGGGCACGCACGTCGTCGTTGGCGGCCCCGAGGTCACGCACCACGTGGAGAAATTTCTCGAGGCCGGGGCCGAGGTCGTGGTGATCGGCGAAGGCGAAGAGACCATGCGCGAGTTGGTGGCCGCCTGGTCGCAGGGGCGGCCCCTCGATGGGGTCGCGGGCATCGCGTTTCGAGGCCCCGAGGGCGCGACCGTGCGCACCCCGGCGCGTACCCTGATCAAGAGCTTGGACGATCTCCCCATCCCGAAGCGTGACGCCGTTGAACTGCGCCCGTATCTTGAGGCTTGGCGTGCCCACCACGGGAAGAACGCGATCTCGATCAGCACCATGCGAGGGTGCCCCTACACTTGTCGATGGTGCAGCCGCGCGGTCTACGGCGGAAGTTACCGCCGCCGATCGCCGCGCCTGGTCGCCGACGAGATTCAGGGAATCGTGGATCGCTATAACCCCGATTCCCTGTGGTTCGTCGACGACGTGTTCACGATCAATCACCGTTGGATAGAGGAATTCGCGAG
Source organism: Pseudomonadota bacterium (assembly GCA_017881245.1). Classification (GTDB taxonomy): domain Bacteria; phylum Myxococcota_A; class Polyangia; order Fen-1088; family Fen-1088; genus FEN-1088. Next base: position 8,229 of record JADGRC010000171.1, read on the forward strand.
CGAGGTCGAAGAGCGGAAGTTGCGCGTGCCGTACGAATGCATCACGCGCGCCGACCGGTTGAACGAGCGGATGGTGACCCTGTTGCGCCGTTCGGGGTGTTTTCGCGTCTGGATCGGTGCCGAGAGCGGCTCGCAGAAGATCCTGGATGCCATGGACAGGCGGGTCACCGTCGAGCAGGTCCGGAACATGATTCAGCTGAGCAAGAAGCACGGTATCGAGACGGGAACCTTCATCATGCTCGGCTACCCGGGCGAAACGGAGGCCGACATTGAGGCCACGATCGAGCACTTGAAGCGCGCCGATCCTGACCAGTTCACCATCACCGTGTCGTACCCCATCACGGGCACCCCGTTTTACGACGACGTTCGGAACGAGATCATCGATCCGGGGCCTTGGGCCACGTCGACCGATCGGGACATCAAGCTGCGCGGGCGGCGATCATCGTTCTACTACCGCTTTGCAGTCAGCCGCGTGGTCAACGAGGTGAGGCAGCATCAGGCGGCGCGTCGCGCCGGCACGTCGCTGTCGTTGAGCGCCGCCAAACACCGCGCGAGAGCCCTGGTTGCTCGCGCGGGGATGCGCCTCGATTCAGCGTTTTCCGCCTTCGAGGCCCACACGCGGCGGGTACGCCACCCGGAATAACTTGACCCGAGCCTCGGGCCGTTCACGGGCGGCGCGCCGCGACCGCCGGGCTCGGAGCCGGTAAGACCCTCACAGGTTGGTGCATGCAGGCGTCGCTATGGTCGCGGCTTGCATGTTCGAAAGGAGGTTCGCGAGCGCGCGCAACCCCGCGGGCACGGTGCCGGTACCGAGCGTGAATCCACGCTGATCGTCGCGCTCGAAGACGAAGACCGAACCGTCGACGGGACGGGTGTCGGTGCCGTAGAGCGGCTTCGTCGCGAGCGCCAGGGCGGCGACGACGTCGGGATGCGCGAGCGCCTGCTGGATCTCCGCCACGCCCGCACCCACGGGTTCGCTGCACGAGAGCTCGCGGGCGCATTGGGAGAGAGGGGAGTTCACGAAATGATCGCGCGCCACGGTGAACGTGCGCGGCGGTGTCAGCGTGGCTCGGTCGGCGTAGGCGCGAAACCCACCGTCCTGCCAGAAGGTGTACGTCCGTCCCAGCGAGCAGTCGGTGCTGGGACCCGCATCGACGCAGGCGCGCAGGGTACACGCGATCTGCGAGCCGGCCGCGCACGAACACGTGTTGCACCCGTCGCTGGAAGGAAAGCCGTCGCCAACCGCGTAGGTGTGGCCGGCGTAGACGCATCCGAGGTTCGTGGCGGCGTCCTTGTCCCCGTCGGCGGGGGGGGCATCGGCGGTGGCGGTGTCATGGCCCGTGTCGGCGGTGACCGCGTCCGGCGAATTCGCGTCGGAGATCGGATCGGACTTCGTATCCGCTTTCGCGTCCGGAGCGTCGCTGGCATCATTCGCACCCGCGTCAGGCAGACACCCGCGTGCGGTGCAGGCCACGCCAGACGCCGAGCACGAACATGTATTGCAACCGTCGTCGGACAGGAACGTGTCGCCGGTTCGGTAACTCTTTCCGCCGGAGCGGCAGGGACCACCGAACGGGTTCATCCCGCAGGCGACTGCCATCAGAAGAGGGCACAGCAGAACGAAGTCCCGCGCGCCCGCCAAGCGATGGACTGACATTTTCGTATTCTAACAAGCCAGCCTGCTCCACGCCGGCCGATGACTGCCCCCGAATCAACGCCAACCCGCGCCCGTGCCTCTCCCCCATTTCAGGATAGGTTGCCGCCGCCGGACATCCGTGGCCACCTATACACATGAAACGCACAAATCTTGTGCTTCGTGAGGATGTGCCTCGATCACAGGGTCGGGCTCCAACCCAAACCGGCGCAACACGGAAGCATCGTCGGTTTCATCGGGCATGCCGAGATTCTAGCGTTTTACGGACCAGGCCGCCGACGGGCGGGAGCGAGACTCCATTCCGCGCTGTGCCGTGGGCGGGGATTGAGGGCGGGGGGACCGCCGCCCCCGCATCGGGACCGAAGGCTGGTAGGCCAAGTTGCTTGCCCGAGTGATGCTCGCTGAGGGTAAGAAGGTGCCCCGATCGGCGATCCGGGCCATCCAGCACCGAAGCAAGACATCCCGGATGTCCGCTGACACGGTTGAACCAGGCCCCGCGCTGTCCTCGACACCAACGTCCTCGTCGCTGCCCTGCTTCAGCCGCGCGGACATCGCCAACGTTCGGGTTGCACTGCAGCGTACCGTGACCTCGACTTGGTCGCCGCCGATCCCAAGGACAATCCGGTCGTCGCCACGGCCCTGGAAGCGCAGGCCGAATACGTCCTCACGATGGACGCCGCGGATCTCTTGCGGCTGAAAGTGTTCTTGGTCTCCGGGCACCGGCCAATCCAGGTAGTCTCGCCCGTGGATTTCTTGCGCTTGCTCCGACCCGTGCGGTAGTCGGGGACGACCACTCTCGACCATCACCCTCGTACGGGGAATCGGGCATTGCCCCTATTCGTCGCGGTCACGTCAAGGTGGGGCAAGACAAACGCTGAGTCCGCCGCTAAAGACAAAAGTGGTCGAGCAAACGGGAGCCGTGCACGCGCTTGCGCCGTCGACGGGGGCCGCGCCCGAGCAGGTTTGGCAGCACTTCAATCCGAGGGCGCAAGCGTCGTGCTGTGGGTCGCAACCCGCGTTTGGGGTAAGGACACCGGCGGCGCAAACGTGATTGACGCACGAGCATCCA
>JADGRC010000172.1 GCA_017881245.1 Pseudomonadota bacterium
AGTGACAGCACCATCCAGGTCACGGGATCGGCGAAGAAGCGAATCCGTTCCGACCTGATCGTTTGGCGCGCCCATGTTGCCGTCAGCGGCACGGATCTGCGTTCCGCGTACCGGACGCTGGCGACGAACGTTCCGCGCGTCACCGGATACCTGGTGAAGAACGGGATTCCGAAGGACCAGATGGTGGTGTCGGCGGTCAGCACGCGACCGCTGCACCCGCGCGACGCACAGGGCGCTCCTGTCGAGGACGTCGTGAACGGTTATGCGCTGACCCAGAGCATCGAGATCCGGTCACTCGATCTGGAAAAGGTGGGCGCCATGTCGCGGCAGGCGACGGAGCTCATCGAGGACGGGATTCCGTTGCAATCGGATCCGCCCGAATATCACTACACCAAGCTCGCCGAGCTGAAGTTGCAGATGCTCGCCGAGGCGGCGCGCGATTCGCGCCTGCGCGCCGAGGAGATTGCGCGCGCCACGGGTGCCAGCATCGGCGTCCTCAAACAAGCGCGCATGGGCGTCATCCAGATCAACCCGGCGGATTCCACGGACGTCTCGGGCGAAGGCAACAACGACACATCCTCGCTGGACAAGGACATCATCTCCGTTATCGCGAGCACGTTCGCCCTGAATTGAACCGCGGATTCTTCGTTCGCTCAGCGCGATGGTCGTGCCCGCAACGCGAGCGCCAGCGCGCCGAATGCAGCGGCCCTGTGCGAGACACCGTTTTTCTCGTCCAGATCCAGCTCGGCCATGGTGCGGCCGAGCGGCGGCACGAAAAACAGCGGGTCGTACCCGAATCCTTCGTTACCCCGCGGCCCGTCCAGAATCTCTCCCTCGCAGACGCCGGCGCGCGAGATCTCGATTCCACCCGCCGGGTCGACGAACGCCGCCACGCACCTGAAACGCGCGCCGCGCTCCCCGGCCGGAACGTCGCGCAGTGCCCCGAGCAACTTCATATTGTTTCGCTCGTCGTCGCTTGGCTCGCCCGCGTAGCGCGCCGATCGCACGCCAGGCGCGCCACCCAACGCATCCACTTCCAAGCCCGAATCATCTGCCAGCGCCGGCAGGCCCGTGCCCACCGCCGCCTGACGGGCCTTGGCCAACGCGTTTCCCTCGAAGGTCGCCTCGTCTTCGACCAGCGCGAGGTCGGGCGCGATCTCGTCGATCGTCACCAGGTCGACTGCCAACCCTGCCCTCTCCAGCAGTCGCAAGATTTCCTTCAGCTTGCCCCGGTTGCGGGTCGACACGACCACGCGCCTTCCAGACGAGATCGGCTTCCCCGCCGCCGCGGTCTCAAACGATTTGCCCACTTCAATCCGCGCTTTCACGCTCGCTTCACTTGACGCCAGCGCGTGGCCCGTCGACCTTCGCCGCGCCCAGGGCCTCCTTCTGGATCGCGAACAACGCTTTTGTTCCCACGCCCGCCAAGCCCACGAGGCGCCCGTAGTCGTCCGCCGAAAAACTGCCCTTCTCCGCCGTGCCTTGAATCTCGACGAAGTTTCCCGCGTCGGTCATCACGAAATTGAAATCCACGTCGGCCGCGGAATCCTCCGCGTACGGCAGGTCGAGGCGCGGCTCACCACCGACGATACCGGCCGAGATCGCGGCCACCGCCAACTTGATCGGATCCTTCGTGATCTTTCCCGCGCGCAAGAGCCGCCGCGTCGCCAACGCCAGCGCGACCCAGCCTCCCGTCACCGCCGCCGTGCGCGTTCCACCGTCGGCCTGGATGACATCGCAGTCGACGGTGATCTGCCTTGGGCCAAGCGCCCGCGCATCCACGGCGGCCCGGAGTGCACGTCCGATCAGTCGTTGGATCTCCTGCCCACGTCCACCTGTATTCCGACCGGAGCGGGTGTGGGTTGATCGGGGCAGCATGCCATATTCCGCGGTAATCCAGCCTTTTCCCTGTCCTTCCAGAAATGGTGGGACCTTATCCTCCACCGACGCCGTGCAAATAAGACGCGTGGATCCGCATTCGATCAGCACCGAACCTTCCGCATACAGGTTATAGTCGGGGGTGATACGAACTGGGCGAAGCTCATCGGGTCGGCGACCATCGGCACGCATGTGATGACCAATGTACACCAGCCCGCTGTCAAACGAGCGCGACAATGACCGCTGACGGACGTTCCGGCTCCACCGTCGGTAAATACCGACTCCACGAGATCGTGGGACGCGGAGGTATGGGCGTCGTCTATCGCGCGGAGCACGTCTACATCGGCCGCGAGGTCGCGGTGAAGATCCTGCACGAGGGGTACGGGGGACGCGAGGAATCCATCAAGCGATTCCTGCGCGAGGCGCGCGCGGCGAGCCTGATCAACCACCCCAACATCGTGGAGGTCACGGATTTCGGCAAGGCCAACGACGGCACCGTCTTCTTCGTCATGGAATTGCTCGTGGGTGAGCCGCTCGACAACATTCTCGCTCGCGAGGGGCGCCTGGACCTGCTTCGTTCGATCATCATTTGCAATCAGCTCGCGGCCGCGCTGGCCGCCGCCCACGGCAAGAACATCATCCACCGCGATCTGAAACCGGAGAACGTGATGCTGATTCCCCGCGAGGGTCGCCGGGAGCTGGTTCGGCGGGTCGAGGACGAAGGCGGCGCCCACGAGCTGAGCGAGCGCGAGAAGCAGTTCGACTTCGTGAAGATTCTGGATTTCGGCGTCGCCAAGGTTCGCGAGCCCGACGCGCAGAAGGAACATGTGACAAAGGCGGGCGTCGTGTTCGGGACGCCGGAGTACATGGCGCCCGAAACCGCGCGCGTGGGCTACTCAGACGCCCGCTCGGACATCTACGCGCTCGGCATCATGTTCTACGAGATGATGACCGGCACGGTTCCGTTCACCGGGGAGACCCCGGTTGAAGTCATGATGAAGCAGGTCAACGAGCGCGTGCCGCCCATGCACAAGCTGGCGCCCGACGCCGAGGTCACGCCCGACGCCGAACGCATGATCCTGAAGGCGCTGGCCAAGGATCCAGAACTACGCCACCAGAGCATGGAGGAATTTCACCGGGATCTACAGAAGTGCTACGGCCAGCTTCGTTTCCGTAGGACGGTGAAAACACCTACGATCAACACGCCCACGGCAGTCACGATTCCGCTGACAAAAAAGAAGAAGGCGGGCTCTCCCGGCGCGGTCCCAAGCGTGATCGCCGGGAGCGGGTCGTCGGTTGAATTCGAAATCACGCCCACTCGTCCCCGAGCGCCGACTCCGCGCCTGCCGGGCCTTCCCTTGAACGTGAGCGCGCCCATCTTGCTGACCAGAAAGAAGTCCCCACGCCCGGATTCAGCCGTACCCGAGCGAACCAACATGGGGATGGGGACGCCCGCGTCGGCGCAATCCGTCGCGGCCTTTGTGGACGAACCGTGGGTTCGGCCCGTCGAATCGACGATCGACCGCCCTTCGACCCACAGTCCAGATTTAGCGAAAACCACGTCCGAAACTGCGTCAGGGCAGCCGACCGGTACGTCGAACTGGCCGTCGAACGGCGTGTCCGGGGCTCCGATCGATCCGGGTGCCGCCGGTGCGGTCGGCACAACACGACCGCGCGACGATCAGCGCCCCGGTGAGCCGGTCGTTCAACCGGCCAAAAAGAAACGCACCACCTTGCCGCTGGGGCTCGACCAAAACGCCGACCGTGCGACCCCACCGGCAACACTGGCTGTCACCCGGACGCCCGTGCCCGAAGCAGAGGACGCGGGCATCGCTCCGTTGATGATTGCGCTGGCGACAAGATCGAAGGACAGGGAGCAACCGCCCATCCCCGCAATGCCCGACCGGGTGACGCCGCGTGTGTCGATGGCGGCGGGGGGCGGCGAGGTGGACGAACGAAGCTGGCTGGATGAGCCCACCACGCCCGCTGTCGCGGGATATCCCGAACAACCGGGCAAGGCCGGCAAGACGGGCTGACGCCCCGCCCGCAACCCGCGACATGGAAGACAAGCTCCGGCCGGAGGGTCCTTGTGGATGTCGCTTGAAGCGCGCTCTTAGACGCCTTACCCGGACGAAATGTGAACGAATGAAGCAAGTTTCCGAATGGCGATCGCGGTAGCTTTTCCAAGCACCCAGAGGCGCAGCTTTGCTGCGCCGGGATCGACGGCATAGGGATTCGTCGGAAGGGGCCCGCGGGGAGGGGTCCGCCCCTTCCCGCGAGCGCCGAAGGCGCGTTAGCGCGATACGCACTGCTTGTAGGGTACTCCGCCCGGGGGCGCCGGAATTTCGCGGCACTCCTCGGTATCATCGCAGTCGGGGTCGACCTGGCAGGAGACCTCGGAGGCGATCCAGCCACCCGCGGCGACCATGGCGACGATCCCGACCGCCACGATCCCCAGGCCGATCGCGGGAATGTGGCCCGAATCGGTCCGGCGTTCGCCGACGACCCACAGGCCGCTTCCCCCGAGCGCGGCGGTCGCCCCCGCGAATCCCAGCGCGCGCGGACGCCGGTAGTGCGACGTCGCGCAAGCACCGAGCGCGGCCACCATCACAAGGGCCACCACCCGCGCCGAAGCAATAAATGGTCGGCGCGACGTGAGAGCCCTATGCTCGGTCCCGGAGTTCACGGCCACAGGCTATGCCGACACGATTTACTTTTCCATGGACGTTGGCGTTCGTGGTCTTCGCCTTCCTACTCGGAGCGCAAACGGGCCCGCCCGCGCGAGCCGATGATCTGATCCTGACGGGACCGCACCCCTTCTTGAAGGAGAACGCGCTCAGCGTGGAGTTTCTGCTTGGCGCTGGCCTCGGTGATTCCTTCAGTGGCCGTGGGGTGGGACTTGGTTACGGCTACATGCTGACCGGTCCTTTGTGGCTGGACCTGCAAATGAATATCCGCGCCGCCGCATGCAGTCCGTATGGTGCCTGCAGATCGACCGGCGGCAGCGACGTCGAGCTGCTGGCCGGTGCCACGTGGCGCATGCGCACTGACTTGCCGCTTGTCCCCTATTTGCGCGGCGGCGCCGGGCTCATCTACCTGTATCCGCGTGCCGCGCAAAGCGCGACGGGGCTGGCCGTGCGCGGCGGAGTCGGGGCCAAGTACTACATCTATGACTGGCTTGGCTTCGGGATCGAATCCGCGCTGTCGCTGGGACACGCGTATTTTTCCCAGGATTACGCGGGCAGTCACACGTACGCCATCTTCGACGTGGGCCTCGGCATGGAATGGCAGTTTCGTTGAGTGGTTGGCAGCGAGCGCCCCAAACTGCGCAATTTGTGCAACTCAGCACTGTTCGTACGCTAACAGTTGAGCGGACTCGGGGCCGGTGTGACCCATGGCACATCCGGATTCCCTGTTTGTCCACAGTATTTTATGTGTAAATTAAGGTACTTAATATGAACAGTCACCAAAACAACCACATGTGGCCTGGTGTCTGCAAGGTCGCTGGACATGACAAGCGCCAGCGACTTCTTCGTGCAACCGGGACACCGAACAACGCCCACCAAGCAATGGACGCGCATCCACGCCACCAAGCGTCTCGAGGAGGAGGTGGAGCGGGCGAACGCTGATCCCAGCTACTACTTCTCGATCCTATTGGTCGAGTTCGACGGGCTCGGCGATACGGCCGACCGCCTCGGCTACGCGGCGGAAGAGGACGTCTGGCGGAGGGCCTTGGGTTTCTTGGCTCAGGATATGACCGCGCAGGATATGTGCTGCCGCCTAAGTGGCGACGAATTCCTGTTGATCCTTCCCGGCAAGAATCGCGACACCGCGCGCGACGCCATGGAACGTCTCCAGCTCCGTTGGAAACCCGCCTCTGTATCACTCGATCCCCGGCTTCAGGTCAGCATCGGCACCGCGTCGTACTCCGCCACGCAAGGCTCCACCGTCGAGCAGCTTCTGCGCGCCGCCGACGAAACACTGCACGCGGATCGGGAGCGCAACGAAGGCCTACTCGCCGCCGACCTGGCGCGGACCGCGGCAGTCGAGGAGCACGCCAAAGAACGACGCGGTATCCGAGGCGGCTGGCGGCGCACCCAGGCGGCCTGATTTAGTACCGCTAGCCGCCCAACACGAGCTTCTCGATTTCGGCGACGGATTTCGGAGTCGCGCGCGTCAAGTTCTCGTAGCCAGACTCCGTGACCAGGATGTCGTCCTCGATACGGACACCGATTCCCCGCAACTCGGCGGGAGCCGCGGCGTCCTCGGCGATGTACAGGCCCGGCTCGATCGTCAAAACCATGCCCGCGGTCAGGGGACGCGACGCGCCTTCGACGCTATAAAACCCGACGTCGTGTACGTCTAGGCCCAACCAGTGACTGGTGCGGTGCATGTAGAACGGCTTGTGGGCTTGCTTTTCAACCAGGGCGGAGACCTCGCCTTCCAGCAAACCCAGCTCCACCATCTTGCGGGTGATTTGGTCGACGACCTGCGCGTGAATCCCGTCGATGGTGGCGCCTGGGCGCACCGCCTCGATCGCGGCGACTTGAACCTCAAGCACCGACTCGTACACGCGGCGCTGCGCGGGCGAGAACGGGCGCCCGATCGGAAAGGTCCGGGTGACATCCGCCGTGAATCCGCCCGCGACCTCGCACCCGGCATCGACGAGTAGCAGCTTGCCCTCCTCCAAGGGCGCGCTGTTCTCGACGTAGTGCAGGATCACGGCGTTGGCGCCACAACCGACGATGCTGGGGTATCCGGGCCCGGTGCCACCCCTGCGACGGAACGTGTAGTCTATCAACGCCTCGATCTCATTCTCTTTTACCCCCGCCTTGGCGGCGCGCATGGCGGCCGTATGCGCCTCGGCGGTGATAGCGGCCGCGCGGCGCAGAAGATCCTGCTCGACGTCCGACTTGATCAAGCGCATCTCGTGCAGGCTGAGCCGCGGGTCGACCAGGCGAACCGGCGCGCGCTGGCCGCGGCGCTCGGCGGCTCGCATGCGTCCGAGGATCCGCAAGACGCGCGCGTCCCAGTCATCGTCGTATCCAAATCCGACATGGACGTCCGCCACGCCCGCCAGAAGTTCCGGCATCCTCACTTCCAACTCGGCGATCGGAAAAGCGGCGTTGGCGCCAAAGCGCGCCACCGCCCCCTCGACACCGGCCCGACGGCCAGTCCAGATCTCGTCGGTGGGACTGCGGGGACGAACGAACATCACGAACGGCGTCTCGGGATGATCGGGACGAATCACGACCACCGTTCCCGGCTCCTCGAACCCCGTCAGATAAAGAATGTCGCTGTCTTGGCGAAACTTGAAATGAACGTCACCGTTGCGCAGTTTTTCGGTGGGGGACGCGAGCAACAACGCCGCGTGGGGACCGAGCAACTTTGAAACGCGCGCGCGCCGCTCGACAAAGGCAGGATCCATTTGGCGTGAGTCTATCATTGGCGCGGGAGTCGGCCGGATTTCATCGCTCCTCAAGCCCCGGACGCGGCCGCTGTGCCGACGACGCCTCTTGACTCGGTCTGCTTACGCGGCCCGCCAGCCGACCCGCTCGCCGGCCTGCTACCCGACCGGCTTGCCGACCTGTTCGCCCGCATGCTTGTGGACAAGGGCCCGTGTGCCCGCCGCAATCCCCGCCCACAGCGGCAACATCATCAGGATCAGGCCGCTGTTGTCCTGACGTGACCACGGAAACAACTTCAGCGCGCAGGCGGCGACCGCCAGCCCCAACGCCGCCGCAGCCAGCTGGAATGCTTTCCGCGTCGCGCCCGGCCGGCCGATCGCGGTGCCGAGGCCGAGCACCGTCAGAGCGATGGCGAACGGAGCGAACAAGAGCACGTTTTCGTTTCTGTAGACAACGGCGTGCGGTGTCAGGGCCCAGGCGCCCACCAGAAAGCAACCGATTCCTCCCAGGACCAGACCCGCGCACGCCACGAGCCACCCGAAAAGAAAACGCGGCGGCGACGAACGGGCGCCCGCGCGACCGAGCAGATACAGGACGAGACCCACGGCGATCCCCACGCCCAAGAACGCGGGCAGTCGATTCGGCGGCTCCCGCGGGGCCGGCGGGCGAGCCGCCGCGACCAGCACCTGCTCCGCCTTGACCAGGTGACCGCCCGCCGCGACGTCATCGCCGAGAAGTGCCCCACGCAGCGTTCGCTGCAGCATCTCGGGCAGGAACGCCTCGGCCCATTCATCGATTGGCCGATCGGTGCGTGGGCCCAGAACGATCAACAGCGCCGTGTACAGCGGCAGATCCGCGGATGCCATCCGCAGGGCGTGGGCACGCAAGCTCATGCTCCCCTGCCCCACCGCGCTCGCCCGCAGGCGCCCCCGCAACACGGCGTCAAGAACGTCACGCACGCGCGTCGAGCAATTGTCAGCGAAGTAGTCGTACCGATACTCGCGGTTCTCGGGCCGGGCGTTTACTTCCAGACGCGCGTGGAGCTCGCGTTTCTCGGCCGACGACAGATTCAGTTCCTGTGCTTCGATGGTGCGATTTTCGCGTCGATACGCCCGCACCGTCGCGGGCATGCTGGATCGCGACAGCCAGTACCGCAGCCGCCCCTTCAGAAAATCGAGGATCAGGCGCGGGGAATCGAAGGTAAAGGTTCCGAAGTTGTACACGATGTCCGTGCCCGCGCCGCGATCGACGATTCGGATAGCGTTGTGGCCAAACCGCGTGAAGGGATGAGAGCCAGGACCGAAGGTCAGAATCTGGACGGTCAGCGGATCACCGGCCACGCGAGCCTCGACCACGCGAGATTCGGCCACGGAATGCTCGGCCACGGGATGCTCACCGGACCGAGGACGATCGCCGCTGCCCTTGCCCGCGATCGCGAGGGTATCCGGAACGCGGGCGGGGACAGCATTGGCCCCAGGCCCATCGAGGATCATGATTGGCACCACGGCGCCAAGGAGGATCGCCCGAAGCGCGCGCGTGGTTGGACGATGGCCGCAGCCGTGACGGCGTCGATTGGGGTCGAGACGAGAGCTCGACACGGATCCGATCATCGGACGCGTCTCAGAACCGCCGCGAAGAATCCGTCGGTGTCGTGAAGGGACGGGGCGAGCCGCAAGAACCCATCGTCGGCCTGGTGCAGCTCGTCGGCCCGCGCCCGGCCCCAGATCTCCTTCACGGGGACGTGCACGAAGTCGGTCCTCTCGGCGACAAAACGCTCGACGACCCGCTCGTTCTCATCGCCGAGGACCGTGCACGTCGCATAGATCAAACGTCCGCCGACGGCGACGAGGGGCGCGTAGGTCACGAGCAAGCCGACCTGTCGCGGCGGAAACGCGGCCACGGTGGCCGGAACCATTCGCCAGCGTGCCTCGGGATTTCGGCGCAGGGTGCCAAGGCCCGAGCAGGGCGCATCGACGAGGACCCGATCCCAAGCGGAGGGCCGCGCGTCGGGCGGCAGGATGGCGCCGTCCCCTTCCACCACGCGGGCCGCAACGTTGTTCAAGCCGGCGCGACGGGCGCGGCGGCGCAACTCCTCCAGCTTCTTGCCGTCGACGTCGATGGCGAGAACACGGCCCTTGCCCGACAGCGCGGCTGCGAGTGCCAGCGTCTTTCCGCCCGCGCCGGCGCACGCGTCCAGAACTCGTCCCCCGGGAGGGGGAGCGACCAACTCGGCGACCAGCTGACTTCCCTCGTCCATCACCTCGAACAAGCCGCGCCGAAACGCGGACAGGCCGAACGCGTTGACGCGTGTCTCCAAAACCAACGCGGTGGCCGACCAGCGTCCCGCACGAGCGACTACGCCCTCCTCGGCGAGCTCGGACATCAGAGCGTCGCGCGTCGTCAAGGCGGTATTCACCCGAACAGCCAGCGGCCCGCGCTGATTCATCGCTTCGACGAGAACCGCGGCCGCTTCCGCGCCCCGCTCGGCCGCCAGGCGTTCGAACAGCCACGTGGGCACCGACAAGCGGAGCGCCTCTCGGTCGGCCCCGACCGTGCGGCCGAGGCCCGCGTCAGGGACCGTGGCCAGCGACAAATCCAGATCTGCGCGAAACAGGCGGCGGGCCTCCAGCTTGGCGGCGTCGGGCGGCAAGCCCTCGCGCAATTCGAGCGCGATCAGTTTCAACTCGTCGCGCGCGACCGGGGAAAAGTCGACGGGGGCAGGGGCTGCCATTCGCGTGCCGCCGCTCCGGGCCGATTCCAAGAGCTCGTCGACAATCGCGCCCAGGCGCCGATCAAACCGAATCAGCCCGTAGACGGTCTCGGAGATCTTGCGTCGTTCAGAGCTGCCGAGCTCGCGGTGCGCGCGAAAGGCGCGGGCGATGATGTCACTCGCGTAACCCCATTCGGCGCGAGATTCGGCCGCGATTTCCAGCGCCAGCGTTCGCGCGGCGCCAGACAAGCGGGGCAACGGCGGCTGCGCTCGTCCCGAAGCTGCCTTCGAAATCGGAGCCGGCGCGGGTGCGGACAACGGCACGGCTGCGGCTGAAGGCGACGCTGCGGCCGGCGCGGGAGGGGATGGCACGGGGGCTGACAAGGCCGTTCCGATCTGCCCCGGCATCTCCCTGAGGTCAAGCACCGCCACCCGGTACGACCCGGTACGACCCGGTACTCCGTCCGACAACCGCCTTACCAGGCCAAAACAGCACGATGCGATGTTGTTGAACGAGCACGGCCACCGGGCACGCGGCCCCACGACCGCAGCGAATGAGGCGGGCTTCACCCGGGCACTCAAGCCGCGCGGAACTTCTGCCGTTTTTCCGTGTTACGCCCCACGACCCGCCGCGTCGCCAGGCCCCCCAGAGATGATAGGATCAACGCCCATGTCGGACCAAAAACCCAATCCCTACAAGATCGCTCAAGATCAACTGGAAGGCGCGGCCAAGATCTGCGGACTCCCGGTTGCGATCGCGAGCATCTTGTCCCAACCCAAGAACGAGCTGATCGTCAACTTTCCCGTCCGCATGGACAACGGGGAATACAAGCTTTTCAAAGGCTATCGGGTCCAACACAACAACATCCTCGGCCCCTACAAGGGGGGTATTCGGTATCACGAAATGGTGTCGCTGGACGAGATCAAGGCACTGGCGTCCTGGATGACCTACAAGTGCGCGCTGCACGACATTCCATTTGGTGGTGGCAAAGGTGGCATCAAATTCTCGCCACGCGATCACTCGCAAAGCGAGCTCGAACGGATCACGCGGCGATTCACGCACGCGCTCGGCGCCAACATCGGGCCCGAATACGACATCCCGGCTCCGGACGTCGGTACCAACGGCCAGATCATGGTGTGGATGATGGATACGTACATGAACGTCGTTGGCTTCGCGGACAAGAATGCCAACCGGCGCGTCGTGACCGGCAAGACACTGGCGTCAGGGGGATCGCACGGACGTGAATCCGCGACCGGACAGGGCATTGTCCACTGCATCACGGAATGGGCGCGCGATCGGCATTTCGACTTGAACGGCGCCACGTTCTCGGTGCAGGGATTCGGAAACGTGGGATCGAACGCATCCAAGATTCTGGCGCGCACGGGCGCGTCCCTGGTCGCAACCGGCGATTGGAAGGGTTACATCGCGAACGGCGACGGCATCAATCCGTACAAGCTCGGCGAGTATGTGGCGCGCACGGGATCGGTCATGGGTTATCCGGGAGCGCGGGCCATCACGCGCCAGGAGTTCTTCGCCACTGCCGTGGATATTTTTATCCCGGCCGCGCTGGAATTGGAGATCGGAATCCCCGAGGCCAAGGCGTTGTCCTGCAAGCTAGTCGTTGAGGGCGCCAACGGCCCCACCGACAGCGTGGCGGAGCCCATCCTGGCCGAAAAGGGCATCGCGTTGATTCCCGACATCCTGGCCAATTCGGGCGGCGTCGTTGTCAGCTATTACGAATGGTTGCAAAACAAACGTTCAGAGCGCTGGGATCTGGAGGAGGTGGAGGAGCGGCTCGCAAAACGCATGAAGCGGACATATTTGGCCGTCAACGAATACGCCGCCACGAAGAAGTGCAGTTGGCGCAACGCCGCCCTGTGCATCGCCCTCGATCGCATCGGCAAGGCCTACAGCGAGCGGGGGATATTTCCGTAAGGCGCCCGCCGTTTCGTCAGTGGGCTTGAATGACGCCGCAACCCTCGCGATTCGCGGTGACCAATCCGTGAACCACGATCGGGTGCCCAATGATGTTCGTGGCCGCGTCTCCGCCGATGGTCCAGGCCAGGGCGGCAACGGTGTTCATGCGGGTGTACACCAGGGGTCCGCCAACCATTTGGGCATTACAATCTATTTGGCCCGTCCCCGTACCAATGCCTTCCCCCTGTGATGGCGCCGTCGCGGTGCCGGAACCTCCCCAATGTAACCCCTGTGTGGTTGCATCAGTGCAGGCGGTACCCGCGTGAATGTGGATTCCGTGCGTGCCCATTGGGCAATTCTGGAGGTTGATTGTCACCTGAACGCCGCCCGCGACGTTCACGAATTCCGCAGTCCCGGTGATAGTGCCGGGAGTGAGCGCCGCGATGGTCGCGAGGGCGCCTGTCGGAGCGCCGCCTCCGCCACCGGCACCTCCCGCCGAACCAGCGCTTCCACCAGCGGAACCCGCCGTCCCACCGGCCGAGCCCGCGTGTCCACCAGCGGAGCCTGCCGTCCCGCCGGCCGAGCCCGCGCTTCCACCGGCCGAGCCTGCAGTGCCGCCGGCCGAGCCTGCGCTTCCGCCCGCCGAGCCTGCGCTTCCACCCGCCGAGCCTGCACTTCCGCCGGTGCCCGATCCACCCATCGCGGATCCGCCCGTCGCGGCACCGCCCGTCGCGGCGCCGCCGGTCCCAGTGCCTCCGGTGGCAGAGCCGCCTGTACCGGCGCCACCGGTAGCAGCGCCGCCAGTTCCCTTGCCGCCGGTTCCCTTGCCGCCAGTTCCACCGCCCTTGCTATCGCTGCCGCAACCCACCGAAGAGACGGTCGCGAACAGCACCCACGCTGACACCAAAACCAACGGACCAACGGATTTCTTGAACATCGTGATCTCCTCGAAAGCTCGGCCAGGACCAGAACGAAAAACTTTGGCCAACATACCGCCGCCCAACCGTCAGGTAAAGGCAGTATCTCGTGCCTCCCGCGTGGTGTCGCCACGCGACGCCTGGAGTGCCTGGAGTCTATTTCAGGTCAAGCGCCGGCTTGAGCGGCGCCACCTCAACCGGCGTTGCCGCGATTGCGCAACATTGTGTGCGCTCGCACCAGCTGCGGATTCTCGAAGACGTGCACCAGCAAAGCACCGGCCGCGAATCCTCCGATGTGCGCCCAGACCGCAACACCACTCGATACCGTCGACCCGAACGAAAGCTGGGGCAGGCCCTCAACCAGCTGCATTCCGATCCAGAAGAGCAGCATCAGCCATGCTGGTACGGAAATGACCCGGATGAAGATGAACAGGAACAAGAGGATGTTCACGCGCACCCGCGGGTAGAGCATCAGATACGCCCCGAGGACGCCCGATATCGCCCCCGACGCGCCGACCATGGGGACGATCGACCCCGGATTGATGGCAACCTGCGCGCCCGCCGCGATCAGCCCGCACAGCAAGTAAAAGGCCGCGAAACGCCCACGGCCCATGATGTCCTCGACGTTGTTCCCGAATATCCACAGAAACAAGCCATTCCCGAGCAGGTGTCCCCAGCCACCGTGCAAGAACATGGAGGTGATCGGCGTCAGAATATTGCGCGGATCCGCATCCACCAGGCACGCCATCCCGTGACCGAGAGCGAATCCCGCCCCCACGCGCGCGCGCCCCGTGATCTCTCCGGGGACCATCCCCCAATTGCACACGCTGGCGGCCAGGGTCCTCGGATCGAGGCCCGCGCTCTGTACGAACACCCAGGTGGCCGCGAGCGCGACCAACAAAAGGACCGTGACCACGGGGAAGCGAAGCGTCGGATTGTCGTCGCTGATTGGAATCATCGCTTGGCCGCCTCACCTACGGCCGCGAACGCCAGGCCCACGGCCTCCGCGGCGCTGGAGGCGCGCGGGGCATTCGGTACCACACCTTCGATCTCGAAGCGCCAGGACCCGACCAACACCACCGGTTTTTGCGCTTTCAATGCCAGCGCTATCTCGGACAGCGTGCCGAACCCCCCTCCGATAGCGATCACCGCGTCGCTGGCACATACATTCAGCCAGTTCCGCGCCTCTCCGAGGCCTGTGAACAATGCGATGTCGATGTTCGCGTTCGGCGGCGATTCCCGCGCGTTCACGCCCGGTAGAATCCCGATCGTCAACCCCGCGACGTCGCGCGCGCCCGCGGCAGCGGCCTCCATGACGCCGCCACGTCCCCCGCACAGGAGCACCGCCCCGCGTTCGGCGATCCCGCGCCCGACCGCCCGAGCGATCTCCGCGGTCTGCGGATCACAGGCCGCGGGGCCCATGACGCCGATGACGATTCTGTGGGTACGGGCCGGCATGGCTCGCCTGGAGCTTACCAGCAGCCTGGAACAGCGCGCACCCGCGTTCGACCAAATCGGGCGTACCCAGCATGGCGCAGTCCGTAGCACGGGCCCGTGAAACTATTTCGCAGCGCAGAGCGCCGAGACAATGGCGTCGATCAGATCCGAATAGGTGTGGATGGCGGTGCTCGCCCCCACGTCCGACGGCAGGGACAACACGCGGGCGCCGGTCTCGCGCCCGATGATGTTCGCCAGCGAGTTCGGATAGAAGTTTTCAAGAACGATCAGCTTCACGCCCTGTTGCTTCATCAACTGAATCAGCTGAGCGGTGTGATTCGCCGTCGGCGGGATGCCCGGCTTGGGCTCGATGTAACCCACCTCGACCAGCCCCAACCAGGTCGCGACATAGGACCAACTTTTGTGGTACGTGACCAGCTTTTCGCCCCGCAGGGGTGCGGCACGCTTGTTCCATTCCTCGACCTTCTTCCGCAGGCGAGCGGCGAAGTCTACGGCGCGCTTTTCGAATTCGGGCCCGCCTGCGGGATCGAGCGCCGTGAACCGCTTGGCCAACATGCGCACGATAGCAAGCGCGTTGTCAGGGGGAATCCAGTAGTGCGGATTTCCCATCGGGTGAACGTCGCCCATGGCACGCAATTGGTCTGCCGGAATGTTCGGAATGTCCCGAACGGTTATGGCCGACGAGCAGTCGATGTTGCCGGCTTGCCCAGTCTGGATCTTCGAATTGCGCGACTGCTGAACCAAGGGTGGCAACCAGCCCACCTCCAGATCCAGGCCGACGTAAAGCAACGCATCAGCCCGATTCAACGTCAGAACCAGCGACGGCTTGGCCTGAACGAAGTGCGGGTCCTGGTACCCGCGTGACAGGGCTTCGATATCGATCCGCCCGCCACCGACTTCGCGCGCCAGATCCGCCAGCGTTTCAATGGATGCGACAACGCGCAATTTCGCGTCGGCGCGACTCGGGGAAAGCACGGCGCCCGCGGCGAAGACAACCGCGGCGGAGCTGAGCAAATTGATGATTTTTTTCGTCATGGCGCGTTTTCTTTGGTTAGTAGGGGTGCGCGCCGTGGGCGCCCAAGGAGACTTCGGTTTGGAAAAAGGCGACGGTGGAACTCGGGATTCCGGGCCCCGTGATTTGCTGAGCGTACAGGCGAAACCGCGAGAACTCGCTCGGCGCAAAGGTCAGCGATCCCGCGTAGCCGTAACGGCGCGGAATCGCGTCTCCCGACGGCAATCCGACCACGTCGAGGCGTGCGCCGACGTACCAGCGCCGCGCGAACTGAACGACGGGCTCGGTATATCCCGCGCCCTCGGTTTGCCCACCGTCGCCAATCGCGCGCACGAAGAACTCGGTCGTCCACTGCACGCTGGCGTAGGTGCTCGTGACGTTCGCCGGCTTCCATCGATACGTCAGATCGCCTCCGTACAGCAGAGTGCGCGCCGCCCGAGCACCTCCGTCCGAGCAGACCGCGGCGCCCGCGCAATCGAACAGGCGTCCCGTCGCCAAATTCAAGCCGAGCATCAACGATGCGTTTTCCGTGGCGTCCCAATACTGTTCAAGCACTGCCGAATACGTCAGGTTGCCGGGATCCCGGCGCGCCCCACCACCGAACGTGGCGACCAGCGCCGGATCGTCGGGCGCGCCCAGGCTGAACCCCTCCACGTAGAACGTCGCGAACCAGGGCAACGGAAGCAACACGGACACCTGGGCGCCCGGTCCCCGCATCCCATCGGCTCCGAACAACAGCGGCGTGAACAGGGGGCGGCGCGTGAAGCTCTGCAGGTGCAGATGCTGCGTGTTGTTGCGGCCCATCTGCGACCGAAAGCTGCCCGCCTTGATCTGGAGATTCAAAGGCAATGAAGTGGTGACCAAGAAGGCCTCCTCGACCTCGATGCCATTCAGGTTGGGGATGGTCAGAAACACCGATCCCTCCAGATAAGGGTCGATCGCCGACTGAAAGGCCAGCTCGACCTCCTGCATGCCGAATCCCTCCCGGTCGATGCTGGGATCATCGCCCGCGACCGGCAGGCCCGCCGCCTTGAAGTCGCCCAGGTGTCGGCCGTAGTACCCGAACGTGCCATCGAAAATGACGGACATCGCGGGGTTCATGAGACTCGATCCCGGGCGGCGGGCGGCTTGCTGGAACGGCGCCCCGTCGCCCCCCGCCGGCGGGGACGGAGGCGCGATCGCTGGCTCGGTGTCGAGCAGGGGTGGCGGAGGCAGGGAGCTCGCCGGCGCAGCGTCGCCCTGTGACGTTGACGGTGAAGACGCCCGTAGGGCGTCGGGCTTTGGCGTTGGCGCTAGCGGCGCGGTGCCGCGCGGTTGCGCAGGCGCCTGTGTTTGCAGAGCGGCGTTGTCCGGCGGTGTCGGCGCTCGCGTTGCGGGCGCGCCACCCCGCGCGGCGGATGCGGCGGCATCTTCCTGGATGGCCCTTTCCAATTCCGACGGCGTGGCCTGCTGCTGCATGAGCAGCCAAACAAGTGGCGTGACAATTGACGTAACCATGTCCCCTCCCCGAAAATGATGAAAGATGACGCGCTGGCCGAGCCTGGACGCGGCGACGGCGCGCGAACACAATCCCGGCCAGCGGACAACCAAATGACGGCGGTTACGCGCGTCGAGGGGGAGACGTCTTCGGGGCCACAAGATACGTCGCGACGACCGGGCCCGCGACGAATTCGCGCAGATCTCCGACCTGGTCCGAGCAGAGCCCCGGCGCCGGGATCCAATCCGGGTTCTCATCGGGCCTCGAGTGGCGAAACGCGACGACCGAGCAGTGGTCGTGTTCGTCGGCTGTCAACGCCGGAACCGAGGTCAGCCGCGCTCTCCATCCATCGAATGACGTGAACGCGAAAGACGACGCGGCTCCGTCCGCCACGCCCATCTCGCCGGGCGAGCCGGTGCCGCGAATGTGAGCGTGGGCCGACTCGCCGTGCTCGACGCAAGTCACATGCTGAACCAGCACCCGGTGCGCCAGGGCCGACACTTGCGCCACCAAGCAAGCGCAGGCGATCAGCGCCACCCTGTGGCGACCTTTGGGTCCGGGTGTGTTTCGTGTCCCGAAGAGCATTGACTGCCAGTATTGGGGTTAACTCGCGAAACCACCCGGGTCAAGTCACGACAGTCACGGACAAACGGTCGTATCGCATCGCGCTTGGGTTCGGGTTTACCTTTCAAACCCTCTTGAAGGGGTTGACGACCAGAACGGAACCGAACCGTTGCCCATCGTTGAGATCCTCGGAATACAGCCGTTCGCAACCGGCGCCAATCGCGGCTTGGACAACGATCGCGTCCCAAAACGACAGTTGGGCCTTTTGCTGGAGGCGCACGGCCTCGACGAGGAGGCTGCCCGTATTCTCCACGACGGACCACGCAAGGTACTCTTGCACGATTTCCAGCGCGCGAGCCGCTGTCAACGGTTTCTTCAGCTTCCGCGTGACGTTGACATAGAACTCTTGCAGGACCTGAACGCTGAGCACGCCGTCGCGAGCGTTCCAAATCTCCAAGACGAGATCACGAGCGATCGCATGTTTGGTCCTCGCATCGCGGTCCTCCGCGTAAACGAGTACGTTTGTGTCAACGAAGCTTGGCACGGTCGTGGAGTTCGTCGCGCGCAAAGAGCTTTCCGCCCCCGAGCGACTGGCCGCGCTGGAGGCGCCTGAGAGCAGAGGCCTTGGCCCGTTCATACCCGCGTTGCCGCTCCACCAGTGCGGCGAGCTCAAGCCTGAGGAACGCGGAAACGGACAGCCCGCGCTCGGCGGCAAGCATGCGCGCTTCGCGCAAGGTCTGTTCATCAAGAGACAGAGTAATATTCCTGGCGACGGACACGTGATAAACGTGTAGCACGTGAATTACGTGGGCGCCAAGAACGAGCGTGTGGCGGGGTGCTGTTTCTTGTGGCGTAGGCACGCGAGGCTGTGCGGGCGGGCCTAGCGGCGCTGTCGCGGCGAGTCACCTGGTAGCGTCAGCGATTCAAAGTGAGCATCGCAGCCGATAGATAGTAAGCCACCCGCCCGTGGGCTCAACGCAGAACGGCCACCCGGTCCCCGAACAACTGGTCTATGCGCGCCAGCAGCTCTTCGTTGGGCGCGACTTTGTGGTCGTCGCCCAGATCCATGATCGTTTCGCTACGCGTGGGAATCCGCAGGCGCAACAGAGTTCGACAAGATCCCGGGTGCTCCAGAATCAGCCGCTTGAGCGTAACCAAAGTGTCGGCGGTCAGCGTCTCGGCATTCAGACGAACGTCGAGGGTGGTGCTCTTTTCGGCGCGCACGGCCGTCAACAGCCTCGCGTCGTTGAAACGCAGCCGCTCGCGGACCGTTTCGCCCTCGCCATAGGGCGCGTCGACCGTGCCGGTGACGAGCAGGGGATCGTCGCGGGTCAGGATGTCGCGATAGTCGTCGAGTTTCTTGGACCCAACCATGAATTCGATCTGACCGGCCTGGTCCTCCAACTTGAAAAACGCGTACTTTCCATTTCCGGACTTCATCGACTTTTCTTGAAAGTCGACTACGACGCCCGCCAGAGTGACCTCGGCGCGAACGCCCTTTTCCATGCAGTTGGCCGTGGTCGCGTTGGTGAAGCGGCGGATCTCCCCCGCGAAACGGTCCAAGGGATGACCACTGATGTAGAAACCAAGGCTCTCTTTTTCGTAGGCGAGCATCTCCTTCGGCAGCCATTCGTCGGCCTCGGGATAGGCGTCGTCGGAGGACCCGGCCAACCTGCCGTTGCCGTTTGTCCCGCGGTTGCCGCCGTTGGCGTTCTTGTCGTTCGTGTCGTTCGTGGCGTTCGTGGCGTTCGTGCCGTTCTTGCCCGCGCCGTTCCCACCCCCGCCAAACAGGCCGAGCAGGCTGGTCTGGCCGCTTTCCTTGTCTCGCTGGGCGGCGGCAGCGCGATCGGACGCCGTTCCAATCGCGCCGTAAAGACGGGCCCGCGTGACACCGGCGGCCTGCGCGGGACCATCGAATGCGCCCGACTTGATCAGCGCCTCGATCACCTTGCGATTGACCTTTCGTCCATCGACGCGTTTGCAGAAATCAAACAACGACGCAAAAGGACCTTCCTGGGTACGCGCGGCCTGGACAACCTCCACGGCGCCTTCGCCGACTCCCTTGACGGCGCCAAGTCCAAACCGAATGGCTCCTTCCTCTCGCGCGGGCCTCGCGGAGGCGGTGGCAGGAACCGCGAGCCGGACGACCGTGAAATTGTTGTCGCTTTCGTTGATGTCGGGACGCAGGACCCGGATGCCGTGCCCCTTGGCCTCGGCGATGAACTTGACGATCGCGTCGGTGTCGTCCTTGTCGCAGGTCAGAAGCGCGGCGAAGAACTCGACGGGATAGTAGTGCTTGAGGTACGCGGTCTGGTACGTCAGCATGCCGTACGCCGCCGAATGGCTGCGGTTGAACCCATAGCCGGCGAACTTCTCCATCAGATCGAAAACCCGCTCGGCTACCTTCGCGTCGATCTTCTTCTGTTTGGCGCCCTCCAGAAAGCCGGCCTTCTCCTTGGCCATGACGTCGGCCTTCTTCTTGCCCATCGCGCGGCGAAGCAGATCCGCCTTGCCGAGCGAGTATCCCGCCAGCACCGACGAGATCTGCATGACCTGCTCCTGGTAGACGATGACGCCGTAGGTGTCCTTCAGGATGGGTTCCAGCGACGGGTGGTCGTACTCGACCTTCTTGCGTCCGTGCTTGCGGTCGATGAAGTCGTCGACCATCCCGCCCTCGAGCGGCCCTGGCCGGTAGAGCGCGCCCGCCGCCACGATGTCCTCGAAGCAATCGGGCTTCAGCTTCTTCAATAGCTCGCGGAATCCGCTTGATTCAAGCTGGAATACGCCCGTGACATCCGCATCCGTGATCATCTTGTAGACGCCCGGATCGTCGTTCGCGATCAAGGACAGATCGACCAGGTCGTCCCCCTGCCCGCGCGCCTGCTTGTCGCGGTTGATCAGATCCAACGCCGTCTGGATCACGGTCAGCGTCTTCAGTCCCAGGAAGTCGAACTTGACCAAGCCGACCTTCTCGACGCGATCCTTGTCGTACTGGGTGACGATCCCCTCCTCGCCCGCGGGGCGGAAGCACGGGACGTACTCCCACAGCGGCCGCTCCGCGATCACGATGCCGGCCGCGTGTTTGCCCGCGTGGCGGTTCAGCCCCTCCAGCTTCTTGGCCACGTCCAACAATTCGCGATAGGTCGGATTCTCGTCGTACAGCGCCTTCAGGCGCGGCTCTTGCTCGATCGCCTCGGCGATTGGCGGCGACTTACCCTGAATGGGTTCGGGCACATATTTCGCGATCTTGTCGGTGTCGGCGAACGGCAGTCCCATGGCGCGGCCGATGTCACGCACGCCGCTGCGCGCCTTGATCTGGTGCATCGTGATGATCTGGCCGACGTTGTCCTTGCCGTACTTCTCGGTGACGTACGAGATCACCTGATCGCGCCGGTTCATGCAGAAATCGATGTCGAAATCCGGCATGCTGACGCGCTCGGGATTCAGGAACCGTTCGAACAGCAGCTTGTTAGCGATGGGGTCGATGTCGGTGATCCGCAGGCAGTACGCGACGAGAGATCCGGCGCCCGATCCACGCCCCGGCCCCACCGGAATCGCATGCTCCCTGGCATAACGAATGAAATCCCAGACAATCAGGAAGGACCCTGAAAAATCCATCTTCTGGATGACGCCCAGCTCGAGCATCAGGCGGGCGGCGTAGGCGTCGCCTTCGACCTTCTGGCCTCGACGATGGGCCTCCTCGATTCGCTTCTTCAGGCCGTCCTCGGCCAGATGCTGAACATAGGTGCTGGCGTCGAAGCCGTCGGGGACCGTGAACTTGGGCAGATAAGTGTGCCCCAGATCGAACGTGACGTTGCACAGATCGCCGATGCGCGCCGCGTTCTCCATCGCTTCGGGGATGTGAGCGAAATACGCGTCCATCTCCGCCGGCGTCTTGACGAAGAACGCGTCGTTCCGGTGGTGCAGCCGCTTCTCATCGTGAATTGTCTTCTTCTGCTGCACGCACATCAGGATCTCGTGGGCACGCGCGTCCTGCTGATTCAGATAGTGGCAGTCGTTCGTGGCGATGAGAGGAATTCCGGTCTTCCGCGCCAGCGAGACCAGCTGACCGTTGACCTGTTCTTGTTCTTCCAGGCCATTGGGTTGCAACTCCAGGAAGAAATTG
>JADGRC010000173.1 GCA_017881245.1 Pseudomonadota bacterium
GCAGGGGAGATACCTGGGGACTTCCTTGGGCCAACCACAAAATGATTTCTGCAAGATCGCCGAAGGCATGGGAGTGCAGGCACGAAGGGTAGAAAAGCCCGAACAACTAGCCTGGATTTCCACGGAAAAGGGTTTCCTTAACACGTGCGCCGTTTCGTCGCGTGGTGACGCTATTTGCGGCGTCGGCTCCACGGCTCAGCAGTAACCGACGACAGCGGCCGTGGGTGTCGTGTGCGTTAGTGCCATGGTGTACCGTACAATCAGCAGACACATAGTGTCAGACACATTCAACTTGATCGCGCCGGGCATGGCTGCGGCCGTCAATGAGCGCTTCATGCCTTACCATACCGCGATGCCACCCTGCACAAGGGGTGGCGGTCGATTTTCGCTTGACCACAAGGGATGGCAGGTAATACAGTGCACAGGTGCCAATAAAGACACCGAAAGACTTAACAGCATGCCGCCGCCTTTTCCTCGAGCCGACGCACCCCCGCCATCGGCAGTACGAGGCCCTGCGCGCCTACTTCGTCGAGGGCCGGCCCTCGCACGCGGTCGCCCGCACCTTCGGCTACACCCCGGGCTCGTTCCGCGTGTTTTGTCACCAGTTCCGCCGCGATCCCGATCCGACGTTCTTTGCCAGCCCCCGTCCGGGGCCGCGGACGCAGCCGAAGAAGACCGCGGCGCGCGACGTGATCATCGCGTTGCGCAAACAGAATTACTCCGTCTACGACATCAGCACGGTGCTCAAAGAGCGGCAGTTGGGGCTCAGTCCCACGGCCGTCGGCGAGGTCTTGAAGGCCGAAGGCTTTGCGCCGCTGCCGCGGCGGCTGGACGAGGAACGCCCCCACGCGCCGCGCCCGACGCGCGAAGCCGTCGCCGATGTCCGCGCGTTCTCGCTCGCCCCGCGGAGGTTTTCCACGCGGTGCGGGGGCCTCTTGCTCTTCCTGCCGGATCTGGTTTCGCTCGACATCGATGCGGTGGCGCGCGCCGCCGCGTTGCCCGGCTCGGACATGATCCCGCCGGGGCACGCGCTGCGCGCCAGCCTCGCGCTCAAACTGTGGGCGCTCGAGCGCAAGAGTCACGTGATGACCCTGGCGGCCGACGAAGGCCTCGCGCTCTTCTCCGGCCTCAATACCACCCCCAAGAAGAGCTATCTGTCGGAGTACTCGTCCCGGGTCGTCCCCGCCCGCCTCGACGACCTGCTCGCGGCGTGGCATGCGCAGGTCAGCGGCGAGACGCTGTGGACCGCGGCGTCGTTCAATCTCGATTTCCATTCGGTGCCGGACTCCGGCGACCACCCGACGATCGAGCGGCATTATGTCTCGATGCGCAGTCGCCGGCAGCCGAGCGTGCTCGTCTTTCTGGCCCAGGATGCCGACGGCCGCAGCTTCTGCTACTCCAACGCGGACATTCGCCAAGGGGAAGAAGCCAACGAGATCTTTCGCTTCATCACCTTCTGGCGACGCACCCACGGCGAGAATCCGCGCCATCTCGTCTTCGACTCGAAGGTGACGACCTACGCCAACCTGGTCCGCCTCGACCAGGAGCAGATCCGGTTCATCACCTTGCGGCGCCGCTCACCGGCGCTGCTCAAAGAGATCGTCAATTTGCCCCGCTCGGCGTGGCGCACCGTCGAACTCGACGTGCTGA
Source organism: Pseudomonadota bacterium (assembly GCA_017881245.1). GTDB lineage: Bacteria > Myxococcota_A > Polyangia > Fen-1088 > Fen-1088 > FEN-1088. The sequence goes on from JADGRC010000173.1 coordinate 1,651, forward strand.
CGCGGAAGTACCGCACGCCGCGCGTCTTCGAGCAACGGGTGCCGCTGGCGGGCGGCACGTTTCGGCAGGTCTTCATCCAGGACCTGGGGCACGACGAGCCGACGATCCTCCTGACCAACGAGCACCACACCCCCCTGAAGAAGCTGATCACCCGCTACGCCCAGCGCATGCTGATCGAGAACGCGCTGTCCGATGCGGTGCGCTTCTTCCACATGGACGCCTTGTCGTCTACCGTGGGGTTCAAGGTGGACTTCGACATGGCGTTGCTCGTCATCGCCAGCGGGTTGTACCGCCTGTTCGCCCGGCGGATGCGGGGCTATGCCGATGCGCAGGCGCGGCATATCTTTCGGGACCTGGTGGACATGTCCGCCGACGTGGCGATTGCGTCCGACGAGGTCATCGTGAAACTGCCGCGGCGAGCACACCTGCCGATCCTTCTCGCGTCTCACCTGCTTGACAAGCCCGTCAAGGTGCCTTGGTGGGACAATCGGCCGCTGCGTTTCGTCTCGTGATCAGCCCGTGACCGCCCCGGTGTTAGGGAGATCCTTTTCCGTGGAAATCCAGGCTAGTATCAGGTCAAGGTGCACTGGCGATTGTTTCGATCTCAAACGAGTGTGACAAACCAAGCAGGTCAGCTTCCCATGCCAGACTCGCACCCGATGATCGAATTCCGGAACGTGTCCACCTGTCAAGCCATTTAAGAATGTTACTTTCCTCCTGATTGTCGTGCCATTAGAGATGTTACCCGGTTCTCCCGCGAGGCAGGCACGGGAACCGCCCCGGAGCGAGATCCCGCAGGCTGTAGGGCACCGCTGGACGGAAGCGTCTCGCGGGACCGATGCGCGGCAGCGGGTCGCGTCATCGGTGTGCGGGGACCGGGCGACAACGAGACCGTGCGGTGATGGGCGAGGGCGGACAGGCGCGCGAGCTGGACGTCGATGGTCTCGGCGAGCGCGAAGGGGTCGAGGGTGGCCCGGAGGTGCTGGAGGTGGGCCACTCGCACCGGAACAGCCTCGGGGCAGGCCTGGACGCGCTCGAAGGGCGTCTGCGGACGGTCGTACACGCGATGGATCCGGGCGCCGACGCGCTCTTTGCGGACGAGCTTCACGGACGGCAGGAACAGGTTCTGGAAGAGCCGCAGCTCGTGCGAGTAGAGGGCGTTCAGGGCGGCCACGGCCGCCGGGGAGTCGTACCGGACGTAGCCCACGAGTTTCCGGACGTGGGTCCAGTTCTTCTGTTCGATGTGCGCATTGTCGTCTTTCTTGTACGGCCGCCCGCGCGTGAACTGGATCCCGTGGCCCTGGCAGTAGCGGACGAGGTGGGCGTTGATGAATTCCGAGCCATTGTCGGAGTCGATGCCCTGGAGCCGGAAGGGGAGCGTCTGCCGCATTGCCTCCAGGGCCGCCCGCACTGCGTGCTGGCCCCGGCCCAAGACCGCCCGCGTCTCCACCCAGGTGGTGTGGATGTCGGTGAGGTTCAGGGAGTGCGCGAACTCCCCGTCGCCCGAGTCGCCACCGTGGGCCACCAGGTCGATCTCGGTAAAGCCGGGGACGGTGACGTCCCACCGATCGGTCCGCAGCGGAATGTGGTGCTTCAGGAGGGTGCCCGGCTTCGTCCGCCCGTACCGGCCCGTCGCGCCGGGGCGC
>JADGRC010000174.1 GCA_017881245.1 Pseudomonadota bacterium
ACGATCTCATCAACGACGCGATGACGGGCTACGCGCAAATCGCGGGCTATGAAACTGCGGTAAACGCGGATACACCGGCTCCCACGCCGGTGCCCGTGTCCGCGACACGTTCGGAGCCCGCCTTTTCCTTGCCTTTGCCCCTGCCCCTGCCTTTACCCTCGCCTCCGGGGGTCGCGCGCTTCGGTCGAACGACCGCGGCCCAGGGGGCGCGGCCGGGGGGACGGGGGGGCGCGCCACCACCTCCGCCCGAGGCCAACCTGGGCGGGTCGATGTTGTATTTGATGTTCGACAATCAGAAGTACCGCATCGACAAGGACCAGTTCATCATAGGCCGCGGTACGAAGTCGTCGGATCTGCCTATCAAGGATGGGAATATTTCGCGCAAACATGCGGCTGTCGTTCGCCGCAATGGAACGTTCTTCATCAAGGATCTCGGGTCCACCAACGGTATCGACTTCAACGGCATGCGGATCGACAACAAGCGCATAGACGAAGGCGACGTATTCCATATCTGCGAGTACGAGCTGAAGTTTACGTACAAGCGGTGAGCCCGATGGGTGCTCCGCCGCCCGGTGAGAGCCTCCGAGCGGGGCGCGTGGACGGTGGTGGACCAGCCACACGATCCCGGCGCGCGTCGCGGCGGGGCATGCCGGGTGAGCCGTCGTGGAGTAATGTCGGGTCGCTGGTTTCCGTGTCCAGCTTGCCGGGTGCCGGTCCCGCCACGTCCGCTCGGTTGGTCGAGCAAGGCCTTTGCACGGTGGGAGACGTCCTGTCGTATGTCCCGCGGGGATATGACGATCTCCGTACGGTGACGCCGCTTGCCGCTCTCGGGGGTAAGGCGGAGGGCTCCGTCGTTCTGGTCAGAGGCACGGTGGCGCGCGTGAACGTGTTTCCAGGACGGTTTCTGATGGTCTACCTACAGGACGGCGCCGCGCGATTGACTGCACGTTGGTTTCGCGTGCCCGGCGGGATGAGCCGGGCTTTCCAAAAGGGTCAGGAGGTCGTGCTGGCGGGACCGCTGCGTTTCGACGCGGACGGGCAGGCGACATTGGCGCATCCCACGAACTTGACGGGGGCGTTGGGGGCCGCGGGGGCGAACGAAAGCGGCGGCCCACGGGGCTTGGGCATCCGGTCGCGCTATGCGCCCGTGCCGGGAGTCGCTGGGCGGGTTCTCGAACGGATCATCGCCGCCGCCGTCGACCGCCACGTCGATGACGTGCCGGACGTGCTTCCACCCGCGACCCGCGCGCGGCTGGGGTTGCCGTCGATCGCTGAATCATTGCGTCAGATTCACCGACCAGATCCAGAAGCGAGCCGTGAACTGCTGGACGCGCTCGTCGCGGGGCGGTCCGATGCGCATCGCCGCCTCGCTCTGGAGGATCTCCTCGTGATCCAGGTGGGATTGGCGCGCCGCCACGCGGAGGCGCGCCGCCGCCCTGGCTGTCCCTGCGACGCGTCCCCGGTCGCCGTGTTGGAACGGGTCACCTCGGCCCTGCCGTTCGCGCCGACGGGCGCCCAGCTGCGATGCATGGCCGATGTCCAGCGGGACATGGTGGGCCCTCGACCCATGCAGCGTCTATTGGTGGGCGACGTCGGCAGCGGCAAGACTGCGGTGGCCTTCGCCGCGGCGGCGCAGGCGGGACTGTCGGGCGGCCAAACTTTGTTGATGGCACCGACGGAGATCCTGGCCGAGCAACACGCACGCACGTTGGAGCCCTGGGCCTCGCGCCTGGGGTTGCGCGTGGCCTTGCTGACGGCGTCGACGCCTCGGCCCCAGCGCGAGTCCTTGTTGGCGCTGGCACGCGCCGGACGGATCGCGATCCTGATCGGGACGCAGGCCTTGCTGGCGGATCGCGTCGTCCTGCCGTCCTTGCGCCTGGCGATTGTGGACGAGCAACATCGCTTCGGGGTCGCCCAGCGCGCGCGGCTGCGCGGGCGCGACGATGCGGACAGCGGCCAATCTCCCCACCTGTTGGTGATGACGGCGACGCCCATCCCACGCACCCTGGCGTTCACGTTGTACGGCGATCTCGCTCTCAGCGTTCTCGACGAAATGCCGCCCGGTCGTAGGCCGGTGGGCACACGAATACTCAAAGGCGAGAACGCCCGTCGCGATTCCGAAAATGCCATACGCGACGCGGTGGCCAACGCGAGGCGTGTGTTCGTGGTGTGTCCGGTTCGCGAGATCTCGGCGCGCGAGGGAGGCGTGACCGCGGTCGAGCGACACCGCGAGCTGGAAACGACCCTGGCCCCCGCGCGGGTCGGCCTGGTTCACGGGGCGATGGACGCCCGCTCCAAGGACGCGGCGCTGCGCGCGTTCGCGGCGGGCCGCTTGGATGTGCTGGTGGCGACAACCGTAATCGAGGTGGGCATCGACGTTCCCGAGGCGTCGCTCATGGTTGTGGAAGAGGCCGAACGATTTGGACTGGCGCAACTGCATCAGCTTCGTGGTCGGGTTGGCCGCGGGACCGATGCCGCCGCCCCGGCAGCCGAGTGCATACTGACGATGGGGGCGAACGCGGGAATGGACGCGGAAACCACGGATGCGGCCCGGCGCTTGGCTGTCGTCGCGTCAACCCATGACGGCTTTCGAATCGCCGAGGCGGATCTGGAACTGCGGGGTTGTGGGGATCTGTTCGGGGTCAAGCAGGCGGGCCTGCCCCGCCTTCGCTTTCCCGATCTCGCCGGCATGGGGCGTCTACTGGATCTGGCCCGCGGCGAAGCGACGCGAATTCTCGAGGAAGATCCAGCCCTCGAGAGCATGGAGCACCAACCTCTGCGCGCGGCCATCGATTCACGATGGGCGGCCGCGGAGATATTCGGCGAAGAGGCTGGTTAGGTGAAAACGGCAGGTGACGTGCGTTGGTCGGCGCCGTCGGGCGGTGGCGCGCGATTCGAAGCGCGGCGAGGCGGCCTGGCCGCGTGGATGTGGGCGGGATTGTGCGGCGGTGGCACCGTCGGAGCGGCCGACACGGCGTGGGCAGTGGCACGGGGTGTGGGGGGGTTGGGGGTTGTGCAGGCATTGAAGCTGATTCTGCTCGGAGCGAGTTGGCTGGCGTTGGGTGGAGTCGTGGCTGGTACCCTGATCGGGTTCGGGGGTAGATTGGCCGCGTTTGCCGGGCGCCGCCGGGATGTTGCGGCCGGGGCCTTGTCGGCGCTGGTGGCATTGCCGTTCACGATCGTGGTCGCGTTCGCGGCCTTCACGGGGCACCGGGCCGCGCAGATTCCGGGCAAGCGGCTTCTGGCGACTTTGATGGCCCTGGCGGGGGCCGCCGTCGCGTTCGACCTGCCGCGTCGAATCCGTTCTCTCGACGCGGGCCCAGGCACCGCGACGGACGCCCATTCCCGATGGCGCGCGCGGCTCAGCATCGCGGCTTTGTGCCTCGTGGCGATCACGGCCGAGGCCTGTAACCAGTTCGTGTTGCGGCGTTTGTATCCATGGTTCCACGCCTCGTTGGCGGTGGTGACCGGCCTTTTGGCTCTGCTGTCCGCGTGGGAAGTGCGCTCTGAGATCGGGCGACTGCGGCCCACGTGGAGCCCGCCGAATCGGCTGAAGCTGGCGGCGGCGTTGTCGGTGACACTGGTGGCGGCGGTCTTCGCCGGTAGCCAGGCGCGCCGTAGCCAGACAATTCGCTTTGCCGCCTGGGAACGAACGACGGCAACCGCACAGTTTCTGCGTTTGTCGCCGGTGTCGCTGCGATCACGGGCCACCGTGGTTGGTGAAAGGGTGGACGCGGAGGCGGACCTGCCCCCACTTCCGCCCGGGCCGCGCCGGCCCGACGCGGACGTCATCATCATCACGGTCGATGCCTTGCGGGCGGATCACGTCGGGGCGTTTGGTTACGCTCGGCGGCCAACGACACCCCACATCGACCAGTTGGCCGCGCGCAGCGTGCGATTCTCACGGGCGTACGCGCAGGCTCCTCATACATCGTTCTCGGTGGCGTCGATGTTGACGGGAAAGTATTTTCCGACGCTGGCGCGCCTGGCCCCGGCGGAGGTTCACGACCCCATTGCGTCCGTTCTGCGGCAGTACGCATGGCGAACGGCGGGGTTCTATCCGCCGGCCGTGTTTTTCGTCGACGCGCAGAAATTGAAAGCCTACGCGGACAGCAATTTCTCCTTCGAGTACGTGAAATTCGAGTACCTGGAGGCTCAGAAGCGCGTCGACCAGGTGATTCGGTATTACGAGATCGAGAAGCCGAGGCGATCGTTCGTTTGGGTCCATTTCTTCGAGCCGCACGAGCCGTATGTCGCGCACCCCGAGTTCCCCTTTGGTGGGGGTGACATGGATCGGTACGACAGCGAGATCGCCTACGCGGACGCGGCCATCGGGCGCCTGTTGGCCTATATCCGTGATCAACGCCCGGGCACGATCGTCATCCTGGCGGCTGACCACGGGGAAGAATTCGACGAACACGGGGGTCGGTACCACGGCTCGTCGCTGTTCGACGAGCAGGTTCACGTGCCTTTGTTGATGAGCATTCCGGGTGTGTCGCCGCGAACGGTCGACCGCCCGGTCGAGCTCATCGACATCACGCCGACGGTGCTGGGGTTGTTGGACATTCCCGTGCCGGTGCGGATGCGCGGCACCGATCTTGGCCCCTGGCTGGCGACGCCGCCCGCCAGCGCGGATCGGTTGCCGCCGGCCTTCGCCGAGGTCGAAGACAAACGGATGATCGTTCGCGACCACGAAAAACTGATCTGCGACCTCAACTGGGGGTACTGCGCCTATCACGACCTGACCCTGGATCCCGGCGAGCATCGCAACCTGATCGACGATCGCCCCGAGCCGGCGGCCGCGTTGCGGAGGTTGCTGGACGAATGGCTGGACGGTCACGTGCAGTTCGAACCGGTGTTGGCACGCGGCGCGGCGAACCCGAACGGCGAGCAGGTACCGAAAGCCATCGAGCGTGGACGCCTGGGTGATTTGCTGGCCGGGCCGGGCCTGGCCGCGCTGATGCTGTCCACCGATGAACCGGTGGCCGTTCGTCGCGAGGCCGCGCAACTGTTGGTGACGCTGCCCCCGCGCGCGGAGACGGCCGCCCAGCTGTCGATCGCTGTCGGCGATCGCGATTCCCTGGTGGCCGATTGGGCCGCGATTGGGGCGGTGCGGGCCGGTGACGCGCGCGCGGTCGATCGGGTCGGCCGTGTGCTCGCGGACGGAAGTCTTCCCCGCGCGCTTCGGGTTCGCGGGGCGCTGGCGCTGGCGGCGCGCGACGACCGGACGGGAGTTCCGACGCTGGCGGATTCACTGGACGACTGTCACGACGACATCCTGTTCTGCCGCCTCGTCATCCTTCAGCTCGGCAAGCTGAAGGACCGGCGCGCGGTCGCGGCTCTGCTGAAACATCTGCCCGAGGTGCAGAACCGTCGCGAAATGGTGGATGCGCTCGGTGACGTCGGCGATCCCGTGGCGATTCCCGAGTTGGTCGAGCGCTTGCGTCACGATGAATACGTCCCGGTGCGCGCTCAGGCGGCGCGCGCCTTGGCGAAGATCGGGCGGACGGATCTGATACCCGATCTGGAGCGCGCCGCCCACGAGGACACCGAGCCTTCGGTCGCCGCCGCCGCGCGAGAAGCCATCGCCACCATTCGTGGCGGCCGTCCGGGCTGACCCAACTGCCTTGCCCGGTCCGGCCAACACGCCCATACGCCCGTGTGCTAAGTGCCGAGCTCCGTGGCGGTCGCCAACCAGTCGAGATAGGCCGCGCTTCCCTCGGCCACTTCGAACGCAAGGATCTCCGGTACCTCGTACGGATGCAGTGCCTTCACCCTGGCACACACCGTCGCGAAAAGGTCGCGCCGCGTCTTAACCAGGCACAACACCTCGTTCTCTTCGTGAATTTGGCCTTCCCAGCGGTAGATGGACCGAACGCCCGTCACGATGTTCACGCAGGCGGCCAGTCGTTCGCCGACCAACACCCGCGCGATGCTTTCGGCCCGGTCCCTATCGGGGGCCGTGATGTGGACTTCCAGCGCGTTCGCCATCTGGGCAGCTTATCCTCGTCGTATGGGCCGGCAACACGGGCGCTGAATTTGGCGGGATGCCTCGGCGACCGTCGAAAGGGCCGGAGAAAAGCTCGCCACCGCCTTGACGTCAAACGGTGAGTGGTGGAGATTTCCGCCGCCTTGGTCATCGTTCAGAAATACGGTGGGACTTCCGTCGGGAACGTGGAACGTATTCGCAACGTGGCGCGCCGCGCGCTGCGCACCCAGCGCGAGGGACACGATGTGGTCGTCGTGGTTTCCGCGATGTCCGGCGAGACCAACCGGTTGCTCGGTTTGGCGCAGCAGATCTCCGCGATTCCCGACGAACGAGAGCTCGACGTGGTGGCGTCGACTGGAGAACAAGTTACCGTTGGTTTGATGGCCTTGGCCATCCAGGCGGAAGGGGGTAGGGCCACGTCGCTGCTCGGACACCAGGTGCGAATCCTTACGGACAGCGCGTTTGCCCGCGCCCGGATTCAGGACATCGACGTCCAGGCGGTCCGCAAGGCGCTGGCCGCCGGAAAGATTGCCGTCATCGCTGGATTTCAGGGCGTCGACAAGGATGGGAACATCACGACCCTCGGACGCGGTGGCTCCGATACCTCCGCCGTGGCTGTCGCGGCGGCGTTGAAGGCTGATTCCTGCGAGATCTACACGGATGTCGACGGCGTCTACACCGCGGACCCCAACGTGGTCCGCAACGCACGCAAGATTGATCGCATCAGCTACGAGGAAATGCTGGAACTGGCGTCGCTCGGCGCCAAGGTCTTGCAGATCCGTTCGGTCGAGTTTGGGATGAAATATCACGTGCCGATTCATGTTCGATCGTCTTTCAACGATAACGAAGGAACGTGGGTCGTGCCCGAGGAGAAAGCCATGGAATCCGTTCTGGTCGCGGGAGTAACCGCCACGCGCGACGAAGCCAAGATCACCTTGTCCGGGGTCCCGGATAAGCCGGGCGTCCAGGCGCAAGTGCTGCGCCCGCTGGCGGAGGCCGGCATCGTGGTCGACGTGATCGTGCAAGCGCACATTCAAAATGGGCGGACCAACCTGACGTTCACTTTACCGTCGAGCGATCTCGCGCGAGCCAAGGATATTCTGGTGAAGCAGTGCGGAGACATTTGCCCGCCCGAGCAGATAAAGTCAGAGGAGAATCTGTCCAAGGTTTCGGTCGTTGGGGTGGGGATGCGATCGCACGCGGGCGTGGCCCTGAAGATGTTCGAGATCCTGGCGAAGGAGAACATCCACGTCCATCTCATCTCGACCTCCGAGATCAAGATCTCGTGCGTGGTCGAGGGCAAGTACGCCGAGCTCGCGGTACGCGCACTCCACGACGGGTTCGGCCTCGCCAATACGTAGCCACCCGGTGGCCAACCGGTAGGCGTCCGTTGGCCGGCGGCTTCGCCGGGCGCCGGGGCTCTTCAGATTGACCTCGGGCGACAGCTATTTCTTGACGCTGGCGGGGGCGGCTGGCGGCGTGGTTGCCGCAGTGGGCGCGGCCGGTGCGGGCGCCGTGGATGCGGCGGTCGCGGGAGCCGTGGCGGCAGGCGTCGCGCCGGGGAGGCTATCGTCCACGCCCTCGGGGGCGCGATCCCATTTGTCCACCCGTCCCGAGCCCGAAGTGTCATAGCCGATACGATCCAGTCGGCCGTTCTCGTAGTACTCCCACTGGTCTACCCGACCGTTGAAGTCGGAGTCGCGCTCGACGCGTACCAGTCTCTCGTCCTCGTAGAACTTCCAAACGTCGGAGCGGTTGTCGTAGTTGGTATCCAGTTCTTCGCGAACCTTCTTGCCGTTCGCATAGAAGACGGTCAGATCGTTACGACCGTCGAAGTCCAAATCGAACTCCTCCAGAACAGACTGTGTTCCCGTATCGTCGTAGTAATAGGTGATGTCGACCTTGCCGTCGTGGTTCAGATCGACTTGCTTGCAGGTCATGACCTGCGCGCCACTGCCGTTCGGAACGTAGTACTTCCAAACGTCGGCTTTCTTGTCGAGATCCGTATCGGCGGCGACAATCTGCTTTCCCTCCGACTTGCAGCGGGTGCGATCCACGGGCGGGGCGGCTTGGACGTTACTGACGCCCGCGGACGCGGCCGTTTTGGGGGGCGGGGTATTGGTTTCCCCGCATCCGGCACCGCCCGCCAAGCCCGCGGTCGCCAGGCCGGCAGTCAGGAAGGTGAATAGGGGAGACAACGCCTGCCGACGGTGCAAGTCGCTCATGATGGCCTCTAAGCTAGGCCGAAAGTTTGGATATCGCAAGTTGACGCGCCACTACGCAGCCACCTACGCAACACGCAACAAGCAAGGGGCCAGATTCGCGCGCGCTTTGGTCCCAAAACGTCGCGGTCCGGGGGAGGAAGCCAGCGCCATCTTTGACACTTCACATATGGCCATGCATTGTCACGGTCACCTACATGGGCCGGAAAAAGATTTCGACCACCGTTTACATTACGCCCGAGCAGAACGACCTCCTGAAGCAGCTGCACCATAAGACCAAGGTCCCCGTTGCCGAGTTCATCAGGCAAGGGATCGATCTGGTGCTCGAACGGGAGAAACGAAATCTGCCTGGCCAAATGACCTTCGATGTCGATCGCGACGTCGGCGGGCGCCGATAGCGCTAAGCTCCGCGCCCCCGCGCCCCGCGGACCAAGCCGCCCATGTCCATACCGACGAAATTCATCCGCAATTTTTCGATCATCGCCCACATCGACCACGGCAAGTCGACATTGGCCGACCGGCTGCTCGACGCGACCGGAGCCCTAACCGACCGGGAACGGCGCGCGCAGTTCATGGACAGCATGGATTTGGAACGCGAGCGCGGCATCACCATCAAGGCGGCGACCGTTCGGCTGAGCTATCTCGCCGAGGACGGAGAGACGTACGAGCTGAACCTGATCGACACGCCCGGACACGTTGATTTTCACTACGAAGTGTCGCGGTCGCTGGCGGCATGCGAAGGGGCCGTGTTGGTGGTGGACGCGTCACAAGGCGTCGAGGCCCAGACGTTGGCCAACGTCTATCTGGCGGTGAACAACAATTTGGCCATCGTTCCGGTGATCAACAAGATCGACCTTCCCGCCGCCGATCCCGAGAACGTCCGAAGACAGATCGAGGAGGTGGTCGGTATCGATGCCTCCGAGGCGATCTTGGCATCGGCCAAGGAGGGCATCGGGATTCACGAGATCCTGGAGGCGATCGTGAAACGCTTGCCGCCTCCCATCGGTGACCCGGAAAAGCCGTTGCGGGTACTTCTGCTCGACAGTTGGTACGACGCTTACCGAGGTGTCGTGATCCTGGTGCGCGTGATCGATGGCTGCCTGCGACCGAGGCAAAAGATCCGCCTGATGGCCGCCGCCCGGGAATACGAGATCCAGACCATCGGCGCGTTCGCGCCCTTCGCGCGCGAGATTCCCGAATTGGGGCCGGGCGAGGTCGGCTTTCTGACCGCGGCCATCAAGGACGTCGCGGACGCTCGCGTGGGTGACACCATCACGGAGGCCGGAGCTCCGCAGGTGAAAGCGCTACCGGGTTTCCAGCCAGCCAAGCCCATGGTGTTCGCCGGGATCTTTCCGGTGGATTCGGCGCGCTACGAAGATTTGCGCGATGCCCTCGACAAGCTTCGCCTCAACGACGCGTCGTTTTCGCGCGAACCCGAATCGTCGGCGGCCCTCGGATTCGGCTTTCGCTGCGGGTTTCTGGGCCTCCTGCACATGGAAATCGTGCAGGAACGCCTGGAGCGGGAATACAACCTGGATCTCATCACCACGGCTCCGACCGTGCGTTTCCGGGTCCTTCGAAAGAACGGTGAGGTGTTCGAGTTGGACAACCCGGCCAAGTTTCCGTCGGAGGGCGATATCGATCGCATCGAGGAACCGGTCATCGCGCTTACGATCCACACGCCTCCGGAGTTCGTGGGCGGCATCTTGAAACTGTGCGAGGACAAGCGTGGCATCCAGACCGGGCTGACTTACGCCGGCGAGAAGCGCGTGATCATCCGATACGACCTACCCCTCACCGAAATGGTGTTTGGGTTTTATGACCGGTTGAAGTCGGTGTCGCGCGGCTACGCGTCGCTCGACTACGAGCCCAAGGGCTACGTTCCGGCCGATCTCGTCCGCATGGACCTCCTGGTCAATGGCGATCGGGTCGATTCATTGTCGCTGATCGTTCATCGGGACGGCTCGTTCAACAAGGGACGAGATCTGTGCGTGAAGATGAAGGAACTGATTCCGCCACAGCAGTTCGAGGTCGCCATCCAGGCGGCGATTGGTTCCAAGGTCATTGCGCGGACCACGGTCAAGGCCCTGCGCAAGAATGTCACGGCGAAATGTTACGGCGGTGACATCACGCGAAAACGTAAGTTGCTGGAGCGTCAGAAGGAAGGTAAGAAACGGATGAAGCAGGTTGGAAACGTGGAAATCCCCCAGGAAGCCTTCTTGGCGATTCTAAAGGTCGACTGATGGGAAGCGGCGTGCTGGATTGGTGGCGGCAGCGCGGAGCTCTTCGCCGAGCTCGGGCGGAGGCGCAGCACCTGGTCAAGGAAGCGCGCCGCATTCTCAAAAGAAAGAGTTTTCGCATTCCCCAGGCCGCCGCCGAGAGCGTCTTGGCCGCCGTGAACGAGCTGGAAAGCGCTCTTGGCACCGAGGATCTGGAGCGGCAGCGTGTCGCGCTGACCACGCTGGACGAGGTCATGGAGGACAAGCTGGCCTTCGCGCGAAAGTCGACTATTCGTGAGTATTCCGAGTCCATCGGAATCGCGGTCGCGATTGCTCTGTTGCTGCGGGCATTCGTGGTCGAAGCCTTTCAGATCCCGTCGGGGTCGATGATTCCCACGCTCGAGGTGGGCGACCATATCTTCGTTGCGAAGTTTTCCTATGGCCTCGGAATCCCGTTCACGGACAAGAAGGTCTTCGAGTATTCCTCGCCCAAGCGGGGAGACGTGATCGTGTTCAAGTTCCCGCAGGATCACAGCACCGACTACATCAAACGCGTGGTCGGTCTGCCGGGCGATCGCCTGGAGCTGAGGCACAACGAGCTGTTCATAAACGACCGCCCCATGCCACGCGAGCACGCGGGAGTTTACCGTTACAGCGAGGGTGGGCGCCGCGACGTCGACGAACACGAGAGTGACTTGTGGATTGAATCCCTGGATGACAGGCCTCATCAGGCGATTCAGGAGCCGAACCGGCTGCCCGCCAACTACGGACCCATCACGGTGCCCGACGGCAACGTCTTTGTCATGGGAGACAACCGCGACAATTCGTCCGATTCGCGGGTCTGGGGTACCGTCAAGCACGACCTGATCAAGGGGAGGGCGCTGGTCGTCTGGTGGTCGCGCGCGAACGTTGACGACGCTCCCTGGTATTCCCAGCCGGTCGAATGGTTCAAGTCCATCCGCTTCAAGCGCTTCTTTACCGTCGTACGTTAGGGCGGCTGCGCCACCGCAAGGGGCCTGGGAAGGGCCCTCCCATCTAAATCACCGTTCGTGATTCGGGAACGCGAACCCCCCGAAAAGGGCGTGAGGACAGGGAGGCGCGGCACGATCGTGATCGCCCGTCAGGCACTCATGGCCGCGCCTATCCCTCCTTCGCGATGAGGCGCGGACGCCCCATCGCTCCGTC
>JADGRC010000175.1 GCA_017881245.1 Pseudomonadota bacterium
CCGGTCGGATGATTAGGGCCAAGTCAAAGACATGAAGTTCGTCTGCGAACGCTGCCACACCAAGTACTCAATCGCGGACGAAAAAGTTCGCGGCAAGGTGCTCAAGGTCCGTTGCAAGACCTGTGCGAATGTCATCACGGTTCGCGAGACGGGGGCGACGATAGACGATCAGGCCTCCGCCGACGCGCCGCGAGAGGCCGCCGTGGCGCGCAGCGGCAGTTTCGACGCGGGTGCCAGCGACGGCGATACGGTGGTGGCACCCCGAGGTGGTCGGGGCAAGGTCGGCGGCCTCCCCACCGCGGCCCTCTTCGCACCGAGCGCGCCCGTCGCGGCGCCGCCCCCGAAACGTGCGGCTCCCCCACCGGCTCCCTCCAACGACACCGAGTGGTACCTGGCGATCGACGGCGCGCAGACTGGACCGTTTTCGCGCGCGCGGCTGATTGACAAGATCCTGGCGGCCGCGAAGCAGGCCGACGTGCATGTCTGGAACGCAGATTTCGACGGGTGGAAGCCGCCGACCGAGGTGGCCGACCTGCGGACGGAGATCGCTCGCCGCCGTCGCGCCGCCACGCCCGTGCCGCCACCGCCCGGTCACCACCGTCCGACAGGCGCCGGGATTCCCGCTCTGGCGGCGGCCGGTTCCGCGCCCCGGACCGATGGCGGTTTGGTGGCGATCGAGACCGCGTCGCTTGCCACCAGCGCGCCCGCGTCAAAATCGAAGAAAAACGGCGTTGCAGTGGCGGCGGCGTCCGCGGCCGTGCTGGGTGAGGAGTTTGGCGACCTGCTCGGTACACCGGTTCCCGTGCCCGCTGGCGCGGCCATCGCGCTCCATGGATCGGCCGCGCCGAATTTCGCTCCGGGCGCGTCTCAATCGGGCCTGGCCGTCGCGCCGAGGTCGAGCTCCAGCAGGGGCAAGCAGATCAGGCTGCTCATTGGGGCTCTGGCGGTGGTGCTCCTAGTGTGCGGAATCGTGTCCGTCTGGGTATTCAGGCGGCCGCCCGCCAGCGTGGCCGCCGTTGCAGCGCCGTCCAGCAAGCCGTCCGCGCCGGATTTCGCCGCAATGGCCGATCAGCTGAAGCGGGAAGAAGAAAAGGCCAAGGAAAAGGACGTGGTCGTCCCTCCGCCGCCGGTCGATCCAAAACCCGTGGTCGCGCGGTTCGAGCAGCCACAAAGGAACACCCGAGGGAAACAGCCGCGACGAAAGAACCAAACGTCGCCTCCGCCGTTGTCGGCGACGGGGCTCACGGCCGAACAGAGGGATGCCGCCAATCGTTTCGGCGAGTCGACCGGGCGCGATGTTCGAGTGCCGATCGCCGCGGGGGCGTCCGCGAAGTCGACGCCCGCGCAGGCCGACATCAGCCGCGTCATCAACAACAACCGGCAAGGCATTCAGACCTGTTATCAGCGCGCTTTACTGCGAGACAACACTCTGACGCACGGAAAGGTCACGGTGCGGGTGTCCATTGGGCTTTCCGGCAAAGTGAAGAGCGTCAATCTCGACGCGCCCGTTCAGTTCCGAGCTCTCGAACCTTGCATCCGCGATGTCATGTCCCGCTGGGCCTTTCCGCCGTCCTCCGAGGAATATGGAACCGAGTTTCCGGTGGTCCTACAGGGAAACCAGTGACTCCAGAAGCGTCCGGGATCCGGCGGGATCTGGCCGTGGCTGGCGAGATCGGCAAGACGCCGGCAACCCGCTAGAGCAGCCAAAACGAACGGTCACAGGGAGGCCAGAAGGCACGGCGAGGGAATCTGTTAGATTCCCAGGGCCATGCGCCATCCGTACGCCGCGTTTCTGAATCAGGTTGAGAAGCCATCCCGGTACTTGGGCGGCGAGTATCAGGAGGTGCGCAAGGATCTCGCGGCGATCGATGCGCGCGTCTGTCTCGCATTTCCCGATGTGTACGAGATCGGGATGTCCCACCTTGGGACCAAGATCCTGTACGGTATCTTGAACAAACACCCGCGCATTGCGTGCGAACGAGCGTTCGCGCCGTGGGTCGACTGCGAGGCGCGCATTCGCGAACACGGGTTGCCGCTCGTGACGTTGGAATCGGCCGATTCGTTGGCCGCGTTCGATGTCATAGGTATCTCGCTCCAGTACGAGCTGACCTACACCAACGTTCTAAACCTCATCGATCTCGCGGGACTGCCGCTGCGGGCCGCGAACCGGGGCGACTCCGCGCCGCTGATTCTGTGTGGAGGACCGACCGCCACGCACCCGGAACCGTTGGCGCCGTTCATCGACGCGTTCTTCATTGGTGAGGCGGAGGAGGCGCTGCCGGCGCTGGTGCTGGAGTTCGCGGCGCTGCGGAAAGCGGGGGTTCCGCGCCGCGAGCGATTGATTCGACTGGCCGCCGCATATCCTCTGTACGTTCCCGAACTGTATGTCGCCACGCGCGATCCCGATGCGGGATTCGTGGTGGTGGGGGCGCCCGTCGACGCGCGCGTCCCGGCACGTCCCAAGCGGGTGTGGGTGAAGGATATCAATCGGTTTCCATTCCCGGACGATTCGCCGTTGCCCTATGGCGAGGCCATCTTCGATCGCATGGCGGTGGAAGTGGCGCGCGGCTGCACCGAGGGGTGCCGATTTTGCCAGGCCGGGATGATCTACCGCCCCGTGCGCGAGCGCGATCCCGTTCAGGTGATCGAAACACTGCTCGCCGGCGTGAAGAAGGGCGGTTACGACGAGACGTCGCTGACGTCGTTGTCCACGGCGGACTATTCGTGCGTCACGCCGCTCGTGAAGACGGCCATGGCCAAGTTGCGCGACGAGAAGGTGTCACTGTCGGTTTCGTCGTTGCGCGCCTATGGACTGAACGACGATCTGTTGGCCGAGATGGCGACCATGCGCGCGGGTGGACTGACGTTCGCGCCGGAGGCCGGCACGCAGCGCATGCGCGACGTGATCACGAAGAACGTCACCGAGGAGGACATCATCGAGTCCGCCCACCGCGTGTTTTCGCGCGGATTCCATCGCATGAAGCTGTATTTCATGATCGGACTGCCGACCGAAACCGACGAGGACGTGCGCGGCATCGTCGAGACCGCCGCCCGCGTGCAGGCCATCGGGCGTCGGTACCAAGCAGGCGCCGTCGTGACCGCGTCGGTGTCCACGCACGTGCCGAAGCCTCACACGCCGTTTCAATGGGCGGCGATGGACACCGAAGCCGAGACCGCGCGAAAACAGGGAATTTTGGCGCAGGTCGCCCAGAAGCTGCGCGTGGACCTGAAGATGCACGAGAACTATCAGTCGCACCTGGAGGCAATCTTCTCCCGCGGCGATGCGGACGTGGCCGAAGTGCTCGAGCGCGCGTTTCGCCTCGGGTGTCGGTTCGACAGCTGGGACGAGCAGCTGCGGATGGACCTTTGGGATCAGGCGATCGCCGAAACGGAGGCCGCGTCGGGCCTCGACGTCGGCCGTTATCTCGGCACCATCCCCGTGACGGCGCACCTGCCCTGGGATCACATCGACATCGATCTGGAACCGGGCTTCTTGGTCGGGGAGTACCGCAAGGCACTGAAGGACCGGCTGTCGCCCCCGTGCGGCAAGCCGTACAAGAAGCTTCTGCACCCGAGCAGTGTCGCCGCCGCCATGACGGGGCACAAGGACAAGCTCGTCTGTTACGACTGTGGCGTCGCCTGCGACTTGGGCGCCATGAAAGAGGAACGGCTGTTTTATCTGCGGCGGATGAACGCCTGGACGAAGCCCGTGGACGCGGTCCCCGTGACACGCATGGGTGAGCCGGTTGGCTCGGACACGCTTTCGATGAAGCCGAGCGCATCACCGCTGGAGCGCGCGGGCGAGCCCTTGGTGGCCGGCACGGGTCGCGCGCATGATGGCGGACAGGTCACGGGGGCGGGGGACAGTTCGCCCCGTCGCGCGCCGCGCACGCAACCGCCGACCCGCATCGCGCAGGGCGAGGCCTACCGTGTCCGTTTGCGCTACACGAAGTTGGGGCGGGTCGCGTATCTCGGACATCTGGATCTGGTTCGCCACCTGCCGCGCATTTTTCGGCGCGCCGGCGTGGAACTGAACTACTCGATTGGCTTTCACCCCAAACCGGAATTGTCGTTCGGGCCGGCGCTAGGGCTCGGCATCCCGTCTCTGGGCGAGCTGTTGGACGTGAAGTTGGGCGAGCCCGTTGGCGCGTCCGAATTGGTCAGACGCCTGCAGATCGTGACGTTGGAGGGCGTGGACTGGTTGGGCGGCGTGACGCTTGGCCACAACGATCGGGCGCTCGGCCGTGTCATTGCGCGGTCGGAATTCTGGGCCCGGCTACCCAAAGGGGTGGCGACGAATCCCGGGGTCGCGCTTTGGGAGACTGGCAAACCGCTCGCTGTCAAGCGGAGGGGCGAGGGCAGCGGCGTGGGTCGCATGATCGACGTCCGACGCGCGGTGCTGTCGTTGGATATCCCACCGTCCGGGACACCGGAAACGAGGCGCGTTTTGCGTCGGCTGGAGTGGGATCTGTCCGACGATCCGGACCACGATCTGGTTCGCTTCCGGCTTGCCGTATCGACCGAGGGCTCGGCGAAACCGATCGAGGTGATCGAGGGATTGTGGGGCCTCGAGGTTGCCACCGCGTGTTCGATCGCGCGCGTCGCTCTGTGGGGGGTCGACGGGGATCGTGTGGGGGGGCATTTGATCGATCCGTTGGACGCGGACGCGCTCCGGCGATCGGCACCAGCGATTCCGGTGCCCGCCGTCGACACGACCGCCGCGGAGCCTGCCGCCGCGATCTCGCTCTGATCGACAAGCACCTGCTCGGCCACGACTTCGGCCACACGCCCGATGACGCACACCGCCTTCGATCTGGGGTGGGCGGGCATCGGCACTGGTGCCGATGTGGGTGGATTCGGCATGGGCGGAATCGACCAGATGGGATTGGGTCGTTTGGCAAAGACTGCGATTGCCGGCCACCGACTTACCGAGGGTGACCCGCGGAACGCGGCCAGCCGCACTGCTTATGAAGAAGGAGGTTACGCCATGAATCGCCTCGCCGGTCGGTTCCGTTCTTCGGCTTCGGCGGTTGCAGTGGTGGGGCTGATCGCAGCAGGGTGTTCGGTCAACAACACGGGTCTGGGCACGCCGGGCGAGAACCTGCGTGCCGACGCCGCCGCGGCTAGCGGCGGTCTGGACGCACCCAAGGTCTCGGGTGGCGCGACAGGGACGGGGGGGGCTTCGGCGATCGGCGTCGTCGGAACACCGGCGAGCGGCACCGGGGGTGGCGAACCGCCGGGAACGGGGGGAGCGCCGACGATCGGAACGGAGGGCGGCGCGCCTGGCAGCGGTGGCGCGACGGGGGCCATCGGTGCGACGGGCACTGGCGGCGCGCTCGGCACGGTCGGCACGGGCGGCGTCGCCGCAACGGGAGGTGCCACTTTTGGCACGGGTGGCGTCACCGCGACGGCAACTGGGGGGGGACCAGCGATCGGGGGAAGGGCATCGGGTGGCGCCGTGGGGACGGGGGGAAACGCCAGCGGTGGCCCCGGCGGTCGCGGTGGTCCGGGCGGCAGGGGCGCCCCAGGAAGTGGTGGGCCCAACGGGACCTGCAACGCCACGACATGTCCTGATGGGTGCTGCAGCGGGAGTATGTGCGTGACCAATCGCAACGATCAGCGTTGTGGTACCTCGGGAGAAGCCTGCGCCCCGTGCGACTCTTGTTATCAGTGCTCGGATGCGGGAGCGTGCGAGATCTCGCCGAACTCTCGGTGGAATCTGACCTGCGCCGGTGCGACAGTGGCCGCCACCAAGCCCAATGGTCAGCCGTGGGACACGGGCTTCGGAAGCAACATGCCGGACCCCTTTTGTCAGGTGACTTTGGACGGCATGGTTCAGGTGGAGACGTCCGTCCTGACCGATACGCTGACGCCGATCTGGAATCGTCCGAGCGGTTCTGGCGGCCCTGGTCCTGGCGGCCCTGGCCCCGGCGGTCCTGGCCCCGGCGGTCCTGGCCCCGGCGGCCCTGGTCCTGGTGGCTCCGGCCTGGGTGGACCTGGGGGGCCTAACGGCAACGGCGGGTCCAGCTTTACCGCCAGCGCTTTGATGTCGGCCAACCACAGGTGGCAGATTTCGGTGATTGACGACGACGGAGGCTCCATGGGCGATTCCATCTGCGCGCTGACACCTCAATTTACGTCGGACGCCTTCAACGCCGGCACGGCGGTTTTTCCATCGACGCAGAGTTGTCTGAGTCTGACGATCCAACTGGTCTGCGCCCAGTAGGACAGCGCCGCCGGGTTGCCCCCGCTTAGACGTCGGGCTGTGCCGTCGACGGGGAGGGCCGCAAACGGATTCCCTGGGGACCGGTCGCAGCGGCGCCTCCCGCGATTTCCGGGGACGGCACCTCGGCGAATGCCGCGCGCCAGTCGGAGAAGCGCCCGCCGGCGCGCGCGGCGACGGCCGCGGCTCGTCCAGCGGCGAAACCGCCTTGCGCCAGGCGGTATTCGACCCACGCCCATTTCGGTGACGTCGGACGCAATTCGACGCGACCCTTGACCGCCCGTCGCAGCCTCGCCAGCTTGGCCTCGACGGCAGCGATGCCCGCGAAGGGCGCGCCATCAAGGGGTGTCTGTCGCTTGGCGACGAAGGGAGCGATGCCGAAAACGACCTTGGGCGCGACGTCCGCCAACTCGGCGCCGAATCGACCGAGCTCATCGATGTCATCGTCGGTCTCGCCGGGCAGGCCCAGCATCATGTAAACCTTCAAGTGGCGCAGACCGTACGACCGGCAGAAGCCCGCGGCGCGCAAGAGGTGACGTTCCTTAGTCTTGCGTTGGATCTCTTCGCGCAGTCGTTCGGATGCGCCGTCCGAAGCCGTCGTGAGGCTGCGATAGCCACCCCGCTTCAACAGGCCGACGATCTCGTCGGTGAGTCGATCCGCCCGCAGGCTGGAAATGCCGACCTGTCGATCGGCGTCGACCAGCGCGCGCAGGATCGGGACCAATCCCGGATGATCGGTCACCGCGGCGCCGACCAGCCCGACACGGCGAGCGTGGGTGGGAATTCGCGCCAACACCCGCTCGGGTGAAGCGAGGCGCATCCCACCGTTGGTCGATCGTCGCATGACACAGTAGGTGCATCCCCGGTGGCAACCGCGCTCCGCCTCGACCAGAAACATGTCGGACAGCTCCGTGTGCGGCGTCAGGATTTGCGCGAAGGCGGGTAGACACGCATCGTCGGCGGCGGCGATGGGCGGCACCTTCTCGCCGTGGATGGCCGGAACATAGAACCCCGGCCGCTTGGCGAGCGCCGCCAACATTGATCCGCGGTCGCGATCCCCGCCGTCGCGCAGAGCTTCAACCAGGGTCACGATCAGTCCCTCGCCCTCGCCGAGCAGAATCACGTCGGCGTACGGTCCCGCCGGCGCCGGATTCGAAAAGGTCAGCGGGCCGCCGATAACGACCAGGGGCTGGCGGTGGCGGGCCGCGGCCCGATCCTCCGTCAGCGTGGGGATCCCCGCCAAATCCAGGCAGTCCACCACGCCCGCCAGTTCCATCTCGTACGCCAGAGAAAACGCCACGACCCGGAAATCACCGACGGGCCGGTTCGATTCGTAGGTCGCCAAATCCTCGGAGGCGGCGCGTGCGGCGTTTACGTCGTCGGGCAGGAACGCGCGTTCCGCGGCGACGCCGGGCAAGGCGTTCAGCTCGCGGTAGATGGTCTGGAACCCCAGCGACGACATGCCGACGTGGTACGGCGACGGGTAGCACAGCGCGAACGTCAGATCGCCTTGCTTGAACAGCGTGCCACGCTCGGCGCCCAGGCGCTGGTCGCGCAGCTCTCGAAACGTCACCATCAGCGGCGCAATATACGGTGAAAACCCCCGGAATGCCGGTTGTTCCTGACTCGGGACATCGGCGGAATCGCGGGTCACTCCGCTGCGACTGCGGCGGGGTCACGTCCCGCCTGCATCTGTAAGCGATACAAACGGGCGTAAACGCCGCCACGCGCGAGGAGCTCGTCGTGGCCACCCTCCTCGGCGATCCGCCCGTGATCGAGGACGACGATGCGGTTCGCGCGTCGAATCGTCGACAAACGGTGCGCGATCACGATGGACGTGCGGTCCCGCATCAGGGCGGCGATGCCTCGTTCAATCAGTCGCTCGAATTCCGGATCCACGCTCGCGGTGGCTTCGTCCAACACCAGCAGGCGGGGATCGCGACACAACGCGCGGGCGAACGCGATGAGTTGTCGTTCCCCCGCCGAAAAATTCGCCCCCCGCTCGACGACGGGCGCATCGAGGCCACCGGCCCGCTCCTCGATCACGCGGTGGGCGCCCACGCGACGCGCGGCCTCCCACATACGGGCCTGGTCGATGTCGGGAGCGCCAAGTCCGATGTTTTCGCCGACGGTTCCCGAAAACAAGAAGACGTCCTGACCGACGATGACGATCTGCCGTCGCAGCTCCGCGAGACCCAGATTCTGGATATTCTTTCTGTTGATGCGAATCGTTCCGGATTGGGCCTGATAGAGCCGCGGCAGCAGCTTGATGATGGTCGATTTGCCAGCGCCGGTGGCGCCGACGATGGCGACCGTCTCGCCGGCCGCGATCGTCAGCGACAGATCGCGCAGGATGGGTCGGTCGGGGTGGTAGCCAAACGTGACGTGATCGAACTCGACAGTGGGCGCGCCGCCGTCAGCGACGTGGGGTGCGCGGAGATCGGCGGGGCCGTCCGCGCTGCTGTTCGCGCCGCCGTTCGCGCTGCTGTTCGCGCTGCTGTTCGCGCGGCCTGTTTGGGGAGTCGGTTCCGACTCTAGGCGTTCACGGCTTGCCTGGTCGCCGGTCCCGCCGTCTAGATCCGTCGTGTCGAGCAAGGCGAACACGCGCTCGGCGGCCGCCGTCGCCTGCTGCATGACCGTGTACTTGGCGGAGAGATCGCGCAGCGGCGCGAAGAACTTGCCGAGATATTCGATGAACTGCACCAGGATTCCAAACGTCAGGCTGCCGGCGGCGATGCGCGCGCCCCCGTGCCACAAGAGCGCCGCGATCGCGACGGAGCCCACGGCTTCGACCACGGAGTAAAGCGCCGCGTCCGCGGCGATGGCGCTGGCGTTCGCGCGTCGGTATTCCCGGTTGATCGCGGCGAATTCGCCTGCAACGCGATCTTCCTGGGCAAAGGCCTGGACGACCTTGATGCCCGATAGGTGCTCCTGCAGGAATCCGTTCATTCGCGATAACTTGGCCCTGATCTCTCGAAACGCGTCACGTACCCAGCGACGGAACAGCGCCGCGATCACGGCTAACACCGGCACCGCGCCCATCGAAAACGAAGCCAGCTTCGCGTCGGTGCGAAACATGACGAGAATGATCAGACCCAGCCGTATCACGTCGCCGAACAAGCTGACGATTCCGGACGCGAACATCTCGGTCAACGATTCGATGTCGTTGGTCATGCGCGTCATCAACTGGCCGACCGGTGTCCGATCGAAGAACGCCGCCGACAGTCTCAGAGCGTGCCGATGCACCGTCAGGCGCAGATCGCTCATGGCCCGCTGTCCGACCACCTGCACAAGATAATTGTGGCCAAACGCCGCTGTGTATTGTCCCACCAGCGCCCCCAGGTAGAGGAGCCCCAGCGTGTCCAGCCCGGCCAGTTTGTGTGGCGCGATGTGTTCGTCTATGGCGATCTTTAGTAGGTAAGGCTGAATCACCTCGAACGCCGAGATGACCGGCAACAACGCGATCGAGGCGCCGAGCGCGCGACCGTGCTTCCTGACGAACGGAAATACCCGGCCGAGCAACCGCGGATCGAAAGCGCGACCCGTGATCTCGTCAGGCTTACGGGACGGGACCCGTCGTGGGGTCGCTCCGCTGGCAGGCGCGGTCATGGGCCGGTCCCCAGGGCCTCGGCCGCCAGTTGTTCGCGATACAAGGTGGCGTAGACCCCACGCGCCTCGAGCAATTCTTGGTGGGTTCCGTGCTCGGCGACGCGGCCTTGATCCAACACCACTATCTGGTCCGCCTCGCGAACCGCCGCGACCCGGTGTGAGACCAGGATCGACGTGCGCCCCTTTAATATTGGTCGCAGCCGCGTGAGAATCTCACGTTCCGTTTCAGCGTCGACCGACGACAGAGAATCATCCAGGACGAGAACGCTCGGCTCCGTGGCGATGGCGCGGGCCAATGCCACGCGCTGACGTTGGCCGCCGGACAGCGTGATTCCACGCTCGCCCACGACCGTGTCGATGCCGTTGGGCAGGACGGCCAGATCCGGCGCCAGGCCGGCCGCTTGTACGGCGCGGGCGACGCGCTTGGCCCGCTCCGACGGCGCGATCCCAGGCGGGAGTCCGAACCCGACGTTTTCGGCGACCGTGGCCGAAAACAAGAACGCCTCCTGGGGCGCGTAGCCTATCGACGATCGAAGTTGCGCGAGGGGATAGTCGCGGATGTCCCGTTCGCCGAGAAAGACGGTCCCCCGGGGGACGTTCCACAGACAGGGTACCGCGTCCACCAGCGTGGTCTTGCCCGATCCCGTGGGCCCGACAATTGCCAGCGTGCCGCCGCCCGGAATCCGCAGCGACACGTTCTGAAGAATCGTGCGACCGTCGCGGACCAGCGACAGATCGTGGATCCGCAAGGACAGAGTCGCCGCCTCGCCGTGCCCGGGATGGCGGGCAGGTGGGCCGCTCGGATCGGCGAGGACATCGGAGATCGCGGGCTCGGTCGCGAGGAGATCGCGCACCCGGACCCAGCCCGCGACGCCACGCTGCCACACCGCCAGAATCCATCCGAGCGCGATGGTGGGAAACGATAGATAGGCCAAGTACGCGTTGAACGCCACCAGCCCGCCCAGCGTCAGGCGCCCCGCGATGACCTCGCGGCCGCCCGCCCAGAGCACGATCAATGTGCCCATGGCGCCGATGACCGCGAACAGAGGCGTCAGGCTGCCGCGCGTACGCGCCAACGAAAGAGCGCAATCGAGGTAGGCCTGACTCTGGCGCGCGAAGCCGGCGTGACGGCGATCCTCGAGGGCGTAGCTCTTCACAACGGCGATGCCCGCCAGGTCTTCCTGAAGGGCGGTCGACAGCGCGCCCAATTGTTCCTGCAGGGCGCGACTGGCCGCATAAATGCGACGACTCCACAAGCGTGCGAAGAAGATGAGGGCGGGGTAGGGAATAAGAGCGATCATCGTCAGCCGGGAATCGAGCCGCAGGAGCAGCCAGATCCCCGTCGCGTACACCATCAACGTGTTGACCACGTTCAGCACGCCCGGCCCGAACAGCATGCGCACCGCGGACAAGTCGTTGGTCATGCGGGACATGACGTCCCCGGTGGCGTGATGTCGATAGAACCCGGCATCCATGCGGCAAAGGTGCCGGAACAGATCGCGCCGCAAGCCAAACTCGATGTTGCGACCCGCGTTGAAAATCAAAACGCGCGATGCCGTGCGGATGACCGCCTGCCCGATCGCCGCCGCAGCGATCCAGCCGGCCGAGCGCGCGACAATCTCGTATGCCGTCGCTACCGCGGTCGCGGTCGCTGCCGCGGCGGCGTGCCCGCCGTCGGCTGTGATCGGGCCATTCCCGTGCAACGCTCGTAGCGCGTCGACCGCCGACTTCAACAACCACGGAATGGTCATGCCAAGAGCATTGGTGCCGGCGAGACACAAACAGCCGAGGAACAACAGCCAGACCTCGTCCCTCAACCGGTCGAGAATCGACAGACGGCGCGCGGTCGCGCTCGCCGCGCCCCCATGTTCGCTGGGGACCCGCGATGTGGCTGGCACGGGTTTCACTGGCGTGCGGAGCTCATCTTTGATTGGTCAGTTCGATGCCGTAGGCGTGGTGATTGCATTTCGGGTTCGAGAAGCATAAGGCGGTGGAGGTTGTCGGGAGGTGCGAGCGTAGCCTGGCTCCGCCCTGCGAAGCGAGGCACCGCGGCGGTGGAGGTGCGCGAGGCGCAACTCGGGGAGGCGCGAGCGTAGCCTGGCTCCGCCAGGCGAAGCGAGGGGGGACCGGGGTGTGTGAGCGGCAGCGAACCACACCCCCGTAAGATGATGACAGCACCAGGCTTGAACCGGCGGAAGCTTGCGGACTATAGTCGTCAGGCTTCACCCAAATCCCAATGGAAACAGATATTTCGACAGCCCTGGCGACCTTACAAATCGACCCCGACAACGCTTCTGCGTTGAGTGCGTTGCGGGGCCTAAAACCGGGTAACGGCGCCGGCGTGGATCCGGATTCCCTGGCGCGGGCGCTGGCCGACGCGCGTCGCTGGCACAGGGAAAGGGGCGATTTCGATCTGTGCCTCCAGCTCATCGATCTCGAACTGCCTTGGACCACGGACAAATCTCGTCGCGCCGATCTGTTGCACGAAAAGGGACGTATTCTCGCGGACGAGTTGTTGCGCGACGAGGATGCGCGGGCGTGTCTGCGCGCCGCGCTCGACGACGTCCCCGGTCACGCTCCGTCCGCGGAGGGGCTGAGCCAGATGTCGCTGATCGGATCGAACTGGCAGCCCATCGCCAGTCGGTACTTGAGGCAGGCCCAGGACGCGACGGATCCGCAGATGGCGTCCAGCTTGTTCGTCTCGGTCGCCGAGATGTACCTGAAATACAGTCCGGACGCACCCGAGGGCGAATCCTATCTGCGCCGCAGTCTGGACCTCTACGCCAAGAACCGCCGGGCCAGTCAGCACCTCGAACGGTTGCTGCGCCGTCGCGACCGTCCGGACGAATTGCTGGCGTTGCTCGGGAATCGCGCCACTTTGGCCCAGAGTCGTGAGGAACGGGCGCAGGCGGAGATCGCGGCCGCCGAGGTTTCCAGGAAACTGGGGAAGGCCGACGAGGCGCTGGTACACTTTCGGAAGGCCTTGGAAGCGGCGCCCGGCGAGGCGAAGGCGCTGCGCCCCGTGGTCGCTGCCCTGACCGAGAAGAAAGACTGGTCCGAGCTGGCCAAGGTGCTCGAAGTGTCGTCGCGAACCAAGCGCGGCGAGGCGGACGTGCCCCTGCTGATGCAACTGGGGACGCTGCTGTGGAAGAAGTTGGGACAGAACACCCAAGCCGAGATTCATTTCCGCAAGGTTCGGAAGCTCGATCCCGCGAACCGCGCGATGGTCGAATTTTACCGAGAATTCCACCGTCAGCCAGACGATCTGCCGCAACTCCTCGCGGTGCTGGCCGCGGCCCAGAAGGCCGAGACCGATCCGGAGCGGCGCATCGCGATTGGCATCGAGATGGCCAAGGCGGCGGAATCCCGCCCGCAAAACTTCGAAAAGGTGATCGACATTTGGAAGGGGTTGTTGCGGCTCAAGCCCCACCTGCCCGAGGCGGTCGAGGCCCTGCGACGCCTGTACGTCAAGACGCAAAAGTGGAACGCGCTTCTTGATTTGCTGAAGGACGATCTGGAGGCGTTGCCCCAGAGTGCCAAGGATGAGCGTGTCGGGCGCACGTTGGAGATCGCCGAGATCTATCGCGACCGCCTGAATCTCGAGGTGATGGTCGTCAACACGTACCTGGCGGTGCTGCAAATCAATCCGCGCCATCCCCAGGCTCTCATTGCGTTGGCGTCTCGTTACGAGGTCCAAGGGCGGTGGAGCGACCTGATCGGCATCTTGAGCCGTCAGGCCGACATCGTGGCGGAGCCGTCCGAACGCGCGAACCTCCATCGCCAAATCGCGGCGCTGTGGATGGACAAGCTGGCCAAACCCCAGAACGCGGTTGTCAGTCTGGAGAAGATTCTCGACGTCGATCCCACGGACGCCGAGGCCCGGGCACGCCTGCGGGACATCTACACGCGGGGACGCACGTGGCGGGCGCTTGTCGATCTGACCCGGCGCGAGGCGGCGCTGTTGCCGCCCGCCGAACGGCGCGAGCGTCTGGCCGAGTCGGCACGGATAGCGTCGGAGCGTCTGGGGGACGTCAAGGAGGCGATCAACCTTTGGAACATGGTTCTGGCCATCGATGGGACCGACGCCGATGCCCTGTCCGGCTTGGCGGCGCTCTACGATCGCGAGCGACGCTGGGCAGCGCTCGCCGAGATCCTCGAGCGTCAGCGACTCGCCGCGCAGAAGGACTCGGTGGCCGAGGCCGCGCTGCTGGAGAGACGGGGCGTTCTGCTTTACGAGAAACTCGGAGCGGCCGATGCCGCCATCGCGGTCTTTCAGCGCGTACAGAGCTTGCAGCCGCAGAATGCGCGCGCGATTCGCGCGCTGCGGGAGATCTACGCACAGGCGGGCGACTTCGAGGCGCTGGAACGCTTGTTCGCGGGCCAAGGAAACTACGAGGATTTGTGCGACACGCTGACGACGCTGGCTGACCGCGCGCCAGATCCCGCGGCGCGAGCTCGCATGCTCGGCCGCGTCGCTCTGTTGGCGCTCGAGAAGTTGCGCCAACCGGAGCGCGCGCTGAAGGCGTACGAACGCATTCTCGCCGCCGACCCGACCAACATGGGCGCCGCTGAGGCGTTGGTACCCCTGTACCGCGCGGCGCAGAAATGGCCGCGGTTGCTGGCGACGTACGAGATTCTCATCGGCAAGGGTGCCGACGACGAGGGAGTCCTTGTACCCTCGCCACTCGACGTCGAGGCGCGCTTGACCATCTTGAGGGATGGCCGCCAGATCGCCGAGCAACGGATGGGGTCGAAGGGACTGGCGTTTCAGTGGGCCGCGCGTTGTTTCGAGACCGCGCCCGACGACGAAGCCGGCGTGGCGGAGCTGGAACGACTGGCGGGCGAGGCCGACGAATGGAACGTCGTCGCGGGCCTGTATGCCAAGCGTTTGGCGGTGCTGGTCGCGTCCGCGCCGGGGGAATCGCCCGAGCGGCGCGAGCTCCTGCGCCGGTCGCTGAGGATCGCGCTCGCGAAACTGCATCGCCCCGTCGAGGCGCGCGCCTTCGCCGAGGCATTGCTGGTGGGCGATCCGACCGACGAGGAGGCTCAAAATGCGCTGGAGCGGATCCTGACCCAGGTTCAGGCGTGGCCGGATCTGGCCGCGTTGCTGCACGGTCGCGTGGGGCGGACCGCCGACCTCGCGGAGCGGTCGAAGCTCTTGTTTCGTATCGCCCAGATCGAGGAGGAGAAGGCGGATGATCTGGCCGGGGCCGCCCGCACCTACGAGGCGATCGCCGATCTGGACCCGACCTCGGAACCCGCGCTGCGTGCGTTGCGCGCATTGGCCAGGATTCTTGAAGCACGCCAGGCCTGGCCGGCGTTGGCTGCAACCCTGCGTCGGGAGCTCGAGCTGCGTGCGCCGCGGGGTCGCGACGACGCGCGTCCCGACAAGCACGGCGAGGTCCGGGAGGACCTGCTTTTGCGCATTGGGGGCATCGAGGAGAATCGCATCGGAAACCTGGATGCGGCTTTCGCCACCTACCGCGAGGTTCTGACGGCGAATCCCCTCGGCGCCGCAGCGGTGGCAGGCCTCGAACGTATCGCGGGTCGGGCCCCGGGGCGCGACGCCGAGATTGCCGCGCTGGTCCTGCCCTACTATCAGCGAACCGACAATGCGGCGAAGCAGGTGGCGGCTCTGGAGATCTTGGCCGCCGTGGCTGACTCCCCCCAAGACAAGCTTCAGAAGATCGAACGGCTGGTCTCTCTTTACGCCGGGCCGTTGAAGAACCCGGCCGGGGC
The DNA here is from genome assembly GCA_017881245.1 of Pseudomonadota bacterium. GTDB lineage: Bacteria > Myxococcota_A > Polyangia > Fen-1088 > Fen-1088 > FEN-1088. The sequence goes on from JADGRC010000175.1 coordinate 15,572, forward strand.
CTATCGGACCGCGCTTCAGATCCTGGACCTCGCTCCGGGCAATCGCGCCAATCGCGAGATGCTGGTGCGATTCGCGGGCGACGTGGGCGCGGTGCCGGAACTGGTCGAGCACTTGCGCGCGGTCGCCGCCAAGGCCGAGGATGCCGCCCTTCGTCGCGACCTATTGGTCGAGGTGGCCGAGCTGCTGGAGCTGCGGCTGGGAGACGCCACATCGGCTGAAAAGGTCTACCGCGAGATCCTTGTCGCCGAGCCCCTGCACCCGGGAGCGTTCCGCGCGCTCGGGCGCCTGTGTCGCGATGGCGAGCGATGGCAGGAACTGCGGTCGCTCCTCGACGCGCGACAGAGCCGTGTCGTCGACCTGTCCGAGCGCATCGACCTGTTGGCGCAGATCGCGGATGTCGACGAGACGGTTTTGGATGATTCGGCCGACGCCATCGTTTGCTACGAAAAGATGTTGGAGTTGGACCCCGCCGACCCGCGCGCATACAAGGCGCTCGATCGCCACTACGCCGCCGCCGAGCGCTGGCGGGATCGCGATCAACTTTTGGAGCGCCGCCTCCATTTCGCGGCCGAGGGCGAGGTATCGGAGCTGGAATTCCGTCGTGCCGAGTTGCGATTTCACAAGTTCGCCGACGTGGATGGCGCCATCGATATCTTGGCCTCCATCATTAGGACGAGCCCGGGCCACGAGGGTGCCCGCATGCTTCTGGAGAAGGCGCTCGCGTTGCCCGCTCACCGCCGCCGCGCCGCGGAGGTGCTGTCGCCGCTTTATGAATCGAGTCAGTCCTGGAAGGCCCTGGTCACGGTGTTGGGGATCGAACGGGAGGGTCGAATAGGAGCCGAGGCGGCGGCGTTGTTGGCCAGGATCGCGACCTTGAACGAGGCGCGCCTGAACGCGCCGGCAGCCGCTCTCGCCGCTTGGCGCGAAGCTCTGACGGCCGATCCCACTCACCCGACAGCGCTGTCGGAAATCGAGCGCCTGGCGGCGAAGCTGGAACGCTGGACCGATCTGGTCGACGTGTATCAGGAGATGGCTTTTCGACGCGACGGCGCCGATTTGCTCGGTCGCGCTGATCTGTTGTCGCGCGCGGCGCGCCTGTATGCCGACCGAATTGGGAACCGACGGGCGGCGATCGACGCGTGGAAGATGGTCCTGAATCTGGACGCTGAAAACCCGAGCACCGCCAAGCCCGCCGCGGAGGCCCTGGAAGCCCTCTACGCCGAGACCGGCAACGTCGCGGCGCTGGTCAAGATTCTTCGAATGCAGGTCGCATGGGCCGAAACGCTGGAAACGCGTCGTGCGATTCTGTTCCGCATCGCGGATCTCGAGGAAACCGCCCTCACGGACACGGAGGCGGCGGTGGCCACGTTGCGAGCCGTGCTGGAGCTCGACCCCGCCAGCACGGATGCGCTCGATCGCCTGGAGCGGGTTTTTCAGCAGAGCGGCCAGGCACGCGCGCGGATCGAGATCTTACGGAGGCGGATCGATCTCGCGCAGGACGTCGCTGCTCGGCGCTCGCTGTGGCGGCAGATAGCCGACCTTTTGGAACGCGAGGTCCGGGATACGGACGAAGCCATCGCCGCGAACTTGGCGATTCTGGACGAGAGTCCCGAGGATTTGGGTGCTCTCGAAACGCTGGCGCGCCTGTACGAACAGCAGGGGCGGCACCCCGATCGTCTGGAGATATTGGAACGTCGACTGACGCTGCTTCAGCGCGACCGGGCCACGCAAAAGGACTTGGCCGTGCGCGTGGACGTTCTCCGGCGCATCGCCGAGCTTCTGGGGGGACCCCTTGCGAATCCCGGCGAAGCCCTGTCCCGTTGGCGCGAGATCCTGGCTCTGGCGCCAGGCGATCCGGCGGCCCTGGCCGCGCTCGAGCGCATGCTGCACGCCGCCGACGCGGACGAAATGGGACCGTCGCTGCGACTCGGCGCCGCCGAGGCGCTGGAAGCCGTCTACGAGAGCGCCGGGCGTTTCGCCGAGCTCGCCGGCGTGTTGCGGATCTACGTCGAAACGGAAAGCGATCCGCGGGCGCGCGTTGGGACTCTGACGCGCCTCGGGACCCTGCAAGAAGAGCGGTTGCGCGATCCAGAGGCGGCGGCCCGGACGATCGCGCAGGCGATCCGGGACGGGCTCGGCGAGCCCCAGCTTGCCAACTTGCTCGACACTTATGAACGCCTGGTTGGGCCGAACGCGGCCCGGGCGGCCGAGGTCATCGCGCTCTATCGCGAGATATCACCGGATGTCCTCGACGAGGGGCTGAAACAACGTCTGGATCGCGCGATCGCGGCAGGCGCGTTGCGCTTGGGCGACACGACCCTGGCGGCTGATTGTTATCGCCGGGTCCTCGACCGGGTCCCCGACGACAGCGCCGCGCTGGCCGCGTTAGAGGGAATTTACCAGGCGTCGGGCGACGCCGAGGCGTTGTACGACGTGCTGTTTCGTCAGGCCGAGCTGGCTACGGATCCGGTGGTTGAACGCCGCGTGCGGGCACAACTCGGCGCGTTGGCCGAGGAGAAGCTCGGTCGCCCCGATGAAGCCATAGCCGCATTCGAACGCGTGTTCGAGCTCGGCCGCGAAAATCCCCAAGTCGTCGAGGCGTTGGATCGCCTGTATACGCGCCAGGAACGCTGGCCGGATCTCGTCAACTTGATTCGGCGCGTGCTCGAACGTCGGATGCCGGAGACGGCCGCGCTGGCTCTCCGGTTCCGACTGGCCGAGATCTCCGCCGTCCGGCTCGGCGATCCCGAGGCGGCCATTGAACACCTGCGGATGGTCCTGCGGGCCGATCCTGATCATCCGGGGGCGATCGTCATGCTCGAAGGTCTGTTGGAGGACCCCGTCGTCAGGGGCCTCGCCGCGGAACTGCTGGAGCCTGTTTACGCAGGCAGGCAGGACTGGTCGGCGTTGATTCGGATCGCCGAAATTCGTTTGCAGCAGGTCGACGATCCGGCGCAGCGCCTGGCCCTGACAAAACGGATCGCGCGTCTGTACGAGGAGCAGCTGGAAGACTACGACAGCGCCTTGAAATGGTACGGCAAGGTTTTTCAAGAGAACCCGGGCGAGCGAATCAATCTGGAACAGGTGTTGCGGCTGGCGGGCCGGCTTGGTCGTTGGCGGGAGGCGGCCACGCTCCTGTCGGACACCCTCGCGGGTTCGCTGGAGGATTCGCCCGCCGTGCTGGAAATCGTGCGCCGCGCGGCCGAAATTTTCGACGTTCGCCTGAACAGCCATGCCGAGGCACGTACCTTCTATCGCCGGCTGTACGACGCGCGGCTGGACGATCCGGAGACCGCGGCCCTGTTCGAAGGGGCGCTCGAACGCTGGGGGGAATGGCTGGAACTGCGCGAGCTGTTGGACGAAGAGGCGGGACGCGCCAACGAGGTGGAAGCGAAAAAGAGCCTTCTGCGCAGAAGCGCCCTGCTCGACGAGCAAAAACTGGACGACACGGATCGCGCGCTGCAAACCTTGCGCGAGCTCATCGACATCTCTCCCGATGACCGCGCGCCGCCCACGGCGGCCGATGAGGTGGAGCGCCTGTTGCGTTCCCACGAGCGATGGCAGGATCTGGCGGATCATCTCGAGGCGTGCCTGGCGCGCGCGACCGAGAACGCGGAACGCGACGCGCTGGCGATGCGCTTGGCGGAGGTTTTCGAACGGAAGCTCGAAAATTCCACCGCCGCCGTCGAACGGTACGCCGAGGTACTGGAACGCAGTCCCGCGCACAAAGACGCGATAGCGGCACTCGAGAATCTCCTCGCGTCGCCGCCGGACCGGGCCCGCGTCGCAACCGTCCTGGAGCCGGTCTATCGGCACGCGGGAAACCTTTCGCGGCTCGTGGGTGTTCTCGAGGCTCAACTGGAGAGCATTGAGGATCGCACCGATCGGGTGCGGGTATTGCGCGAGGTGGCCGAGCTGCAACAGAAGCTGGCACGGGTGGACAACGCCTTCGACACGAGGGCCCGTGCCTGGCTGGTGGATGTTTCCAGCGCCGAGACACTCGCGGACATGGAATCACTGGCCCTGTCGGCCAAGTTGTACGGTCCGTTGGTCCACACTCTGCAGAAGGGCGCCGAGCTGTCGGGCGATCCCGACTTGCGTACGCGTTTGTGGGCCGCGTCCGCGGCCGTGTTGGAGGCCCAGCTTCAGGACCCGGGCCAGGCCATCGAGGCCTGGCGACAAGCGCTCGACGCGACCCCGGACGACATCGATTCGTTCTTGGCGCTGGAACGCCTGTTGGCTGCGGACAACCGTCTGACCGAGCTTGCCGAGGTCCTGGAAAAGCACATCGAGGTCGTGACCAACGCCGCCGATCGCAAGGAAATCGGCAAACGCATCGCGATGCTTTACGACCAATCCCTCAAGCAGCGTGATCGCGCCATCTCAGCCTGGCGGGCGGTTCTCGATATCGACGAGGCCGACCTGGATGCGCTGGACGCGCTCGGGCGCCTGTACGTCGCCAACCTGGCCTGGCGCGATCTGGCCGATGTTCTGCAACGCAAGATCGAGCTGACCTCCGATCCCGCCAACGTGCGTTTGATGCGCCTGACTTGCGCGCGGCTGTATGACGACCGATTGGCCGAGCCGCAAGAGGCGTTGGCGCAGCTCCGCGCCGTTCTGGACATCTCGCCGGGCGACGGCGAGGCGCTGGAGCTTCTCGACCGGATCCTGACGCGCGAGGGTCAGCACGCCGACCTTCTCGAGATCCTGGACAAGCGGGCCGCCATTGAGGCCGATCCACCCGTGCGCGACGCGATCGCGGTGCGGGCCGCGCGTCTTCTGGCGGAGGATCTGTCGGATGTCGAGGGCGCGATAGCTCGATACCGAGAGATCCTGGCCGGAAGCCCCGACAACCAAGAGGCCCGCGCCGCGCTGGGCCGGATCGCACGAGGGGACGACTTCCCGCAACCGGCGATCGCGGCGCTTGAACCCTTGCTGCGCGCCGGCGCCGAGTGGCCCGAGCTGGTCGAACTTTTGGAGTTGAAGCTGGCCGCCGAGGACGCGCCCGCCACACGGGTGGGAGTTCTGACGGAGATCGCCCGGATTGAAGAGACCGAGCGGGGTGACTCCGCCCGCGCTTTCGCGGCTTGGGCGCGCGCGTTCTCCGAGGACGTCACCGATGACGAGGCGGCGGAAGCGCTGGAGCGATTGGCCGCTGCGAGCGGAGACTGGGCGGGATTGGCAGGCGTTTACGAGGAGCGACTGAACGCCACGTTCGATGGGGGCCTTCAACGTGTCCTGGCGATGCGTTTGGGAGAGCTCTTTGAAGGGCCGCTCGCCGATCAGGAACGGGCGCTGGATTTCTATCGGAAGGCCGCCGAGACATCCGGCGACGAGCTGCCCGTCCTGGATGCCCTGGAACGCGTCCTTGGCACGTTGAAGCGCCCCCTGGACCTGGCCGAGGTGTTGCAGCGCAAATCCGAGGTCACCACCGATCCGGCGCGGCAGGCCGATATCTTGGTCCAACTGGGTGCGGCGCGGCTTTTGCTCGACGACACCAGTGGCGCGCTGGGCGCGTTTCGGGAGGCGATCGAGCGGGCGCCCGACCACGGGGGCGCGCGCGCGGCCTTGCGTGGCTTGTTGCATCGACCGGAAGCCCGCGACGGCGCGCTCGACGTGTTGGAACCACTGGCAGAAAGTCGCGGCGACTACCACGAGCTCGTGGCTTTGTTCGAAGTTCGTTTGGCCATGCGAGAGGAGCCGTCGGAACGAGCGGCCTGGCTGCGTCGCATCGCCGAGATTCAGGAAGAGCGGCTTTCACAGCCAGAACAGGCGCTGGCGGCGCTCGGTCGCGCGCTCGCCGAGGAACCGGTTTCCGGACCGACCGTGGACTCCCTGGAGCGTGTCGCGGCCGTCGCGGGCCGTCCCGCCGAAGCGGCTCGCCTGATCGAATCCGCGTTGGTGGACGCCGAGCCCGCGGCCGCGCACGATCTGGCGTTGCGGGCGGCTCGGTTGTACGAAAGCCAACCCAATCAGCGCGCGGCCGCCGAACGCTTGTACGCGCGCGTGCTCGGTGACGACCCCGAGAACGTGGATGCGCTGACAGCGCTGGAGGCATTTCATCGATCGAGCGGCGATCGAGCGGCGTTGGCCGATATTCTGGAACGGCGCGGGGCAACGGAGTTCGATCCGGTGGCGCGCCGCGGACGTCTCGCTGAGGCAGCTCGGCTGCGCGAGGAGCTGGGTGACGTCGCCGCTGCGCTCGTCGATTGGCAGGTGTTGCGCGAGGCAGAAGAGGGCGATCCGGAAGTGTTACTCGAGTTGGCTCGCCTGTTCCAAGAGCAGGGCAGGATGGACGATCTGTGCGACGTCCTCGCCGAGGGCGCGCGTTTCGAGAGCGATCCGGCGGCGCGCGCGGCGTTGATGGCGCGCATCGGCGAGATTCGTGTGGAGCAAGGCAACCTTTCGGCCGCGGCCGACGCGTACCGCGAGGCATTGGACAGCACACCCGAGGACCCGGAGCTGCTGGGGGCGCTTGAGAGCATCGAGGCCCGACGCGAGGACTGGTCGACGTTGCAGGAAGTGCTGCTGCGGCACCTGGGTGTTGTGCAAGGAAACGGGCAGATCGCGGTTCTGTTCAGGTTGGCGACCAACGCCGAGCAGAAACTCTCGGATCTGGACCAAGCTATTGGTTTTCTGCACCAGGTATTGTCCATCGATGAAGCGAACGGGACGGCGTTGATGGAATTGGAGCGAGTCCTGCGCGCTCATGAGCGCTGGTACGACCTGGTCGACGTCCTTGGCAAGCATGCCGAGGTCGAGTCGCGCGCCGGCCATCAGCAGACGGAGCTGGCCCTGCGCGTGGCGATCGCCGATGTCTGGGAGAAGAACCTGGAATCCACCGAAAGCGCGGCCGAGGCCCTGGAGAAGGTCTTGCAAGTGGCGCCGGAACATGCCGGGGCGTTGCTTTCATTGGCGCGAATTCACGAGGCGGCCGAACGCTGGGAAGACGCGGCGGCCATGTTGGAGCGCGCCGCGGGAGCAGTCAGCAGCGGCGCCCAGGCGGCCGAGATCCATTTCAGGACGGCGGAGGTCCGCCGCGCCCTGGGGGCAACGGGCGACGAGCTGGACGCGATCTACATCAGGGCGCTGGAGGCGGATCAGACGCACAAACCGTCGCTCTTGGCACTTGAAGGGCTCGCGCGCGCGGCCGAGGACAACGAGCGGCTGGTCCAGTTGATGGACCTGCGTCTGCAGTCGACCAGCGATGCGACCGAGCAGCGGGTCCTGTTGTCGCAGATCGCCGCGATGTTCCGTGACGTCTTTCGCGACGTCGCGGCGACGGTGCCATATCTGGAGCAGCTTGCGGCGTTGGCCCCTGACGATGTGTCGGTCGCCGAACAGCTGGCCGACGCGCTGACGTCCGCGGGCCGTGCAGGTGACGCCACGGCGATCCTGGAGCGATTGCTGGATCAGCTTGGTAAAGCGCGGCGGGGCAAGGACGTCGCGCGGGTCCTGCAGCGCCTGGGCGCCGTCGCCGAGGCCAAGGGGAATCGGACGGACGCGCTTGAACGATATACGGCCGCTTACAAGCTGGATCCGGGCCATCCCGGCACGCTGGCGGCCCTTGGCCGCCTGGCGATGGCCAACAACGACTTCGAGGCCGCGCGCCGGTATTTCCGCTCGCTGCTGTTGCAAACCTTCGACGAGAAGACCGCCGGGATCACCAAGGCTGGCGTCTATCTGGCGCTCGGTCGCATCCACCTGCAGGCTGGCGAGGCGCCCAAGGCTCGCAACATGTTTGAACGGGGTCTGGAGTCCGATCCAAGGAACGAAGACTTGAAGGCGGCGCTCGCCGCGATACCGAAGTAAGCCGCGGCGTGACGGGTGCGGAGGCAAGGAAGCACTACGCGTCGCGGCGGGTGCGGAGGCGAAAAAGCACTACCAGAAAGACTCTGCTGGCGTGTAGAGTGCCCGTTTTCAACCTTCGCCTAGGAGAGACTTCGATGAGCAAACTTGTCTTCGTATTGGGGATTGTTGCAGCAGCCCTTCCGACGATGGCGCGGGCCCAGGCACCCGTCCAACCGAGCCAGCCCGTTCAGCCTCCCGCAGCGACCCTTCCGCCGCCTGCCTATTCGGCCCCGCCGCCGGCGTACACCCCTACTCCGACTCCTGCTCCCATCGGGATCTCGGCCGAACCTTTCCAGGGGCCGTCTCCGAAGGGTGTCTCGGTGTGGGGAATGCTCCCGTGGGGCGGCTACGGCGTCGGCGCGCGATTCATGTTGCCGCTTGCAATCCAACCGCTGCTGCGTTCGCCCACCGTGAAGGATTCGTTTGCGCTGGAATTTGGCGCGGATCTCTTGCACTGGTCGTACGACTTCGGGGTCGTCGGCGTGACCGGTTTTCACTACAGCTGGACCGAGGTGTTGCCGGTGGTCGGCGTGATGTGGAATATCTGGCTGAGTCCGAATTTCGCCCTGTACCCGAAGATTGAGGGCGGTTATGCGTTTGGATGGTTCTCCGGATTCGAAAGCACCGTCGGACGACCCTCGTATGGCGGCGCCTTCTTCGATGGGGCGGCGGGGCTGCTTTACAAGCTGAACTCGGGCATCACCCTCCGTGTCGAAGCCGGCGTCGCGGGCCTGAAGCTGGGAGCGGGCTGGCTGTTCTAGCGGACTCGTTCTGATGGCCTATGGAATCCCGACCTCGCGGCACAGCCCCGCGAGGGGCAGGATCCGCACGCCATCCACCAGGGCGTCCTTGTCGCCCAGGTGAACCTGTTACCAGCGCGGGATGCTGGTTCGCTGCTTGAAGTAGCGGACGCTGGGGCTCATGGAACGCTCCCCGGTCTTCACCTCGACGGCGAACAGCGGTTTCTTGTTCTTCATCACGACGAAATCCACCTCGCGTGCATCGGTGTCGCGCAGGAAACGCAGCTCCATGCGGTGGCCCTCGGTGTCTTCCTGGAAATGGCACACCTTCAAGAGGTGCGATGCGATCAGGTTCTCAAGGCGCGCACCCGGATCCGCGACGGCCGACCAATCCCACAGATAGAGCTTCCGCTCTTTCTTCACAGCGCGGATTCGAGGCGCTCCGAAGGGTGCAATCCGAAAGCAGACGAAGAGGTTTTCAAGGATACAGAGCCATCGCTCGGCCGTGTCGTGTGCTCACGCGGCGCGCGGCAGAGGCTTTGGCGACCACGGCCGTTCAAAACGCACCTGCGGAGAGGTTGGACCGATACGGTCCCAATGCCCTCCGTATTGTTGATCGTGGCGTTTCTTGGCTCGCGCGCGGCGACGGGGTTAACTTGGGGGTGTGAAGGCCGTTCGCTCGCGATGGTTGCCGGTTTTCGCGACCGTCCTGGCGACAGCCTTGTCTGTGTTGCTGGCGTGGTCACTGGCGTGTCGTCCAGCCCGAAGCGGGGTGCTTCCTGGATCGCCCGGGCGCCCAGCGTCAACGCCGACGGGCGAGCTGCGGATCGATTTCGTGGACGTCGGGCATGGCGACGCCATCCTTATCACCTCGCCCATCGGAAAGACCATGTTGATCGACGGCGGTCTCGCCGAGGCGGGCGATTCCGTGGCCGCGTTCGTGCGCTCGCGAACCCCGGCACCCCTCGATCTGGTCCTTCTCACCCATCGCCACGCGGACCATCTGGGGGGCCTCGGCAGGGTGATCGCCCACCAGGGCGCACGCCTGTTCATGGACGCCGTATTTCCACATCCGAGCCCCGCGTACGATGCGCTGATTCGACTGTTGGCGGAGCGGCACATTCCGGTCAGGGAGGCGGAACGGGGGCGGGTGATCGACATCGGTGGCGGCGCGCGCGTGGTCCTGTTGACCCCGCCGACTCCTTTGATCACCGGCTCGCGATCCGATGCGAACGCGAACAGCGTGGTCACGCGCCTGGAATTCGGGCGGGTGCGGGTCCTTCTGACGGGGGACGCCGAGGCCGTGACGGAGTCCTGGTTGCTCGATTCGAAGGCCGACCTGCGGGCCGACGTGCTCAAGGTCGCCCACCACGGCAGCCGATATTCGTCGACGGCGCGATTCCTGTCGGCCGTGCGGCCGAGCGTCGCGATTGTCTCCGGGGGCCCGCCGACGCAGGTGGGTCACATCCATCGCGATACCATTGCGCGGATCGAAAGCATCGGTGCGCGCCTGTATCGGACCGATCTCGATGGCACCATCACGGTGCGAACGGACGGTCGGACGGTCACGGTCGACACGGACAAGGCGCCGGGATCGCACGGCGTCCAGGCCAGACGATGACTGTGTCCCCTCGCTTGACCCAGCTGTTCGTCGACGAGATCGATGACGGCGTCGCGCGCCTGCTGATCGGAGAAACGGTCGTGTCGATACCCACCCACCTGTTGCCCGAAGGCGCCCGCGAGGGCGACTGGATCGAGCTGTCGGTCGGCGTGATTCCGCCGCCGCCGCAGGACACAGAAGAGCGACGCAAGCGCCTGGCCGCCGACGATCCGGGCGGGCCGATCAAGCTTTGACGCTCACCCTTCGTGAGCGGGCTAACCTCAGATTAGGTGAAACGCGACACCGACATCGACCCAGAGAAGGGATTTCCTCGACGAGCACCCGACGCCGCGGACAATGAAGAATATTCCCAGACAATGTAATACACTTTTATGGGTGAAGACGACCCTTGAGATTCCCGATGTCCTGCTTGGCCGCGCGAAGAGCTTGGCGGCGCGCGAGGGAACAACCATCCGTGCGCTGGTCGAGGAAGGTCTGCGACGAATTCTGGACGACCGCAGGGGACGGGCGCCCTTCCGCCTTCGGCGCGCATCGTTCGCCGGGCAGGGGTTGCAGCCCGGCCAACGCGAGGGTGATTGGGCGGAGCTTCGGCAAATGATCTACGAAGGACGGGGCGGGTGATAGCAGTCGATTCCAATATCTTGATCTATGCGCACCGCGAGGATTCGGCCTTTCATGACGCTGCCAATCGCTGCATGGGTGAGCTCGCCGAGGGGATGTCGCCCTGGGCAATTCCCTGGCCCTGTATTCACGAATTCTTGGCTGTCGTCACTCACCCGCGTCGGTACGCGCCGCCGACCTCTATCGCCGCCGCGCTGGACCAGGTGGACGCTTGGATGGAATCGCCGGGCCTGGTGCTGATCGGAGAAACCTCCCACCACTGGCCCGCCTTGCGCGGGGCCATACAGGCCGGACGGATCGCTGGTCCGGCGGTTCACGATGCCCGCATCGCCGCCCTGTGCATCGAACACGGTATCGATGAACTACTCACCGCGGATCGCGATTTTGGTCGCTTCGCCGGGCTTTCGACCCGCAACCCGCTGGTCGATTGACGGAATCCAGTCCTCGTTTCCGATATCAGACTGTGACCTGCCCCTCGTTGCGCCAGTCTCAAGCCGGCGGAGGCGATTCGCGTCGTAGACGGTGCGAGACGTATAGAAACAAAAGGCCGGACAGCGCGAACGCGAGGATCGTCACAAGGAGGCTGTGGGCGACGGTGGTCGAGCCGCCGATCAGGCCCACCACCGATCCAGCGGTCGCATCGCCAAGGACGTGGATCCCGAACATGAAGACCGCCTGTAGGGTAGCCGCATAACGCGCCGGCGCCAGTTGGTCCACGAGCACTGTCACGGGTCCGTTGCACATCGACAAACAGAACACGGTCATCGCCGTCAATAGCGCGAAGACGGGCTTATACGTGATGAGAAGGCTGCCAAGTCCGAGCGGAACGGCCATCAAGAGAGATGCCGCGACCACCAGGGCGTGTCCCCCCCGGCGTGCACGGCTGACGCGATCGCCCACGATCCCGCCCGTGATCACGCCCCCGATTCCGCAAAACACGCCGATCGAGAGCATCATCGAGCTGCCGCCAATCACGGAGAACCCACGTTCATCGATGATCAACCAACGTGACCAGAACAAGAGTCCACTGACACCGAAGGTCACCAGAATTCCGCCGACGAACGTGACGATGTACGTCGGATTCAACAGGAACGCGCGGGCCGGCATGGCGTGCGGCCGATCGATGTGCTTGGGGGCCGCGACGAATGCCGAGATGACGGCCAGCAACATCGACGGCGCTCCAGCAATCCAGAACACGTTCCGCCAGCCAATGACCGGCGCCAGGACGGCGCCCACGAACAGGCCAGCCGATCCGCCGATGGCCATGCCGGTGTTGTAGATACCCAGCGCCCGGCCGCGTTTTCCGGGCGGCGCGGCGGCGCACAACAATGCGTTCGCGCTCGGGCCATACGAACCTTCGCCGAGGCCCACCAAGCCGCGGAAGATGAGCAGCATCGGGAACGAGGTGGACAGCGCCGAGCCCATGGTGGCGAGGCTCCAGAGCAAAATGCCCGTGAAGATCACGCGGCGCGGTCCGAAGCGATCGGCGATGGGACCCGACACCAGCGACGCGAGCGCAAAGACCACCAAATTCACCAGCGACAGCAGGCCCAGTCGGAATTTCGAGATATGGAACGCGGACGCCAAGAAAGGCGTCATGCTGTAGACCACCTGCCGGTCGAGGTAGTTGAAGAAGTTCACCGCCGTCAGCAGGGGAAGCGGACGAATCCCCCAGCGCGTGGGCGACGCGAGGGTCGGCGTGGCGGTCGCGACGCTCACGGGCGGCGCCGCGCTGGGGTTGGTGGCGAAACTTGGAACATGGAAACCGGCGAGTAACTGACGATGGCCGGCGGCAGGCTAGCAGAGAAATCGAGATCCGCGACGTATTCCCGCGTTGATGAGACCTACCAGGCGCCTGCCAGGCGGGCCGGGCGGGAGCGAAGGACGGGGGAGGGTGGGGCTTGCGCTGGATTTCAAGGGTCGACTGTCGGCGTTTCTCCACCCCACGCGACTATCACGATCGCGTCCATCAGTTGGGAATCACGCATCTCGTTTTTACATGCCCGGGAACCAGCCAAGGCCGTCGAAGCACGAGGACGTGATCGTTCACAGTTACATCGCGGCGCTCGAACCCAGCGCCTGCAGGCGGTGGTGGGGTTCAGCCGTAAACACGGGTCGGGGGTGTTGTGGGGTGGGCGACGGCGGCTTCGACGGCACCGCTCGCGCGGGCGCTCCGAAGCAAGAAACCGAGGTCGGGAGTGGCCTCGGCGACTACGAAGATTTGATACGAAAAGAGGGTCTTGGAGACTCGGATTAGGGCCAGGTTTAGGCGGACCAGGGCATGTGCCAAGTACCCATCTCCGATAGCTTTCGGAAAGGGCGCCGGTATTCCTTTCACTTCCTTGACCCGAAATCCGGCGTCCCGCAACAACCGAAGCAACGCCCGGAAATTGAACAGACGCCGATGTGTGAAGTCCAGAATTCCCGTGTGATTGTAGTTAAACTGTCCGAGGAGCAACTGCATCCGCTGAATGGCGAACGCAATATTCGGCGACGTCAAAATCAATGTTTGCTTGTCATACGTGAACTGCGATCGGACCTCGTCCATGAATCGTTCGGGATCGACCAGATGTTCGATGATGTCGAGCATCAAAATATGGGAAAAACCGACAACCTCGGGCACGGAAGTGTCCAGGTCCTTCACCTGATAGGTAATTCCCGATTCTTTATGGGCGCTTTCGAACTGATCAACGACGCACACGCTGCACCCTTTTTGAGTGAGCTGCCTCGCTAGGGCGCCAGAACCCCCGCCGATATCCAACACCCGCGCTTCGGTGGGCACGGCATCAATGGCGTACGAATGGCTGCTCGCATAGCCGAGCTTGAGCTCGTACTTCTCGCCTTTTTGCCCCGTGTCGAATCGCCGCTGATAGAGGATTCCAGTCCGATGAACCGTGTTCTTGACGCTGGCCAGAAGAACGTCCTTTGCGTACTTCATTCCGTTGACGCGACAAATCTCGTCGCCGTAGTACGTGGGAATAGGCAGCTCGACGATGCGCGCTCCTGCGTTCAAGCACTGGATGATGATTTCGGTGTCGAAGTGAAAATCGTTCGAATTCAGCGGGAATGGTAGTTTGCTTAGCAGGGGCACCGAGTAGACGCGAAAGCCGCTATGAAACTCCGACAGGTTGGTCTTGAGAAGCAAGTTCTGAACACGCGTGAGGACCCGATTGCCGAAATACTTGTAGAGCGGCATTCCGCCGCGCAGTGCCGCCCCGCGTGTCATCATTCTGCTACCAAAAACCGCATCGGCCTGGCCTGCGGCTATCGGCGCGACGAGCTTCGGAAGCTCCTCGGGGGCGTACTGCGCGTCCCCATGGAGTAGCGCGACGATCTCGAACCCTTCCGCCAAGGCAAATGCGTAGCCGATCTTTTGATTGCCTCCGTAGCCCTGATTCAATTCGTTACGAAGGACGGTGAGCGGAATCTGGGGATGGGCCTTTCGAAACTCCTGGCCGATCGCGAAGGTGCGGTCTTCCGACGCGTCGTCGATGACCAGGATTTCGCAGTCATAGTCCTGGAACAGATGAAGAGGAATGCGCTCCAAGACCGCCTTCAGGGTCGACTCGGCGAAGTAGGCCACCACGAACACCAGGAGGCGCTGTTTTCTGGGACCAGTGGTCATGCGGCAGGCAGTTTACTGCCGGCCGCACGGTGGGCAACCCCCAAGGGCACGGTGGTCGCGGCTGACGAATTCGGGCGTCGTTCAGTCCAAAGTTCCGATGGTGGCAGTGTTTCCCCCGATCGCAGTGGCGGTCCTGGGTCGAGCCGACTCGACTCAGTCGCACAAAGACAACTTGCGAACCAATGTCGCGGACAGGTCCGGATTGCTTCGCCTGAAGTGCTCACCGTATCCCTGATAACCGAGCAAGAGGCCGAGAACGATGGTGCACCCCCCTAGCCCGACGCACAGGAGCGTCGCGAATCGGCGATGCCATCGCCTAGACGCCCTAGCATACAGAGTCCACGACCCGAGGGTCGCGAGCAACGCCGTGCCAAAACAAATGTCTCCGAGGTACCGCATGGTGGCCATGTATAGGCCGAGGGGAGCTACGAAGGTCAGGGAAGCCATTGTCCCAAACGCGACCAGGCACCAGAGCACCGCGCGGTTCCAGCTTAGTTGTGCCGCCGACAGGAAGCCCTTGCGGTCGCTGAATACCTTTCGCGCCGTCGGCAGTGCCAGGACGATGGCCACCGGGACCATCCAAACCAGCGGAAATGCCCAGGCCATCCCGGCGACTGGCTCGGGGGTGCCATAGCCATAGTGAAACGGAACCCACTTGGGCAGCACGTCCTCGATGGGGACTTCGTAGGGGACGATCGCGTACGGAAAACGGCAGGAAAAAGTCGGCAATCGAAAAAGGTACTGGTGAAGGTTGGGAAGAAAGTACCGGGGTGAAAATCGAAACACCCAGGTTGTGAGCTGCACGCTCACGCCGGCTTCGAGCCACGACCCAAACCTCAGCTTGTTGTAGACCAGCAGGGCTGAGCAACCCAAACCGACCGGAATGCCAAGGTAGGTTCCGTTTCGAATCACCCGGAAGGTGCCGGCACGTCCCGAGACCGGTTCTTCGGCCAGGACCGCCGATACGACGACGAGGAACCCGATCGCGGGAGCCAGGCTCACCCGGCACGCGATTGCGCAGGCCCACATGGTGCCGGTGGCAAGGAGCCTCCACACGGGGGGGGGCGTGGCCTGGGTGTCCCGAATGGCGGAAAATGCGAAATACACACCCGCGGTCAAGAACGCTTGTCCCCCGGCGATAGCCGCCTGATAGATCGAAGAGCTGGCCAGAAGGTAGGGCACCGGATTTCCAAGCGCACACGCAAGGACCGTCAAGGCGAATAGCGGATAGGGCAACCTGGGGAACAGGCGCAAGCGCATGTCATCGAGGAGACACGTCGTGGCGATCGCGGCGACCGAGAAAAAGGAAAAAACGAGGTACACGTCGGCTACCGGCTGCACGATGTGGAACAGACTTTTGACAGCGGCGAGGATCAGCCCCGGTACCGGGCCCCAATAGAGGTAGTAGTGGCCTTCGTAAAGGCTGCCGTCGCCCAGCCAATACTTCGCGTACTGGACATCGAACGGGTTTGCCTTCGCGAGCAGCTCCGCTGGCGGTTCCAGGGCGAGATGCAAGTGCCCAGCCCGAAACCCTTCCGCCAGGAGATCGTAGTAGGCCATGTATTCCGGCCAGTTATCGAGCCTGGCCGCTGACGCTGTCAGCACGTAGAAGGCCTCGATCACGAAAATGAGGATCAACGCACCCGCGATCCTTCCAAGAACAAAGCGGGTGATGCGTGGAGTGATACGTTGCTCGAACAAGATGATGGACACCGATCGTTCCTCGGATGCCGAAGGTCTGTTGGTGAGTGACGATGGGCGGACGGTCGAGACTCTGTCAACTCAGGCGGCCCGGAGGAGTCGGCGCCGCGGCGCGATCCCCCGGATCCATCCGATCCCTCATCCGAGCGGCTGGAGCGGCTGCCGCCGCCTACACACGACGTTTCAATTGATGTATACGTCTGTCCGCCTCGACCCAGGGCGCATCTGCAGGGGCGAAGAGAATCCACTCGACGTTGTCAACCATGACCAGCGGGCCCATCGTCCAATTGGTCGCGATTGCGATCTTCCTGATTCCGATCGGCGTCACTCTGATGTTGCTTCGGGGGTCGACGAGATGGAGGCGGTTTTCATCGCGTGGGCTCTTATGGGTCCCCGCTACGATCTCCTTCGACATCCTGACGTGGCTATCTCTCAGTCGTCTGGTTACGTTCGAGGCCGCCGTGATCATTTCGCGGGTCGTGTGGCTTGGGGTGGGGGCGGCCGCATGGGATCGATATCTACGGTCTCCAGCCTGGTTCAGTCGTCGGACGCGAGACCTTGTTCTCTGCATAGTTGCTGGCGTTGCCGCGTTCTTGTTCAGTACATCGATTTCGAGATCCTATTCCATATGGGACCGTCAGTTTCATATTCCCGTGACGACGGCTCTTCGTGGCCAGCGCAACCCCTTCTTGACGGCACTGCAGCCCAAGACTGTTCTTCACTACCACTTCGCTGGCGACGCAATGGCGGCTGCGATCCAAGTGTTTTCGGCCAATCGCATTCACGCCTCGTTGGCACTGGCGATGGCCCATGACCTGTGTTTCGGACTAGTCGGGCTGTGCCTCTCGGCATGGTTGGTCTCGCTGTGTGGGCGCCGTCTTTGGATAGCGCTCGCGCCCTTTGCGGTCATCTTGTCCGGCCCGTTCGCCCTGCAGCGTGTTGGACTCGGCTCGCCGGCGGCGGGCTACTCCTACCTTTCACTTCTAACAATCAGTTTTCGCCCACACGTGTCATTGGCGTGTGTGCTGCTTTGTGGTTCGTTCGGCGCATTGACGATTCTGTTCTCCAGAATTGAAGAAGACCGTCGTCCGACGATCCTGGGTTTGCTGCTGATTATCGCAGCGTTGGGATTGACGGACGAAGCGTCTGTGGCCCTCTTGCTGGTCACCTTGGGGGGAACATGGCTTTTCTTCCCCGGGGTTCTTGGATCGAGCCGAATGCGCGGCATCTTGGTGTAAGGGATCGCAGCTGCTGCGGTCCTGATTCCCAACTTGTTTTTTCAGGCGTCGCTCGCGCCCGGCGGTCCCGTACAGAAGCTCAAACTGGTTGCTTTGCGCGTTCCTGGATTTTCTGGACCGTCCCTCCCCCTCATTGGACCAAGCGGCATGGAGGCAATCGCGACGGACCTTGGACCGTTTGTTCTCATCCTGGTGGGCGCCGTGGGCCTCGCCCTGCGTCGGCGCTCTCGCCAGGCGTGCGGAACGATGGTCGCTCTCGGGATCACTCTGATCGTTGCGACGATCCTCCTTCTGGTCGTGGACGTCAACGGGTACCCGATCGAGAACCATCGTTTCATGACCATTTGCGAGGTCATGTTCCCGATGGCGGCCTTGTACCTTCTTACTTACATGCCATCGGGACATTGGGAGAGGGTGCCGATTGTCGGAGCCTTGTGTCTTTCGGCCGTCAGCACGTTCTACTGGTACCAGAACGGGATGAGCCCACCGATGGAGTACTTTACCA
>JADGRC010000176.1 GCA_017881245.1 Pseudomonadota bacterium
AAGCGTTCGACCTGCCCCTCCGTCGGACACAGGTGCAATGCCGCCAGGCGACCGGCCAACACGCGGTTGGCCTCCTCCGGCATGTCCCAATCGTCGCTGCGCAGGCCAGCCTCCAGGTGGGCGATCGGCAGGCCCAGTTTGAACGCCGCCAGCGCGCCACCGAGCACGCTGTTGGTATCACCCTGCACCAACACCCAGCGAGGCTGAAGCTTGGCAAGCACCTCGGCGCTGCGAATGACAATCATGCCCAACTGCTGCGCGGCCCCGGCCGAGCCAACCTCCAGATTGGCGACGGGCTTCGGCAAGCCCAGCTCCTCGAAGAAAATCGCGTCGAGCTCGTAGGAATAGTGCTGGCCCGTGTGCACGATGGACAGAGGCGCGCCCCGGCGCTGCAGGGCTTCGACAACCGGTGCTATCTTGATGAGCTCCGGACGAGTTCCGACGACGAAGGCAATCATGCGTGCGCGGCCTGGTCCATCTGTTCCTGTAACGATCTCCTAATCGACCTTTCCACGTCAAACTTTTGTTTCGCTGAAGCGCTTCGTGGCGATTTGCGATCCACCAATCGGTACCTCCATCCGTCTTACCCCGCTTGTTACCCCTCCTGGCCTTGTTCATCACGAGAGCTGTGCGCTTGCAGGTCGAACCGACTCTGCGCCGGTTCGAGCCCTCGCTCCGTGCCCGCCAGCGCGCCGACCAGAAAGGTCAGGTAGGGATCGATGCTGGAGTTGGGAATCAAGTCCATCGCGTACACCACGGCCACCAGAGCAAGACAGGCGACCATGGCTCGATCGCGCGGAGTGACCATCTTCGCGATTGTCTTGCGCGCGCGCCAGGCTGGAAACAAAAGCATCCCGAACATCGAACAATAACCCACGAGGCCCCTCATGCCGAACTGGATCGCCCACTCGCCATCGATCAGGGCCAGGTTCTTGCCGCTCCAGAGATCGTGGCGAAACTGACGCGCGTAACCGCCCCAACCGAACAGGATGCGATCGAGCGCCTGGGTCATGACGATGCCCTCCTCGCGTAGGCGAAGGGCGAGCGATCCGCCTCGCTCGGCGCCGAAGTACTGGGTGGCCAGCGCGTTGATGTCATCTATGGGAACCCACCCCACCGTGCGAGAAAGCGGATAGATGAAGATCACGAAAGCAAGTACAGCTGCGCCCTTAGCCTGGTTGCGCGGGCTGACCAGGCACAAAACGGGCAAGAACATGCCCGCGTAAACGAGAATACCGAGGGACCGGCACGAGATCAGGATGATAGTTAGGTAGATCGCGACGGCCACGGCGGGTAGTCCGAGCACGCGTTGCTTGGTCCTCGCCAGCGTGATTGAAGCGAAAACCGTGATCAGCATGAAAAGCGCGACATTCAGGCCATGACGCATGAAGGCCTTCGGCCGGTAGCCTCCGCCGCGAATCGTCTGCAAGAACTCCGTCTGGTGAAAACCGTAGAACCATCGGTTGAGCTGTGGGCTAAAGAGCTTTTCCGTGAGCAGGAAGGCCGAATACACCAGGCCCGCGAGCACGACGATAACGAACAGATTCCTCAGATCTTTGGACGTCCTGTACAGGCTCCGACCAAGAAAGAAAGGCGGCCACCAGTACAAAACGGTGTTCACCGCGCTATTGAAAAAATCGTAGAGTGTCAGCCCGGGCAAGACGACGGGCCCATATCGAATAGGATCGGTGTTTGTCAGCGACGTTCCTAACAGTCCCACGATCTGAGCGACAATGAACAGATCGTAGCCTCGCCAAGGCCGCGACCGCGCCAGACTGCGGTTCCGAAACAGCAAGCATCCGATGAGAGCGCCGAGCGCGGGCAATGTATCCTTGTCCAGCCGCGTGAGCGGTATGCCAAGCTTGATCACGGGCGGCAGGAACATCTGCCCTGCCAGAATGACTATCGGCACGGCCACCTGCGCGCGAAACAGCGCCACGATAGCGATCGAGACCAGCGGACACAGCATCAGCGCCAGGTAGGCCAGCGCGTTTGGATTGCCCTCCAACGCTCAACCCTTTGGCGCGGTACGGGCTTGCGGCCGTGAAGTCATGACGCGTTTTATACACCAAGCCTGATCGTCACACGGGCATCACACGGGCGACGATACTTGCGCGAAGCGCGGATCCGGCTAGAAGGAAGGACGCCTGCCCGACTACGCGACGACGACAGCCACGCTCCGCACACCGCCATCACAAGCAAGATCACCATGACGACCGCCCATTCCTGGTCGCGAGCCTGTGCCCGCGTGGCAACGAGCGTAACCGTGCTCCTGCTCGTTGCTTGCCGTGGGTCACACGGCCGTGCCGGCGCGGCGACCGGTCCGGTCGGCACATCGCCCAATCCCTCCCTGGGTCGATCCCTGGGACTGAACCTCAGCGGCGTCGACTATTGGGGACAAGAATGGACTTTCGTCGACCTCGTCAAAAGGGCCAAGGATTGGGGCGAAAAGCCGGGGGCCAACTACACGGTCGACCAGGACGGGTGGATCACCTCCATGCAGCCAGGAACAAAGCGTGTGGCGCTGATTGGTGACGGCGATCCACACTTCAGCCGAAACTTCCCGATCGGGCGCTACGTCGCGCTCTATGACGGAAAAGGCGATCTGTCCATCGAGTGTGATCGCTGTCGTGAGGTCAGTCGCAAACCGGGACGCATCGTGGTGGACATTGGCGAATCCACGTCCGTTCAGATCGTCATTGCGTCCGTGGAATCGCCAAACTACATCCGCAATCTGCGTCTGGTCCCGATTGAATTCGAAGCGACGCATCTGACCCACCCTTTTCATCCCCGTTTCCTGGAGGGAATCAAGCCATTCGCCGCGATCCGGCAGTTCGGGAATCAGAAGACAAACGGCAATCCGCAGGTTCACTGGGCGGATCGAACAAAACCCACCGCCGTCTTTCAGGATACCGATGCAGGCGTCGCGGTCGAGTACATGGTCCAGCTGTCCAACGTGACGCACACGGACCCGTGGTTCTGCATTCCCCCGCGCGCGGACGACGACTACGTGCGCAATTTCGCGCGCACGGTGTTCGCGTTGCTCGACGCCGACCGGAAAGTCTATGTCGAGCTCGGCAATGAAATTTGGAACGAATCTCCACCCTACGGGGACGACGGTCGGTTCATGGCCGCCGAGGCGCGACGGCTGAAGATTCCCTTGAACGGGGACGACGACACGTCGGACATGACCCTCCGTCTGCGCTATCAGGTCTATCGTTCGCGCCAGATTTTCGAGATCTTCAAGAACGAAATGAAGACGTTGAAGATCGACACGCGCAGGCTCGTTCGCGTGCTCGCGTCGCAATCCGTATTTCTCGATCGAATTCGGTTCACATTGGACTACAAGTTCCCCGACGGCAGCCTTGGGTACCAGCACGCGGATGCCTTGGCCGTGGCGCCCTACTTCGCGGGTCTATGGAGTGACAAGGAAGCCGAGCTGGCGGAGAACACCTGGACCGTGGATCAGATCCTGGACTATGCGGAGTGCTCGGTCGCCGATCCGGGCCACGCTCCCGCCAAATGCGCCAAGATTCCGTTCGAACCGATTGCCAAAGCGATCCGCGGCGACTGGGAGCTGGCAAAAGCGCGAGGCTTGCGACTGCTCGGCTACGAGGGTGGACAACACATGGTTGCCTGGAACGGTCATCCCAGCTTCATCGAAAAGCTGGCAACGGTGAACCGGTCCCCGAGAATGAAGGCGATCTACACCACGTATCTGAACACCTGGCGCGACAACGGCGGGGAATTGTTGTTCCTGCTCGGTTACGTTCAGACCTTCGGCAAGCACGGTTATTGGGGCATTTTGGAACGACAAGATCAACCCTTGCCCGAAACGCCCAAATTCGCCGCGGCTTTGCAGTTCATCGCGAAGCAACCGGCGTGGTGGACGGACCCCTGGCCCGTGAACACTCCGCGGGCGGCTGAGCCTTCGTCCCGCCCCCGTGGGAGCGATGCGTCGCCCCTCGGTCCGACTTCGCCGCGCAAGTAAGCGATCGTCTCCGTTTTCACGACAGCACTCGCCGGGAGTGCGTCTGTCAGCGCGCGCCCTACATCTCACACGATTGAAAGGTGATCATTCAATCATGTGGTCCATCCCGTCGAGGAATATACTCCTACTCGGTAAGGGGGCTGTTCAATGGAGATGATACGCACCATGAGGCTCCGCGGATTCGGCATGCTGCTCGCCTCGTTTGCGGCGTTGACATGCGGTGGCTGCATCGGAGTCGTCACGCCCGGTCAGACCACTCAGGGCGGATCGGGAGATCCCAATAACCCCGGCAATCCCGGTGACCCAAACGTTCCGCAAGCTCCAAACAATCCAAACAGTCCGAACACCCCAAACAATCCGAACAATCCCAATAGTCCCCAGAACGTGGTTGTCTGCCCCAACACAACCGCGGGCTCGCCGTTGGCTGTGCCGCTCCAACGCATCAACGACACGCAATACAACGCCATGGTCGCGGATCTTTTTAGTTCGAAGGTGACTGTGCAAACGGCATTTCCAGCGCCCATCATCGGGTACCTTTACTCGACTTACAGCGGCGCCAATCCCATGGGCGAGGCACAAACTCAGGCCGTTCTGGATGCCGCGGAGGCGGTCGCTTCACAGGTCGCCGACATCGTACCGGCGTGTTCATCGGTGTCCGCCGAAACATCGTGCGCAACGACCTATCTAACCAATCTGGCCTCGCGCGCCTTTCGGCACACGGCCACCAGCAATGAAGTGGCGGTCATCGTGGGCGCCTACACGCATGCGCGCCCGACGCTTTCATATGGCGAAAGCGTGGCGGTCGGCGTCGAGACGATTCTCCAGATGCCACAATTCCTGTACATTTTGGAAACTCAGCCGACGACCGCCAACGCCGCGCCCACGACCTTGACGGGGCCGGAGCTGGCGCAACGGATGGCATTGCTCTACTGGAACGGACTTCCGGATCAAACGTTGCTGGACGCCGCGCAGAGCGGCGCGCTGGCCGATCCGAACACCCGGCTCGCACAGGCCGGGCGCATGCTGCAAGATCCCCGAGCACACGGTGTGTTCACCGACTTCCTTCTGCAGTGGATGAAGGTGAAAGGTTTCCACGCGGACGTGCATGCGGCCGACATTCAAGCGGCTCTTGACGAAGAAATGACCCGGGACATCGACCACGCGCTGGCCACCGACGCGGGATTGCACGACCTGGTTGCATCGCAGCAAACGTTCGTGAACAGCGTGCTTGAGACCTTCTACGGCTTGCCCGGACAGAGCTCGGGCCCCAGTGACTGGCGCCAGGCCGACCTCGGCCCCGATCGCCGCGTGGGGATTCTCACCCACCCGCTGCTCCTGGCGAAGTTCGCGCACGGACAAATCGGATCGCCCATCCTGCGTGGGAAATTCATTCGCACCATGATGATGTGCGACGACATCGCGCCACCGCCAGCGGGCGCGCAGGCGGCGCAAAACACGCTGACACCGATGGGCGCCACCGTCCGCGAGCAATCTCAGGCGCGGATCGACAACGCCACCTGCGGCGTTTGTCACAAATTGATGGATCCGATTGGGTTTGGTTTCTCCGCTTTCGACGGCGTGGGCAACTATGTCCCCGCCGTCGGCGGCCAACCCGTCGACGTGTCCGGACACATCGAATCCGTGTCCGATCTGGGTGGCGACTTCAATGGCGTCCGGGCGCTTGGGGAAAAGCTGGCCCAAAGTCCAAAGGTCCAGGCGTGCCTAGCGGCCCAGTGGATGCGCTATGCGTTCGGCACCGAGGAGTCCAGCGCCGATCAGTGCACAGTCCAAGCCTTGGCCACCCGCTTTAGCCAGCAGAACAACTCGCTGACCGCTCTGTTCGCCGGCGTGAGCGCTCTTGATTCCTTTGCGCAGCGGCGCGCGGTCACGGAGGGCCCATGAGTTTTCGGTTGACTCGACGTGGTTTTCTTCAAGGGGCATCAGGCGCCGCGCTGGCGTTGCCGCTGCTCGAATCCCGTTCGACGCGTGGCCAGACCGCGGCCGTGCCGACTCGACTCGTAATCTACGAAACGGGCGAAGGGAATCTAACCAATCGCTGGATGCCGGCGGCGATGCCCCAAGACGCACTCGCGCTGAGCGAAATGCTGCAACCGCTTGTGAAACACCAGAGCAAGATGGTGGTCATATCCGGGGTCAGCAACAAAGTCGCGCACATGCACACCAGCAACGATCACAATATGTGCGGCCACACCGTGATGACAACGTCGCTGATCGACGCCGCGGGCACGGGAATGTTCGACGCGAAGGCGATGGTAGAGGCCGGCTCGCTGTGTCTCGGTCCCTCCATCGACCACTACCTGGCCGATCAGCTCAAGGCGAGTCTGCCCATCAATCTGGCCGTGGGCGACGTTGATCCTGGGGAAAACCAGATGTGGTACAAGGTCAAGCCGGTGGGATCCACGGGGGCGAACCCGGTCGCGGCGATGAGCAACGATCCCGTCAAGACGTTCAAGACCTACCTGGCCGGATTACCAACGACGACAACGACCGCACCAGCGACGACGCGTGCGGATCGCCTTCGTTCGCAGCGTACCAGCGTCCTTGATGGCGTCTGGACCTCATTGAGCTCGTTGAACGCGAAGGTCAGCGCCGCCGACAAGCTGCGTTTGCAAGCGCACGCCGACGCTATTCGAGCCATCGAACAGAAGATCGCGTACGTGGCGCCCGTCCAGTGTGGCGGCGCGACCCAAACGGTGCCGGCAACCTGGACGCAGCCGAAGTCACCCAAGTTCGTGGGGATGGACGTCCAGGCGAACCTGATGGTCGATGTGGTGGCGAACATCCTCGCCTGCGGCGCCAACCGCATCGTCACCCTCCAGGACACCATGTACGACGAGGCCTACTTCGAATTCTTGCCCGTCGGCCCCGTCACCGGCTGGCACGCGCAGGTCCACAACGATCCCACGCTCAAGCTGGGCTACGCGAGCAACAACGACAACCCGACCCTGAAGGCCGGGTTCCTTTACTACGCCGGGGTCTTCAATCGCTTGCTGGACAAGATGGACGCGGTGGTCGAGCCGAACGGCATGACCATGCTGGACAACAGCCTGGTGCTTTGGATCAGCGAGTTTGGAACCGGGCAGACTCACAGTGTCACCAACCTGCCGGTGGTGATCGCCGGCGGCGCCCAAGGCAAGATCAAGACCAACCGGTACTTGGCGCGACCCACCGCCACCCTCGGAGATCTGTACACAAGCATCTTGAACGCCTTTGGCGTCCCCGCGACGTCTTTCGGTTACAACGACATGGCGGGATTCAACAACGGCGGCATCTCGGGACTGGTCGGCTAAAGCGCCTTCGGCGCTTCGCGGGAGGGCTCGCCCTCCCGCGGGCCCACCCGCTTGACGACGAGGCCGGTGCGGCGAAGCCGCACCTCCGGTTCTTGGAAAGGTTACCGCTTTCGCCATTCGGACAAGATTTGCTTCGTTTGTTGAGATTCGAATCGGGTAAGGCATGAGGAATTGCCCCGCGCTGGGCCGCCCGATAACATTCGCGCGTGCCGAAGCTCTGGTGGTTGTCCATGTCCGTCATGCTGGCGTCGGCAACGCCGGCCGCTGCTGCCGAGCCCACGCCCGAAGCGTCGGCGGCGGTCAAGAGAATGGATGAATGGAGAAGAACCAGGATCCCCGTCTACATGAACGACTTCGGAGAGCTTGGGCGCTATCGCAAGGCCAACGAGCGCCTAAAGGCGCCGACGGCCGACGAGGGCCGCGTGGTCTTCCTCGGTGACTCGATCACGGACATGTGGCGTACCGACCACTTCTTCCCCGGCAAGCCCTATCTCAATCGGGGAATCGGCGGCCAGACGACGGCCCAGATGTTGGTCCGATTTCGCCAGGACGTCATCGATCTGAAACCAAAAGTGGTCGTCATCCTGGCCGGCACGAACGACATCGCAGGAAACACCGGTCCGATGACGTTGCAGGAAATCGAAGCGAATTTCGCCTCGATGACCGACCTGGCACGCGTTCATGGAATTCGCGTGGTCCTCTCGTCGATCGTTCCGGTTCACAACTACACTCCCCAGTCGGAAATGACGTTTCCCCTGCGATCGCCCGCCAAGATCCTGGAGTTGAACCGTTGGTTGAAGAGCGCCAGCGCCGCCGGAGGCTACGTTTATCTCGATTACTTCTCGGCCATGATCGACGACAAGGGGCTGCTGAAGCGTTCGCTGGCCGACGACGGACTGCACCCCAACAAGGCCGGCTACGAGATCATGGCTCCGCTGGCTCAGGCGGCGATCGACAGGGCCATGGGCGCGCCCGCGGCCAACGTGAGCGCCCCCCACCCCGCCGGACACTAAGCGGTCGATGATTTCAGACAATACGCACGGGGCCGTCGGCCTGGACGAGGTCGGAGTGGTTGCCATCGGCCGAAACGAGGGCGACCGCCTGGGGCGTTGTCTGGATTCCCTGCCGCTTGGAATTCGGGGCGCCGTGTACGTGGATTCGGGCTCCACGGACGACAGCGTGGCCGAGGCGCGACGGCGCGGCGTCGATGTCGTGGACTTGGACATGTCGCGGCCCTTCACCGCAGCGCGCGCTCGCAACGCCGGCTTCGACCGACTGCTGGCCCTCTTTCCCGACGTGAAGCTGGTTCATTTCGTCGACGGAGACTGCGAATTCGTTCCCGGCGCCGTGGAGGCCGTCGTGGCCGAGATGAACTCCGCGCCGGATATCGTCGCGGTGTGCGGCTGGACGCGCGAACGGCATCCCGAGCGCACGGCGTTCAATGCCCTGTGCGACATCGAATGGCGAATGCGGCCGGTCGGCGACACCACGGCCTTCGGGGGCATATTCCTGGTTCGCGCGAGCGCGTTTCGCGGGGTGGGTGGTTTCGACCCGGACGTGATTGCCGCCGAGGACGACGAGGTCGGCATCCGCCTGCGGCAGGCCGGCGGCCGGTTTCGACGAATCGATCATGTGTCGGTCCTGCACGACGCCGCGATCACCCGCGTGGGCCAATGGTGGACGCGCGCCAAGCGTTGTGGCCACGGTTTCGCCCAGTTGGCGGACATGCACGGCGCGCCCCCCGAGCGCTACTTCGTCGACGAGGTTAGGCGAACCTGCGCGTGGGGCGTGGGCCTACCCTTCTTGGCGACGGTTTTCGCGCCACCCACGCTGGGTCTTTCGCTGTTTTTGTTGGCCGCGTATCCCACCCAGATGTTGCGCACATACCGCGCCACCCGCCGCCAGGGCTTTGGCGCGCGGGACAGCGTCCTGTGGGGCGTATCCTGCACCGCCGCCAAGATCCCCGAGTCGGTCGGCGTGATCAAGTATTATCTCGACAAGCTGAAGAAGCGCCAGCCAACCATCATCGAATACAAGGGACACAAGAACGCTTGAGCTCGGAACGCAACGACCCTGTCATTGAGGTGGCCCTGCTGGGCGCTGGATTCATCGCGGACCATCACATCGCCGCGCTCAGACGCGTGCCCCACGTCCAGATAGTCGGGGTCTGCGACCTGTCGCGTACACGTGCCGAGCGACTCGCGGCGCAGGCCGACGGCGCGACCGCGCACACGGATCTGGGGCAACTGCTCTCCGAGCAGAAACCCCAGGTGGTTCACCTATTGACGCCTCCCCCGGCGCACTTCGCTCCCGCCCGTCAGATTCTGGACGCGGGCATCGCCGTGTTCGCCGAGAAGCCGTTGGCGATTCGTTCCGACGACTGCCAGACGCTGAATGCACTTGCGACCGAGCGTGGCGTGTCGTTGGGCGTCGCGCACAATTTTCTGTTTTCGCCTCCGTACGAGCGGCTGACGCGGGATCTGCAGGCCGGCCGGCTGGGACGCCTGGATCAGATTGACGTGGTCTGGAACAAACCGTTGCCCCAGGTCCAGGCGGGCCCTTTCGGTGGTTGGCTGTTTCGCGAGCCCGGCAACGTCCTGTTCGAAGTGGGGCCGCACTCGTTCGCGCATTTGGTGCACCTGGTTGGGCCACCCGACCGCATCGAAGCCGAAGCCAGCGATCCTGTGCGTCTTCCCAACGATCTCGTTTTTTACCGGCGTTGGGAGGCACACGGGCAAGCGGGCTCGACGGGGGTGCGGCTGCGATTTTCGTTCATCAACGGCTATCCCGAACATTACATCCACGTACGCGGCTCGACCGCCAGCGCGATCGTGGACTTCGAGCTGAATTCCTACGTGCTCCGGGAAAACGCCCGCGATCTGCTCGATTTCGATCGGTTCGCGACGTCATTCCATCAGGCCAAGGAGGAACTGGCGCAGGCCACCGCCACGTTGGGCTCGTTCGTTCTGTCCAAGGTGGGGCTCCCCTTCGAAGGCGGCCCGTATCAGACCAGCATCACGCGCGCCACGCGACAGTTCTATCTGGGCCTCGGCTCCGCGCTCGATCCCCGGCTGTCGCCCCTTCTGGCGGCCGAGGCCATTCGGCTCGCGGAAGCAATCACCCGCTCACCCCGATTGGCGACGCCGCCGGTATCCAGAGCCACGAAGCCCCCTGCCCGCACACCTGCGGCCACCACCTCGGCGGCGTTGCCCGTGACGGTATCGACGACGCCCGCCTCTGTCTTGGTGCTCGGGGGCACCGGTTTCATCGGCCGGGCCCTCGTCCGGCGACTGCGCGCCGAGGGTCTGGGCGTCAGAGCCCTTGTACGTGATCTGGGCGGCTACGCCGAGCTGCTGGCCGCTGAAGGGGCGGAGCTGGTGAAAGGCGATTTCACCGACACCCCTTCGGTGCAGGCCGCGATGTCAGGCATCACGCACATGTTTCACCTGGCCCGCGGCTATGGGCAAACCTGGGACGATTATCGCCGCCTGGACATCGAGCCCACGCGACGACTCGCAGAGCTGTGCCTGCAGCACGACGTCCAGATGCTCTATACGTCGTCCATCGCTATCTACAGCGGGGGACGACCCAACGACACCATCACCGAGGACACGCCGCCGGGACCGGGCAATGTCCGCTTCGACCCCTATGCCCGTGCCAAGGTGGAGATCGAACGCATACTCCTCGACCTTCATCGCGCGCGTGGGCTGAAGGTGGTCATATTGCGGCCGGGGATCGTCATCGGCCGCGGCGGAAGCCCGTACCACTGGGGCGTCGGGGCGTGGCCCTATCCGTCCATCTGCCGCCTGTGGGGGGACGGAACGACGCCACTGCCGTTCGTGCTCGTGGACGACTGCGCGGATGCCATGGTGCGCGCGATGAAAACGCCGCGGGCCGACGGCGGAAGCTTCAACCTGGTGGGCGAGCCCCGCTTGACGGGCGGCTCTTACCTGGACGCCTTTGAGCGTCTCGCCGGTATCAAGATCCGGCGGCTCCCCGTGCCCCCGTGGCAAAGATTCGCCCAGGATATCGCGAAGTACGGCATGAAGACACTGGCGGGGACCGAACGCTATCGGCCGAGCTACGATTACTACGTCGGGATGAGCGGGCGGGCACGGTACTCGCCCGAAAAGGCGAAACGGGAGCTCGGCTGGCAGCCAAGCGATAGCGTCGAGCATATCGTCCAGGAAGGCATCGCGGCTCCAGTGGCGGAGTTCGTCAAATGACGCCCCCTTGTTGCGCAGGTGTCGGGGGGAGTTATGATCAACTCGGCATCTGTCGACACCACTTCATGAAGTTCGAAGGACGGTCGTTTTGATCAATCCCCTGGATCGCGAATCGCTGCGCAATCGATTTCGAAGCGCCCAGCCTTTTCCTCACATGGTGATCGACAATTTCTTGGTCCCTGGCGCGGCCGAGGAAATCGCTCACTCTTACCCCACTTTCGAGCAAGCGAGCGCGCAGGGGTTCGTGTTCAATTTCGTGAACGAGCAGCGGAAGGTGCAGATCACGGACAGCAAGAAGTTCCCCGATCCAGTACGGCGGTTAAACGACGCGATCTCCGCTCCTGCGTTCCTGGCCGACCTGGAATACATCACGGGCATCCCGCGCATTCTGGCGGACGAGCAGCTGGCGGGTGGGGGCATGCACGTGACCGGCTCTGGCGGCCGACTGGACGTCCACGTGGATTTCAATTTGATCGAAGACCGTCGGTTGTTCCGACGCCTGAATATCTTGCTGTACCTGAACCCCGTGTGGAACGAAGCTTGGGGCGGTCACATCGAGTTGTGGGACAAGACGGTTCGCAACTGCCAGTATCGTTGCGTGCCGGCGTTGAACCGCTGCCTCGTTTTTGAAACCAGCGACATCAGTTACCACGGCGTCGCCCGCGTCACCGCGCCGGCGGACGTCGCACGACAGTCATTCGCGGCGTATTACTACACGCGGGAAGCCCCTGCGGGATGGACGGGCACGGTCCACTCGACCATTTTTCGCGCGCGCCCCGACGAGAAACTGCGCGGTCTGGTTCAGATGCCGGTCGAGAAATTGCGCCGTGGGTTGGCCGAGAAGATCAAGCAATCGAAGAGGTTGGTCAAGTCCTTGATGGGACTGTGATCGCCTGTTAGAGGCCGACGGCCGACCGCGCGAATAGGGAACAGGTCGACATGCCGCACGAGTCGCTCGAACACCTTGTCAAGCGCGCCGTCGTCGAGGCTCTGCGAGGCATACCAGTGCCGGTCTGGGAACGGATCGCACCCAAGGACGTCATCGGGCTCGTGTATCACACCGTCAGCGACGACGACCTTCCTCACCTGAAACTTTACGACTACAAGAACCGCGCCCAATTCGAGAGCGACGTTGTCCACGCTCGCGGAAACGCCGTCGGCTATGACGATGTCGCGAACCACCGACATCGATGGACGCGCATGCCGGCCAACAGCGTCCTGTTCACGTTCGACGACGGTCTGACCGAATGCTTTCACGTCATTCGCCCGATCCTGCGCAGGCATTCCGTGCCCGCCATATTCTTCGTCAACACCAATTTTCTGGACGACCGTGAGACTTTCTTCGAGACGACTTTGTCCCTGTGTCTGGGTCGGATTGAAACAATCGATGAGAAACGTGCCGAAGACATATTGGCGGCCCTCGTCCCAAATCCCGTCGATCCGACGCGCCCCACAGGCAGCGCTGAGCTGGGGCGCAATCGCTTGCGGGACGCGCGCGCGCGTATCCCGCCCTCCCATGTCCATCAGCGACTCGCGCTCTGGTTGCTTGGATTCGAGGAAGACGGGCGGGGTGAAATAGACCAGGCTTGGAAGCTGTTGGGGCCAGACGTCGCGGCCGGTCCGTCGAGGCGCACGTGCATGACGACGGCCGAGGTCAAGCAACTCGCGGCCGAGGGATTCGTCATCGGGAGCCACGGAGAGACTCATCTGCCCATGCAACGACTGGACGCGCGCGCACTGGAAGAGCGTATTGTCTCGTCCTGCGAGACGGTCCGCGGGCTCTCCGGCCAGAAGCGCGTGCCGTTCGCCTTCCCCTACACGGGCCTCGGCATCGACCGTGGTATCCTCGCGGATATTCTCCGCAGGAATCCCTTTATCGATCTCTTGTTCGACACGCAGGACCTCACCCGCGACGCGGAGTTCATGGTGCACCGGATCTGTGCTGATCGGCCGCCGGTGGACGGTGGCGGTGCCACCAACCTGCCCCTTCTCATGCGCACGGCCTGGTCTAGACGGTCGGCCTGGTATCGCGCGCGCAAGTGAGCGACAAGCCCGTGGACCCCACCGCCGCTCCCGGCGCGTTCCGCAAGCTGTTGCTTCGCGGATCGATGTTCGAGCTGCTCGGCCACGGCGGCAGCATGGCCATGCGGTTGGGTGGCAACATTGTCCTATCGCGCTTGCTGTTTCCCAAAGCCTTCGGCCTGTCAGCCGAGATCGGCTTTGTCCTGTATGGCCTCGTGATGTTGTCGGATGTCGGCATCCGCCAGTGCGTGATCCGAAGTCCGCGGGGCGACGAAGTCGGATTCATCAACACCGCCTTCACCATGCAGGTCCTGCGTGGCGGCGCAATGACGATTCTGGGTCTGCTGGCGGCCATACCGATTGCGCGGTGGTGGTTCCACGAACCTGAGCTGACGGGCCCGTTGATGGTCGCGAGTCTTCAGCAGTTGGTGACGGGCCTGAACTCGACGGCGCTGCTGACATTGCGACGACGCCTGCGCCTCGGCGTCGTGAACGCCCTGGATCTCAGCCAACAGCTCCTCAGCCTGGTGGTCATGGTCGTTTGGGCCAGCATCCATCCGTCGGTGTGGGCGTTGCTGGGCGGCAGTCTGGTCGGCGCTAGTTTCTTCGCGGTGTCCAGCCACCTTCTGCCCGTGGGTTACCGCAACCGATTCGCCTGGGACCGGACCGCGTACAAGGAATTGTCCAGCTTCGGGCGCTGGATTCTGGGCAGCAGCAGCGTCAGTTTCTTGGCCAACCAAGGCGATCGGGCGCTGTTCGGCAGGTTCATGGGCGCCGCGCACCTTGGCGTCTATCAGATCGCCGCCGAGCTGGCGGGGGCCGCGGGCGGCATCGTGGAGCGGCTGGTCGGTGGTGTGCTCTACCCCGCGCTCAGCACGAAGGGACGACAGGACGACAAGGTCGAGTTACGCCGCCTGTATTACAAGAGCCGTCTCGGATTGGATCTGGTCGCCCAGGGCGGACTGGGTTTGCTGTGTGGCCTTGGGGGGTGGCTGGTCCGGTTGGTCTGGGATCCAAGATACTGGGACGCGGCGTGGATGTTGCCGCTCTTGTGTATCCGCGGCGCCACCAGCTGCTTGGTGCAGCCCACCGAGACCTGCATGGTGGCGATGGGGTTGTCTCGCTATGGCTTCATGCGCAGCGTCGCGCGTGGCGTGACCGTTTGGATCGCGATTCCCGTCGGATACTGGCTGGGCGGCGTGCCCGGCCTGCTGTGGGGGGTTGCCCTCACGGAGCTGCCCGCCCTGTTGCTGTTGTGGATTCCGTTCTGGCGTCTGCGGATGTTGCGCCCGGAACGCGAGCTGCTGGCGGTTCTGTTCTTCGTCGCCGCACTGGCGGTGGGCACCGCCGCAAACCGCTGGTTGCCGGCGTGGCACATTCCCCACCGCCACCACTAACGCGCCTTCGGCGCCGCAAGGGGCCTGGGAAGGCCCCCTGCGAGACCCCCACGGAGTTGCTCGACGGCGAGGCCGGTCCAGCAGAGCTGGACCTCCCTGTGCTCGGATTGGCTATTCTCTCGCCTGATATGAAACCTTGTTTCATTCGCCAACATTTCGATCGGGTGAGGCATCCAGTCCCAAGCAGCGCCGCGATCGGGCGGCTCGCTTGCCGCGCCCGTGGTCAATCCGTTCGTCTGCCCGTGAACCAACGCGCGCGAACCCTTTCGTAGAACGACAGCATCTGGCGCGCCACCACCTCCGGCGCGAAACGGCGGGTCGCGTCCTCGGCACCGGCGGCCGCCAGGTTTTGAGCCAGCTCCGGCTCGCGGAACAACCTCACCAACTGACGGGCAGCGTCCTCGACGTCGGCACTGCCGAAGAGCAGGCCGTTGCGACCATGCTCGACGATCTCGACTATGGCGGCCGCCGACGGCGCGACCAGAGGGCAGCCATAGGACAGCGCCTCGACGGCTGTCATGGAAAAGGTTTCGAAGCGCGATGCGATTATCGTGACGAACGAACGCCGGCGCAGCTCCGCGATCTCCGACGACGGTCGTTCCCCGAGCATCGTGATGCGCGAGACAACCTCGCCCGAAAGATGAGCGCGCGTGTATTCGTCGAAACTCCAGGTCTTGCCGGCGTCGTCGCTCAGGCCGCGATCGGGACCGACGAAGACCAGACGCGCATCTGGGATCTCCCGGACCAGACGCGCGAAGGCGCCCAGAACGACATCGGCGCCCTTCAGACGATCGAACCTGCCCACGAAAAGGACGGTCTTCTTGTCGCTCTCTTCGTAACGCCACCGCAACGATTCGGGTTGGATGGCGATGGGATTCGGGATGACCTCCGCCTGCGCCAGAGGGAAACCGTAGTGCGCGCGCACCTGCTGCAACGCGTGCCGCGAGGGCGACGATACGGCATCGGCCGCCAGAATCGCGCGGCCTTCGGATTCCACCCGCCGTTGAAACGTCCGGGGATCGTCCGGACGGCCGAGAGCGGGCGAAACCAAGCACCACGGTCCGTGCAACCGTACGATCATCGGCCGCAGGATGGCACCCTTTGCGAAGCGTGCCCCGCCAAATGATTCCTCCATCTCAAACAGATCCAGCGGAGCCCGCGCGTGCGATATCCGCAGCGCGGCCCCGACCGCGGCTCCCAGTCTCCGATCCAGCGTCGACATTCCGCCCAACCGTTCTCCGGCTTTCCACAGCAGCCGCAAACGCAAGGGTGGGTGACAATGACTTGCGTCCACGACATCCGATTCTTCGGTGGAATGGCTAGGCAGGGCGATTTGATTGGCCACCACCCCGGATCCGACGCCGAGCGCGGTCAATCCGAGCCGAATGTTGGCGACATACGTGACGATGCCGTTCGACAACGAGCCCGGCGGCCAGGCGGGACTAACGAACCCCACCCGGCGAATCTGGCGAGCTGATAGCAAAGAGCCCTCGGCGTCCGTCACTTCTGGGTCTCGGACGCGCTCACCTGTCGCATGCCCGCGTTTTGTTCGGCTTCGGGCGCGGGCTTCAACAGATTTCGGACACTGTAACCAATGAAAGTACGCCACATTCGCGGCCGCGCATCGATGCGGCGGCCCAGAAGGGTCGACTTGGTCGCACAGACCGCATAGCCGCAGATCCACGCCAGATCGCAAGCTGCGCCGTAAACGGGCCCGTGGTGTTTCACGAAATAGCGACGGCGCGCCTGAAACCAGTAACCGGGCATGGGGCGGGACTCATCCATCATTCCCGTGGCCAGCGATCCGATGTGCGCCACGCTGGCATCTTCGACGTAAAAGACCTTCCAGCCAGCCTGCCGCACGCGACGGGCAAAGTCGATTTCCTCGAAATACAGAAAGAATCCCTCGTCGAACAGCACCGGAACCCGAAGGACCTCGGTACGAATCAACATACTGGTGCCGGAAACCCAATCGACCTCGCACGTCTCGGTCGGCAGGATCGACATCATGTGGGCCCTGAGCAGTCGGGTGATCACCTTGGTGCGTGCGGTGGATTCGAACTCGCCCCAGAACGACGGAAACCGAAACGCCTTCACCTGCGTGCCCGATGGATTGTAAATACGCCCTCCGACCAGTCCCACATCGGGATGACTGTCCATGAACGCCATCATGCGTTTCAGAGAGCCGGGTTCCACGACGGCGTCGGGATTGATGACGTACACGTGACGCGGAGTGCGCGGCAGGGCCAACAGGAAGCGAACGCCCACGTTGATGCCGAATCCGTATCCGCCGTTGTGCCTTGAATCGATGACCGTCACGCGACCCTGCCACCTGGGATCCGCGAAGGTCGTCGTCAAATGCTCGAACGACCCGTCGCGCGAATCGTTGTCGACGACGACCACGCGCGGTTCCTCGAACTCGTCCATCTCACGCAGGAGCGCGGCCACTGCGTCAACTGTGGGTTCGGCGGTGCGGAAGTTTACGACTATGGCTGCGACGTCCATGGGGAGACCGGAAGAATCAACGTCTACTCGGGTCGCGACAGTGTAACACCGAGAGACGCGGACGATTTTTGCCGCGAAAAGCGGAAAGGGGCAAAGGGGCAAGCCTGTCAGTGTTGCGGTTCCTCGCTACTCCCCGACAGGTCAAACACATCCAACAGACGGGCGGCCTCGCGATCGACGTCATGGCGGGCGGCCACGGCGGCGGCGCCAGCCCGCCCCATCCGCCCAAGCTCGGCAAGCGGTGTGTCGAGCGCTATCTTGATTGCGTCAACCAACGCCGGGACCGAGCCCGCTGGAATCAACCAGCCGTTCACGCCGTTGTCGACCAGCTCGGGGATCCCCGCGATGTACGTACTGATCGCCGGCCGTCCGAGCGCCAGCGCCTCCATCAATGCCACCGGCAAACCCTCGGCGAAACTGGGGAGCAACAGGACCCGTGCGCCAAGTAGCTCCTGGCGAACGTCGTCGTTGCTGACCCAGCCCGTGATCCGGACCTTGCCGCCAAGGCCGAGCTCGACAATCCGCTGCTCGACGACGGCGCGCATCGGTCCGTCGCCGGCCAGGACCATTTCGAATTCGACGCCCTCCTTGGCCAAGACGCCGAGCGCGTCCAGAATGAGAAGCTGGCCTTTCTGCTCGCACAGCCTCCCGATACAGACCAGTCGCCGATTGTCG
>JADGRC010000177.1 GCA_017881245.1 Pseudomonadota bacterium
AAAATTGCTGGTTTTGGTGTCAGGGGGAGGAGACACGGAGGGGATGAGGTGGCGGTGTGAGAAGTCGGGCCCAGGGGGGCTGGCGCCGGACTTCTTGCACCGCCTTTTTTTTTTGCCCTGCGTTGTTGGATGGCCAGGATGACCCCAGATTCGTCAGAGTGCTTCTGCGGCGGACCGGGGTCTAGCCGAACGACCACCCGATATTGATATTGAGCAGGGGGATTACGGACGAATCGCTGTTCGAGGCTGACGAGGTTCCGCTACTGGCGGACGCCCGTACGCCGACGTGTTCGATCCCGAGCTGGCAGTCGAACGTGAACCCAACGTCCGCAGTGTACTTGTAGCCCACGAAGGGCCCGATGGCCAAGCCCTCGCCCTTAGCCGACAGGTTTGGGTCGGACAGGTGCAGGTACAGCAGTTCCGCCCCGATTTGCATGCCGTGACGGAAATCACCGACGACGTAATAGCGCAGGTGCGCGCCCGCTTCGAAGACCGTCGCGGAGACCTTGATGAAGTTGACCGTCTCGGAGTAACTGCCGACGCCGACAATCGCCGCAACACTAACTTTGTCACTGATGCGGAACTCGCCTGTCAATTCCAAGACAGGGAAGAAAAGGTGTATGGGCGAGAATGTGAGCGAAAAATTTCTTCCCGGATGAGGAACCTCGACGGCCATGGGCACCGCGTACGGTGATGGCCCCCGGGGGGGCATCACCGGCTGCTGGGGCGTGCCCGGTGGCGGTTGCCCGGCGGTTTGCGCGAACGCCGACACGGGCAAGGAAAGGGCTGCGACCAATATCACCGTCGAGGCAACGAAACGCATGGCACAAATTGTTGTCCTAGGCGGTTCGAAGAGCAAGTAACGCGACCCACATTGGTGCGCTCATCCATGAAGTGGCCAAGAGAACGTCCCGGGAGTGGCTCCGACGTTGAGGCCTTGATGGTCGAAAGCTGCCGTTCATTGCATCCAATTGGGACTGCGGGAGTCCGATTGGCGCCTCGTGTCCCGCAACGGACTACATCCGCGAGAGCAACAGGTGTAAATTGTAGCCGCCAGCCGAGTCGGCGCTTACGCACCCGGGACGACCGCCCGGACGCTGTCGGCGAGGATCGTGACCATGGCGTCGAGATCCCGGACCGGACAGTTGAGCGGAGGAAACAGATACAGTGTATCCCCGAGTGGGCGCAGCAAAGCGCCGCGCCTCACGGCTTCCTTGAAGACCGCCCGTCCCGTGCGCGCCTTCGGATCCAGGGGGGCGCCGTCGGGGGCGCACAGTTCCACGGCCGCCACCATCCCAACACCGCGCACGTTCGTCAGTACCCGCGATCCGCGGGCGACGTCCGTCAGCGCGGCCCGCATCCGGCGGCCCTCCACCGCGACGTGGTCAAGAATCCCCTCGGTCTCGTAGGCATCGAGTGCCCCCAGCGCGGCGGCGATCGCCAACGCGTTGCCCGTGTGGGTGTTGGAGTGCAAGAACGCGCGACGTTCCGCCCAGTCTCCATCGAAGTGAGCGTAGATCTCGTTGGTCGTCAACACGACGGACAGCGGGAGAAATCCGGCGGTCAGCCCCTTGGACATCACGGCGAAATCCGGCAACGCCGCTTGATCCCCGACGCCGATTCCTCCGGAGGCTCCACCGCTTTCCACCGTGGCCAGGTGACTCGCCAGCATGACACCGAGGCGTCCCATGCCGGCGGCGATTTCGTCGGCTATCAAATACACGCCGTGCGCGTCGGCGAAACGGCGCAGCCGCCGCAGCAGATCCGGGCTGTAAAACCGCATCCCGCCGGCGGCCTGAAGCACGGGCTCATAGATGATGGCCGCCAAACTCTGGGCGATAGGCAGCAAGGTCCGCTCGATAGCGGGCCATTCCCAAGCGGCATCCTGCCACAACGGATCATCCACCCCCGTGCGGGTGGGAACCGGCCCGAGCTTGGTGACGGGAAACATCAGGGGCCGATAGGGATCGGCGTAAAGTCCCAAATCACCAACCGACAGGGTGGCGATGGTTTCTCCGTGATAACCACCCGCGAGTGCCGCAAATTGAGTGCGTCCGCCGTGCCCGCGCTGTTGTTGCGCCTGCAAGGCCATTTTCATCGCGATTTCCACGGCGGTCGATCCGTTGTCGGCGAGAAATACCCTTGCGAAATGCCCCCCGCGATCGGGTGAGGCTCCAGCAGCGGCGATGGGGGGAGTCACCAGGGACGCCGAGGCGGGAGCTCCAACGCCAGCAGCGCCAGCGGCACCAGCAGCGACTGCACCAGCAGCGCCAGCGCCGGCACCAGCCGCGGCGGCAGCGCGAACCGAGGCGGAAAGGGGAGGTTCCCGGTTGGCCAGGCGCACGAGGCGCTCGCACAACTCCACCAGGCCCGCGTGGGTCGTGTTCGCCGCGATGACGTGTTCGAACCGGCCAAGCTGTTGCTCGATGCGCGCCCGAACGCCCGGATGTCCGTGGCCGAGCGACTTGCACCACCAACTGGAGATCGCGTCCAACACCTCGCGCCCGTCCGCCAGCACCAGCCGCGCCCCACGAGCCGCGGTCACCTCCAGCGGTGGGAAATCTTGATAGTCGCGCATCTGGCTGCAGGGGTGCCAGAACACGGCCAGATCCCGGTCAATCAGCGATCCCGGTTTCCATGCGTTCGTGTTGATGTTCGTGTTCATCTTGCGGGCGAGACGCAGCATACCTAAGGTCCCGTTCGCCGTCGTCGCGTGGCATAGTCGTCCCGTGTCCGTCACCGGCTTGCTCCTGTGCAACCTTGGAACCCCCGACGATCCGAGCCCGGGATCCGTGCGCCGGTATCTGCGCGAGTTCCTGGCGGACCCGCGCGTTTTGGACATCAACCCGGTCGGACGGTGGGCGCTGTTGAACCTGATCATCCTGCCGCTGCGTCCCCGCAAGAGCGCCGCCGCCTATCGTCAAATTTGGACCGACCGCGGATCACCGTTGCTCACGAACAGTCAGGACCTGACGGCCGCCGTCCGCGCCCGGCTGGGTGACGACTGGGTGGTCGAGCTGGGCATGCGCTACCAGCGGCCATCGATCGCGTCCGCGCTCGACAAGCTGCGTGCCTCCGGAGCCGATCGCATCGTCGTGTTCCCGCTTTATCCTCAGTACTCGGCTTCATCGACGGGGTCCTCGGTCGAGGAAGTATTCCGCGTCGCCGCACGGCCTTGGGTGACCCCCACGCTGTCGTTCATCGAACCGTTCTACGACGATCCAGGTTTCATCGAGGCGTTCGCGGAGCGCGGCCGGCCCATCCTGCAGGCCGAGCATCCCGACCACGTGCTGTTCAGTTTTCATGGGTTGCCGGAGCGACACATGCGCAAGGCCGATCCGACCGGTAGCCATTGCCTGGCCGCCGCGGGCTGCTGTGATCGGTTGGTCGCCGCCAATCGCCACTGCTATCGCGCCCAGTGTTTCGCCACGGCCCGCGCGCTCGGCGCCCGTCTGGGCTGGCCGGAGCAATCGTCCAGCATCAGCTTCCAGTCGCGGTTGGGACGCACGCCCTGGATCCGTCCCTACACGGACGTCGTTCTGACGGAATTGGCCGCGCAGGGGAAGAAGCGAGTCGTGGTGTTCTGCCCTGCCTTCGTCGCGGATTGCCTGGAAACGTTGGAGGAGATCGGCATTCGCGCGCAACGCGATTTTGTCGCCGCCGGAGGCGAGCGGCTGACGTTGGTGCCGTCGCTGAACGCAAGTACCTCATGGGTCGATGCGGTGGTCGGACTGGTTGGCCGCCAGGCCGAACGGTTCGGCGCCGTTGGTCCGCGCGCGACAGCGGTGGCCTTCGAAACAACGCGCCGGTAGCCGGGCCGCGCAAACGATCGAGCGCCGAGAATTCAGTCATGGGTAGGGCTAAGAGTCAGGCGAAGGGACACGGGCTGGGACGCACACCGACACACGGAACGGGATCCGCGACGGAACAACGAAGGGGACCCGCCACGGGACACGGGCCGGGATCATCCCCGGCGAAGCCTGACCTCGCCGACCCGCGAGCCGACCCTGACGTGCCCCAGGGCATGTCCGTCGACCTGCTCCAGGACCTGCACCTGTTGACTCGTGATGGGAAGTTGAACGCGGACGCGCGACGAAAGCTGAAACAGATCCGCCATTTCGTGGGTCTGCTGCGGCCAGCGGTGGATGATGCTCTGGACCGCCACGCGTCCCCCGCATTCGTCGACTGCGGCGCGGGCAAGAGTTATCTCGGCTTCCTGCTGTATGAGCTTCTGCTTGGGCCCGCGGGCCGGGGCACGTTGTTCGCCGTCGAATCTCGCACCGAGCTGGTCAACGCCGCGACCGAGCGCGCCGCTCGTTATGGTCACGAACGGTTTCGTTTCTTGGACACCGCGATCGCCGATGCGGATTTGCCGGCACGTTTGCACGTCGTGACCGCGCTGCACGCGTGCGACACGGCGACGGACGACGCCCTGGCGCTGGGGATCTCACACGGCGCCGATCACATCGCCGTCGTGCCCTGCTGTCAGGCGGAGGTTGCCCGTCAACTGGCCGAGCGTACCGATCGGGATCCCGCGGACCAGGCCCTGGTGCATCACGCACTCCACCGTCGTGAAATGGGATCGCACTTGACCAATGTCGTGCGTACCCTGTGCCTTGCCGCGCACGGCTATCGCGTAACGGTGACCGAGTTGGTCGGGTGGGAACACACCGCAAAGAATGAGCTCCTCCTCGGTCACCGCGTCCACCGTTTCGACGACGAGGCCCGGAGGACCCTGGCCCGCTTGCTGGATCGCTGGAGGATCGAACCGACCCTGGTTCGGCTGCTGCGTGCGCTCGGCCTGGATTCGTGCGCGCCGCCGGACGACCCCCACAGGGGACACCAGAAATAGGCGCCGGGCCGTTTTTCCTCCTACACTGCCGGGCAGGAGGTAGCCGCCACGGCCCATTAGCGATGAGCTCATCAGTCTTCGCCCCCGCATCGAACGGGGGCAATCCGGCGACGGCAAGATGACGTCGCCCACGCGCCACACCATCTTGCTCTTTCCCGTGCTCGTCGTGGGCTTGGCCAATTGGCCGTCCTTCCGCGTGGTCGCCGATGTCATCACGGCCCCCACCGTGCCGGCCACCCCTGCCGGTCCCGGGGTGCCTGCTGCCCCCGCCGCCCCTGCCGCCCCTGGCACCCACACCACTCCGGCGGCACGGGCCGCCCCTGGCACCATCCCCCGTCCCGGCGGACCTGCACCAGGAATCGCAGTTCCCCCCTATCGGGACGCCAGACTTCCCATCGCCCAGCGCGTCCTCGACCTGTTGGCACGCATGACCCTGGAAGAAAAAGTGGCGCAGCTACAGTCCGCCAACTGGGATCAAACCCATTTGTACGACGAGAAAACCCGCGCGTTCTCCGCCGAACAGGCGCGCCTATTGATTCCACACGGCGTCGGGGAAGTGACCCGCCCAGGAGACAAGCACGATCCGCGCGAGGCCGCGGTATTCGCGAACGCCATTCAGCACTATCTCGTCGAACAGCCCGGACTCGGCATCCCGGCCATCCTGCACGAGGAGGCCCTCCACGGTTTCGTGGCCCCCGGCGCCACCAGTTTTCCCCAAGCGATCGCGCTTGGCGCCACGTTCGATCCGGACCTGGTCGAGGAGGTCTTCACGGTCACCGCACGCCAGATGCGCGCGCGTGGGGTACAACATGCGCTCGCGCCCGTCCTGGATGTCGCCCGCGATCCCCGATGGGGACGCGTCGAGGAGACGTTCGGCGAGGACACCCACCTGGTTCAGAGCATGGGCGTGGCCGCCGTCCTGGGTCTGCAGGGGCACCGCACGCCCGCCTCTCCCATCGACGCCCTTCATGTACTGGCGACGGGAAAGCATTTCGCGGTCCATGGACAGCCCGAAGGCGGGCGGAACACGGCACCGGGGAACATTTCGGAGCGCGTGGTGCGCGAGATCTTCCTGCCGCCATTCGAGATGGCGATACGGCAGGCGGCTCTGGGCAGCGTGATGGCCAGCTACAACGAGATCGATGGCATCCCGGCGCATGCCAACCATTGGCTGCTGGGCACCATCCTGCGAAACGAATGGGCGTTCAACGGGCTGGTGGTTTCCGACTATTTTGGGGTGGCCGAGTTGGAACGCCGGCACCACGTCGTCGCCGATTTGCGGGTGGCAGGGCGCAAGGCCCTGGACGCGGGGGTCGACATCGAGCTCCCTCAGCCCGAGGGGTACGTCACGCTCGGCAGCGACGTGCGGGAAGGCGTGCTGGCCGAATCTCTGATCGATCGCGCGGTCGTGCGCGTCCTGACGGCGAAGATGATTCTGGGCTTGTTCGAGCACCCGTATGTCGACGAGGCGACGGCCGCCGCGCCCGAGCGCGTAACGGATCGAAAGCTGGCGCTGCGTGCCGCCGAGGAAGCCATCGTGCTGCTGAAGAACGACGGTGGCCTGCTGCCCCTTGACCCGGGCCGCCTGAAATCACTGGCGGTCATCGGTCCCAACGCGGCGATATGCCGCCTGGGAGAGTACAGCGGCGTTCCGACCAGAGCCGTGAGCGTGTTGGACGGAATTCGCGCGCGCCTCGGCAACAAGGTGAGCATCGTGACGGCGCCGGGCTGCG
The DNA here is from genome assembly GCA_017881245.1 of Pseudomonadota bacterium. GTDB lineage: Bacteria > Myxococcota_A > Polyangia > Fen-1088 > Fen-1088 > FEN-1088. The sequence continues at coordinate 6,586 of JADGRC010000177.1, forward strand.
GTCTGACGATGGGCGGCCGTGGCTGGCGCGACGATCAGGTCACCCTGCCGACGGCCGCCGAAGACCAACCGCTGATTTCCGAGGCGGCGCGTTTGGCCGGGGCGGTGGATGCGGTGGTCTTAGTTCTGGGACAGAACGAACAGCTGTCCCGCGAAGGATGGGCCGACAACCACCGGGGCGATCGGATGAATTTGGACTTGCCTGGTCGTCAGATGGATCTGGCGCGCGCCGTCCTTGGGGCGGGGCGTCCCACCGTGGTCGTGTTGATCAACGGCAGTCCCCTGACCATCGGCGATCTGGCCGGCAAAGTTCCCGCCATCCTGGAGGGCTTCTACCTCGGGGAAGAGACTGGTACGGCGGTGGCTGCCGTTCTGTTCGGGGACGTCAACCCGGCGGGACGCCTGCCTATCACGTTTCCGCGAGGGCTGGGAACCTTGCCCGTCTACCATGACTATAAACCCACGGCCCGGCGGCCGTATCTGTTCGAGGAACCGGGTCCCGCGTGGCCATTTGGATTTGGCCTCTCGTACACCACCTTCGAATACGGGGGCCTGACAATCACGCCGCCCCGGGTTCCGCCGTTCGCCCGGGTGACCGTTTCGGTGACCGTCACCAATACGGGCAAACGGCCCGGCGATGAGGTGGTTCAGTTATACCTTCACGATCTTGTAAGTTCGGTTACTCGCCCCGTGGAGGAACTGAAAGGATTTCGACGGATTCATCTACTGCCCGGACAGGCACGTCGAATCGAGTTCTCGCTCGGTCCCAGGGATTTCTCGTTCATTGACGAGCGGATGCAGCGGACGGTTGAACCCGGAACGATGGAGGTCATGGTGGGAGGAAGCTCGGCCCACGTGCTGCGCACGCACTTCGAGATCACGCCGTGAATCGCGGGAGATATTCCCGGAATCCACCCACGGACCCAGGCAGTGAGATGGTTCGCCACGGACATTCGGGCGCGGGGAAGCCGGATCCGGGAGGCCTGATCCAGATCGTCTCGTCCTCGCTCGTTTGATTTTTGTGATGAATTTTCGTGCAATCTTCGTACGAAGTGCGTTAGAAATTCCTTCGGTGGTCCCGTGCACTCACGTGAGGGGTGAACAATGAACGGTGGCAAGGATGAGTCTTGGCTTCGCGAGCGGATTCGTCGCCCGGGCGGTGACGCCCTGTTGTTCTTCGCGGAACAGGACGACAGCGACGACTTTCAAGCGTCGGGCAGCATGAGAGACTGGTTGCGCGTGATCGTGGCGATGGTCTGCCTGACGGCGGCGGTCCTGTTGACCGGACAGCGCTGTGTGAGCTACGTCGTACACCATGTTTGGTACCAATCGCGCAACAGTCCCCTGGTGTTGATCGTTCCGGTTCTGGCGGTTCAGTTCGTGTGGCTCGTCGTGCATATCCAATCCGAGGGATTCTTGGCGCGTCTCAAGATCGGCCTCGGCGCCGCGGCGATTTGCATGGCTATTTTTGCGCCGAGCGCGCAGTCGCTCGGCCGCGTTGCTCCCAGGCGGCCCATGGACTTGCGACAACTTTGCGCGTTGTCCCTGGCCGCGTGGGTGTTCGTGGATGGTTGGCGCGACCGACGGTCTCACCTGCCCGACGACCGGTCGCACGATCTGGCCGGACAGCGTCCCTAACACGAGATCGCGGCGCCTTTGAGGGAAATCCGGGAGCGGCCTGGGAGCCGCTAGTTATGGCGAGAGATTGCGCGGAACTTTGACCGCACCGGGCGCTTGCGTCAGCATCTGCGGATGAAGAATCTTCGTACAATGATGCTCCTCGGTGGCGCGGTCGCGGTGGGCACGATTGTCTGTTGGCCCCGCGGAGCCACCGCCGACAAGCCGTCGGCCTGTCAGCAGTGGGAGGTCATGTTGGCCCAACCCGCGCGCGTCACGATCGACGCAAAATCCCTGCCCGAAGCCGGCAAAGCGATTGTCGAGGCGGCCCCCCCCGGCTGGGAGCCGTTCGCGTTCGGCCCGGTCGGCCAGCTCGTATACCGGCGCTGCGCCCGGTAGTCGACGTTCGAGCACGAGCGAGGGGTGAGTTGTTCGGCGGCACTCACGCGCGAACGAACATGGTCCCTTTGCCAGCCCCGGTTCCGCGCGTACAGGATGATCACCAGCGACACGACCGCGATCGTACGCAGGATTCGCACCGTCCATGCGCGGCGCCGCAGGATCCGAAAATAGGCGACCGCATCCCCGGTGGGCAGCTTGGCCAAAATGGTCTCCTGCTGCCGCAGGCGTACGGCGTCCGTGGCGCGAGTCCCCGCGGCGACGATCACGATGGCGATCAGAACGGTGCCTATCACGGGAAGGAGCTCAAACGCTGGACATCGTCGGTGAGAAGGCCAGTTCCTTGACGACCGCCGCCACGGCCCCCGCGGCCAACAGGACGGCGACCAGCCACATGATGCGCTCGTCGCGCGTGCGCACAGCTTCATAGAAGTCGCGCGCCTTGTCGCCCGACATCTGTTTGATGATCTGAAGTCGGCGTCCCTCCTGGATGTAGCCGGCCAGCGCGGCGACTCCGGCGATCGCGACCACGATCAAACGAACCAACTGCACCCAGGCATCATATCTCGGGATGCCGAGATCGTGGCATGCCGGGATTCGGCAGCCGCCCCGATGAAGACACGAAGAGCGCCGGGACCGGGCCAAGGGCGGTTAGCTAGTGGTCCGCGTGGCCGCGCGCCAATGGGGCCGAGCCGATCGGGTGGCCGGATTCAGATACGGCCGAGCGGGAAGCGATGGCACACCGTGACTGCCGGGCGCACTGACATTGTTGTCAGATCATGAACACAGCAACTGGCAAGACGCGTTGTCCTTTCGACCGCCGAGATTGTCCATTCGTCCCGAATTTCTTCGCGATTTGGCCCGGCGCGACCGGACGGTCTCACGGTTGATTTTCGCTCGGCACTGGATTTGCTTTACAATCACGGCATGACAAAAATGCCCTTTCTCTTTTGTACGGTCTTAACAACCACGCTGATTGCGCGCGCCGCTTCGGCCGGGGTCTGCGTCGAGGTCGATGCCTCGCGGGACACCTTGTCGGAACAAGATCGCAACGCGACCCGCTTCCTGCTGGCCCAGGCAATCCAACAGCAGGGCGTGCAGGTCGTGCAACAGAACTGCGCCGGGACTTTCGTCGTGTACCACGTAAAGCTGGGAAACAGCATCACCATCTTCATGCAATCGCCGCAGGGCTACCGCCAGGCCACGGCGCGGGCGCTGGAGGAAGTTCCGCCGGTGTACAGCCAGATGGTGCGATCGCTTTTGACAGGTCAACCCATGAACACCGTCAACGACACCGTTGATCGAACGAACGCGACGTCGGCCCAGCAGGCCCCAAACCGCGTCGAGGCGGATTCACTGTGGTACGCGCGACTCGGATACGGCGGCGCGATTGGTCCGAGCTTCAGCCACGGTCCGGCCTTCGGGTTTGGATACCGGTACGAGCTCGATTCGCTGGGTATCGATTTCTCGTTCTTCAATCTCATGGTCGGAAGCGACACATCGAGCAACGGCGCTTCGGCGGGAGTGACCGGATCGTGGGTCAAGCTGATGGCGCTGTACTTCCTGAACCCGACGGCCAACCGGTCCAGCTACGTGGGTGGCGGCCTTGGGTGGGGTGGGACAGCCGTCGCGCACGCGGGCACCGACCCCGCGACGGGCGGCACTTTCAACTCCTATAGTGGCAGCGGCCTTCAGGCCGAGTTGTCGGCGGGTTACGAACTGCTGCGGGCCAGCACCATCCGCATGTTCCTCCAAGCCGACGCCACCTTGCCATTCTACACAGCGAAAAGCACCGCGTACAACTCGGTCAATTTCACCACGAGCACGGTCGATTCCAAATACGTGCCCAGCTTCGCGGTCTCGTTCGGGATCGGATGGGGCCGTTCGATCACCCGCGTACACGTCGTCAATTGAAAATGGGCGTGGGTCCGCTGGCGCCCACCTCTTGACCCACTTTTCAGTAAGGCGGGAGCCCGTCGACGATGAGGCGTTCGGCCTCTGCGGCGGGCAGCGGGCGTGAGAACAGAAAACCCTGGGCGTTCGTGCAATGGAGATCCTGCAGGGCGTCGGCCTGCGCGTTCGTCTCCACGCCTTCCGCCGTGACCTCCATACCCAGGTTCTGAGCCAGCGAGACGATGGCCTTCACGATCTCGGCCTGGTTGGGCGCGTCCTCCATCCGACTGACGAACGATTTATCCACCTTCAGCGTGTGCACGGGGAAGTTGTGCAGGTACGACAGTGACGAATAACCGGTACCGAAGTCGTCGATGTGCAGGCGAACGGCCATGTCGTGCAGCCGCTGGATCACGTCCGCACCACTTTTTAGATTCTGCATCAGCGCGCTCTCCGTGATTTCGAGGGTCAGGCACGCCGGATCGAGCCCGGTTTCCAGCAAGACGCGCCGGACTTGCTCGGCCACGTCGGACTGCGCGAGCTGCCGGGTCGACACGTTGACACTGATGCACAAAGCGGGATCGCGCGCGTACTGGCGCTGCCACTTTCGCATCTGGCGGCAGGCCTCGACCAACATGAAGTCGCCGAGAGGTCCGATGAGCCCCGTTTCCTCGGCGACGGGGATGAACACGTCCGGCATGACCAGGCCCCGCGTCGGGTGCAGCCAGCGCGCCAGGGCCTCGAATCCGCGCAAGCGGCGGGTCTCAAGGTCGATGATCGGTTGATAGTAAGGAACGAATTCGCGCCGCTCGATGGCCCGTCGCAGATCGGTTTCGAGCCGCAGCAACGAAACGGCGCGCTGATGCATGTCCACGTCGAAGACCTGATGCCGAGAGCGACCGCTCGCCTTGGCACGGTACATGGCGATGTCGGAGTCGCGCAGCATGTCCTCGGGGCGTTGATAGTGCGAGCTCGATAGCGCGATCCCCAGACTGGCGGATGAAAACACTTCCTGTCCGTGAACCGAAAATGGCACGGACAGTTCCTTCTGGATGCGGTCGGCGATCCGCGTGGCATCGACCTCGCTGGCGATGTCTTCGAGCAGGATCGTGAACTCGTCGCCCCCCAAACGGGCCAGCGTGTCGCTCGGCCGCACGCAACGCTCGAGGCGCCTGGCGATCTCGACCAACAGATCGTCGCCCGCCTGGTGCCCGAGGCCGTCATTGACCCCCTTGAACCGGTCCACGTCCAGGTACAGCACCGCGAACAACAAATCCCCTTGTGCCCGTTGTGCGCGATGAAACAGGTGCTGAAGCCGGTTCATGAACAGCGCCCGATTCGGCAGTTGCGTGAGCGTGTCGAAGAACGCCTGATGTTCGAGCTGGTCCTCGAATTGCTTGCGCTGGGTAATGTCTCGGGAGATGCCGAACGTGCCGACGATATTGCCCGCGCTGTCCCGCAGCGGCATCTTGGTGGTTGAGACCCAGAGGACTCCACCGTCGGGCTTGGTTTCCTTCTCCTCGACGTTCACGAGCGGCTGCCCGGTACAGATGATTTCTTGTTCATCGCGGAAAGCCTGCGCCGCGTGCTCGTCGGTGAAGTAGTCGAAGTCTGTCCGGCCAACGGCGAGGGCCGGTTCACCGACTCCAAATCGCGCGGCAGCGTAGCGATTGATGCGCGTGAAGCGGCTGTTCAGATCTTTGAAGTAGATGCTGTCCGGACTGTTGTCCATCAGCGTTTCGAGCAGAAACACCTCCTGTTTCAGTCGCGCAATCTCGTCTTGGCGAGCGGAAGCCTCGTCATCGATTTCCGGAACTGTGGGGGCCAAGCTCTGCGACATTCGAGGTCCGGGGCGCGTCGCGAAGTCTCGCCTGCCGTCCTCCCGGCGCGGGTCCCTTAACTAACCTCGGTGGCTCGCCGGACGGCTGAAGCGGCGTGCACCAGATTTGAGCCACACCCACCCACATTGATTGCGACGGGTGCGGGCGGCGTTACGGGGGCAGCGAAGCGATCCAGCGACGCACCAGGTCGACACCCGCCGAATCGACGATCTCGGTGGCGAGCGGCGGCATCTGGTTATCCGAGCCCCGCATGTCCATGCGGGCGACGATTGCGCTAGCGTCGGGTTGGGCATGCGCCACGCGCAGCGTGATCGCGCCACCCCGCCAGTACTGCAGGGTCTTGTCCACGATCGATAGATAGACACCGGATGTGACCACGTCATGATCCCCGACACTCCAGCGCAAGAGCATCTGGGTATCGGGCCAGGCGGCACCGTTCTTGTTGTGGCAATGGCCGCAGTTCGCATGCAGGTAGCCGAGGGCCTGGGCTGTCTCAGTATCGCCCGGC
>JADGRC010000178.1 GCA_017881245.1 Pseudomonadota bacterium
AGTTTTCCCGAGCACGCCGTGCGGGCCTATGAGTGATTCGATCTCCCGGAAGCCTCGCGTTTGCGGTTCGGGGGTCTCGCTCCACTTGCACTCGACCAAGCGCAGCTTCTCGCCTACCGGCAAAACGAAATCGACCTCGTTGCCATGATGGTCACGGTAATAGCAGACCACTGGTGTCTCACCGCGGTTGGCGGATCGGCGGATAAGCTGCCCGAGAACGAGCGTCTCGAACATCGCGCCCAGATGGCCGCTGCCGGCCAGCGACTGCGGGCTGTCGAACCCGGCCAGGAAACACGCCAGCCCGGTGTCCAGGAAGTACAGCTTCGGTGCCTTGACGACGCGCTTGCCGAGATTGCGAAAGTACGGCGGCAGGAGAAGGATGATGTTCGACGCCTCGAGTACCCCCATCCAGCTCTTGATCGTGTTGGTGGCGACGCCGACTTCCGAAGCCAAGGCGTTCATCGACAGGATCTGACCGGTTCGCAGGGCGCACAGGCGTAGGAAGCGATCGAAATCGCGTAGGTTGCGCACCTGCAGCGCCTGGCGAACGTCGCGTTCGAGATAGGTCGCGACGTAGTCCGCGTAGAAGCGGCGGGGAGGCAGGTCCTCGGCCACCAGCTCCGGATACCCGCCCCTCCACATCCAGTCGACAATCTGGTCCCGACCGAGCCGCTTGCCCACGAACGCTTCGATTTCGTGCAGCGACAGAGAGTGCAGCTCGACGATCGACACACGTCCAGCCAGGCTTTCACTGATTCCCTGCATCAGCTGAAACTTCTGCGAGCCCGTGAGGAGATAGCGTCCATAGTCACGCCGGTGTCGATCGATGGCGTTCTTCAAGTAACGAAACAGCCGTGGCGCGTACTGAACTTCGTCGATGATGAGGGGCACTGGATGGCGGGCGAGGAACTGCTCGCCGGAGTTTTCGGCCTCCTCGGCCAGGGCGGGCAGGTCCAGGCTGACGTAGTTGTAGTCTGGGAACGTATGCTCGAGGAGGCTGGTCTTGCCGGCCTGGCGGCTACCGGTCAGCAGGATGGCGGGCCGCTGCCTCGCGGTCGATCGCAGAAATGCAACCAGATCGCGCGGGATCCACATTCCGGGTAGTTTGCAGTACCATTGATAATATTTCAACAATAGAAGTGCGATCGACCCGAGGACAATGTTTTCACAGGCCGCTTTCAGATTGAGGCGATCGATCTGAAAACTTCGCCCCGAAGGCTGCTTGGGGAGAAGCGTCTCGAAATGAATACCCGACAATCGATGCTTCACCGGTTTTTCCAGATTGCCGCGCCGAGGTTTTCACGCTGCCAACGCCGGATCGTCCATTCGGAGAGGCGCTTGGCCGCCAGTAGGCAGAAACCGGGCTCCCGGAGCGTGCGTGACTCTTTAAGATTGAGTGCCGCTACTGCCGGTTTGGGTATGGTCTTAACGAAGTGTCTTGCTAGGACTTGGGTACGATTCATCCTCATCGCCCTGGCGGTATCAGGTGCCTCGGGGTGCGCCGAACGCACCTATTTTCGCCTTGGTTTCGATCCGGACGGCGGCACCTTGCCGGGAAGTGGAGGACCGCAGTGGCCAGCAGGCTCGAGTACGGGAGGCCGCACCGGGACGGGGGGCAGCCTGGTCGATCCCGGTCCTGGGGGCTCCGGGGGGATGTTGTTCGGGAGCGGGGGTGCGGCCGGGGTGCCCGGAACCGGCGGCGGCGTAGGAACCGGGGGAACCGCGGAGACCGGTGGGTCTGGTGAAGGTGGGGACGCGGCAGCGACCGCAGGCGCGGCGGGCTCGTCTACGGGGGGAATAAGCGGACAGGGCGGAGGGGACACGGGAGGTGGAGGTACCGCCGTGCTCAACCCCCGCATCGTCAGTATAGATTTCGTCGGCACCGCCATGCCCATGGCGCCCCTGGAAGTGGCGGGAATCAAGGCCGCGGCCCACTGGAATAGCGCCGTCGGAATGATGGGCACGCTCGGCACGCTGGAGGATCAGGACGGCGTGATCGTGCCCGGTCTGATGGTCCGGTGGAGTTCCAACGGGCTTTTCCACAATTGGAACACCGACCAACCCGGGAATTCGCGGATGATGAACGGTTACCTCGACCCGGTGGTGACCGCGACGATCAACATCAGCGGGATTCCGGCCGGGGCCGCCTCGAAATTCGATGTCTACGTGTACTGCCTCGGCAGCATCAGCGATACCGATGAGCGCACCTACAACTATGCAATCGAGACGACGAAAGTAACTGCCAAGCAGAAGGGAATGACCCCCTCGTCCTTCGCGGGCTTCGGCAAGGCAACCAATGGAGGAATGGGCAACTACGTCCAGTTTCAAGGTGTTTCGGTCACGGATTTCGCGATAACCGCCACTCCGGGAACGGGGGCAGTAGCCCGGGCGCCCGTCAACGGAATCCAGATCGTGCTGCCCCCGGGCACTTAGCTCGCCGGTCGTCGCTGGCGCGAGCCCCGTGGCCGTAAGACCGTGATCCTTCATGGCGAAAAACGAAACAGCGTGGGAGACAGGTGGAAATGCCGGCCGTCTCGCGCGTCTCGTACCCCGCCAAGATGCGCAGCACGGGCCGAGCCTTGATCGCGCTCGTCCGGCTGGGGCGGCCGCAGTTCTTGGTGGGAGGTTTCATTTTGTACGGGATTGGCGCGGCGGTCGCCATGGTCGAGGGAGCCCATTTCGACGTGGTCGCATTCGCGCTGGGACAGGCGGCCGTCACGTCGATACAGCTCATGACCCACTACGCGAACGACTATTTCGACCTGGCGGCCGACCAAGCCAATACGACCCCGACGCGCTGGTCGGGCGGAAGCCGTGTCTTACCGTCGGGGATTCTGCCACCGAGAGTCGCTCTTACCGCGGCGCGGGCTCTTGGCGCGACTGGTCTCGTTCTGACGGCATTCATCGCCACACGCGGTGAAATGAACGGGGGTGCAAGGGCCGCGGCGGCAGCTCTTCTCACGGCCGAAATCCTGGCCTGGTTCTACAGCGCGCCACCCGTTGCGCTGCACTCCCGCGGTCTCGGCGAGCTGACGACGGCATTGGTGGTCACCGGTCTGACTCCGCTTGCCGCGTTCATGTTGCAGATGCGCGACGTTCCCCGAATCATCGCCTCGCTCGACGCCTTGGGAGCCGTCCTGTACCCACTCGTCGGCCTGCAGTTCGCGATGCTGCTGGCGATTGAATTTCCGGACGCGATCGGAGACGCGGCCGTGGGCAAACGCACCCTGGTGGTCCGGCTCGGCAGCTCGACCGCCGCCGGACTCTGCGCCGCGATTCTGGTGGCGGTGTACGGTGCATTGCCGTTCCTCGCTATGTTTGGCGCTCCCCCGATGGTCGTGTGGGGCGCCGCATTGCCCGCCCCCATCGCGTTTTGGCAATTTCGCCGCCTCGGCGGGGGCGCTGGCAGGCGCCCTGCGCAATGGGAGGGCTTGGCTTTCCGGGGCGTGGCGTTGTTGGTGGGTACCGCGGCCTGCGAGCTCGCGGCCCTGGTTTGGACGGCCGCGAACGCGCGGAGGTGAAGCGGATGTAAAGCGGCGGCATTGCGAGCGCGGCGTTGAACGAATTATGGGGTTGGACCCGGGTGGCCCATGGGCCGGGATGCGCCGGGATGTCCATCCCCTGCCGTGGCTAGCTTGATAGCTAACCATCAGCTCGACCGCGTATCATCCTTTGACCGTGCGGCCTACAGCAACGATGAGTGTGAGCGACCTCAAAGACAAACTTCTCGAGGTGGTACGACGGGTCGAACAAGGGCAGGTTTTGAGATCACCAAAGGCGGTAAGCCGGTTGCGCTGCTGACGCCTCGGGCAGGTCCGGACCGCGCCGCGACTGGATTCGCCCGGGTGGAGGTGAAGGGGAATCTCGATCTACCTGCGGCTGCGTGGAGCTACGACGTTGAAAACCTGAAGGCCCTGAAGAAACGAAAACGGTGAAAATCGTCCTCGACACACATATCGTCGTCCACGCCGCCAACGACGATCTTGAGCCGGGTCGAAAACGCCTTCTCGATAGCCCCGCTTCCGATCTCTCCGTGTCCGCCGTGTCGCTCTGGGAACTGACGAAGTTGGTTGAAATGGGGCATATCGCATTGCCGAATGGGTTTGACGTATTCGTTCGCGATCTGTGTACCCATCCGCGCTACACGGTGGCTCAGTACGACGCTGTCACCATGATCGAGCTGCATCGGATCGCCAAGAAGATGCATAAAGATCTGGCGGATCAGATCATTGTCGCCACAGCGCGCACGTTGGATGCGGCACTGATGACGAACGATCGTCGGATCCGCCTCTCGGGCCTGGTCGGGATAGTTTGATTGGTGCGGAGAGACTTGCAGTCTATTACCGGCGTGCGGGAGCCTGGATGGCGTAAACGGGTGAAATTACGGGGACCTTGTCTCGCCCAGGTGTTGCTAGTGGTGCTAGGCTGACGGGCAAGGTGTGGGCTAGAGTTACAGAATACTAGTTCGGCAGATCTGCTTCGAAGAAGGCCTGGTCGGCGGCGGTGGGGTTCGCGGCGATGAACTCGGGCCACCACGCGATTGCGGTCCGGTGGCGATCGAAGGTGGCCTCTCGAACGCTCGGCCAGCCCTCTCTGATGTGGCCGCCATCGGAGTGCTGCCCGTTCCACGCGGTGAACAGATCGGTGTTCAGCGTGCGGGTAGATGTGGGCGAGCCTGGCGCCCATGGCAATGATGTCGGGCGCAACGGCTCGTGCGACGGCACTCGTCGGACCCCGTGCGGACGTGGTCTGGACACGAGACGACCGGCGCTGCCGAGGGTGTCGTCAGCAGCGGGCCAAGCTGCGCTCTGGCCCGCTCCACTGCCGAACCGGCCGTTGCACCTGACAACGGCGGGAAGGGTCAACGGGCCTCGCGTGGATCTGCATTCCGCGTCCGGGCTTTTTGTGCGATCATCGCGATCCGCCGTTGCAGGTGAACGGCAGATCGTTATCCCGACCGCCAATGCCCCTGTCCGATCGATTGAATCCCGCCCGCTTTGTCCACGATGAGCCAGTCGGCGTGGCGGCTGTTGCTCGCGCTGAATTGCCGGGACCATTCCCTGACGAGGTGTGGCGGTACATCCCTGAATCTCTCTGGAAGAGGATCCTGGGTCTTGCCGCAGCGTATGGACTC
>JADGRC010000179.1 GCA_017881245.1 Pseudomonadota bacterium
GTCGACGATTTCACCAGGGAGTGCGTCGCCATCGAGGTCGACACCTCCCTGGGTGGCCAGCGGGTCGTGAGGGTGCTCGACCGACTGGCCGCTTCGCATGGACTTCCCCAGATCATCGTTACTGACAATGGTCCTGAGTTCGCAGGCCGTAGCACCGAACGCACCAAGGATGTCGACGCGTGCGTGACGACCCCGCGAGCGGTGCTAAAATAAGCCGGTGAGCGTCGCAGCCCGGCAACTGACCTTTCAGCCGGACATCGTGTCCGTACCTCGCGACGCGTTTGAGCATCTGGGCTTTCGCCGGTGGCTCACCTCAGCGGCCTTCCCCGAGCACGTCCGGGCCACCTTCGCCGAGCGGGAGCTGTTTGTCGACATGAGCCCTGAATCGATTGAGTCACACAACAAGGTCAAAGGCGCCGTCACGGCTGCTCTCGAATGGATCGTTCGCGAAGAAGACCTGGGTGAAATCTACCCGGATGGCGCGCTGCTGACGAACGAGGCCGCCGGGCTCAGTACCGAGCCCGATGTGATGTTCGCGACGTGGGAGACGTTGGAAGGCGACCGGCTCCGCCTCTTGCCTCGTTCGGACGGAAATCCTGACGGCATCGAACTGGTCGGCGCGCCCGATTTGGTGGTGGAGGTCGTCAGCCCGTCCTCGGTTCGCAAGGACATGGTCGCGTTGCGCGCCGCCTACGCCCGAGCGGGGATCACCGAGTACTGGCTGATCGACGCCCGGCCCGAGGCGGCACTCCGCTTCGAGATCCTCAGCCTTGGCCAAGGTCAGCATGCGGGCGCGTACGTGACTTCAAGCGCACCGGATCTGCCGCAACCGAGTCGCGTCCTCGGGCGCGCTTTCCACCTCAGTCGACGCCGCAACCGCCTCGGGCGGTGGACGTACCTGCTCGCCACCGCGGACCAATCACCCAGGTAGGGCGGCAGCATCGGGTGGGGAGTCGACAGAATGGCTTCTGTGAGACAAAAACGTCGCGGGCCCGTCGGTCGCCAGCAATTTCGCGCACTTACAAAAAGATCGACGGGGGTGTCGCCCGGTTCGCGAGTTGTTCGTCGTGTCGGTGAGGCCCGGCAGGTGCCGGACCAACCGAATCACGAACGACCTGGACAACCGTCATGGAAAACGTGCTCGCAACCCCGCGGTTGCGTGCATTCTTCCTCTCAACTAAGGCCCGCTAGGAGACGACCATGCGATTCATCATCATGCACAAGAACGATCCGCGAACCGAGGCGGGCGAGAAACCCCCGATGGAGCTGGTCGAGAAAATGGGCGCGTTCATCGGCAAGCACATGCAGTCCGGGCGGTTTCTCGACGGCGCGGGCCTGAACGGCAGCAGTACGCGCACGCGCCTGGTCTTTCGCGATGGGCGGTGCACGGTGAAACACGGCCCGTACCGTGGCGAGCACGAGCTGCCAGCCACGATGCTGAAGTTGAAAATCCGCACGCGCGAAGAAGCCATCGGCTGGGCCGAGCGCTACGGCAAGATTCTGGGCGACGGCGAGATCGAGTTGGGCAAGGTCAACGAGCCGTGGGATATCGGCCTGATGCCTGCGCCGGAAAATCCGCCGTTGCAGATGCTGTTGATCGACAAGGCCGACCAAGCCACCGAGGCGGGGGGTCGCACCCCGAAACAGAAAGCCGAGATCACGCGTCTGAAAACCGAGATGACCAAGGCCGGCGTGCTGGTCAGTGCGTTGAAGATGCAACCGAGCGCCAAGGCCAAGCGCCTGATGTTCACCAACAACGATTTGCGCGTGCTCGACGGACCGTTCTCGGAATCGAAAGAACTCATCGGTGGCTTCTCTGTGATGGAGCTGTCGGGAATAGACGAAGCGGTTGCTCTTTGTCGGCCGTATGCGGAGATCTTGGGCGGGACGCTGGAGATCGACGTGTTGTTGGTGGACCAGAGCGCCGACGACGTGTGAGCGCAAGGGCAGGCGCAAGCATGGGTGAAGGCGGGCGTTGCTCTTGCGGCGCCTGTGAAACGGGCGTACACCAGGGACAAAAGGAAGAGGTGCGGTCATGAAGAAGTTTCTCGTTCTCTACAAGGCGCCCTTGGCGTCGTTCGATCAGATGATGAAAGCGACGCCGGAGCAGCAGAAGGCCGGCATGGACGCGTGGAAGGCGTGGTCGATGAAGGCTGCGCCGTCGATCGTCGACATGGGCGGCCCGCTTGGCAAGAGTCTGACGGTCTCGCCGGGGGGCACGACGCCCACCCGCAACGAGCTGGGCGGCTTTTCGATCATGCAGGCAGAATCGAAAGAAGCGCTCGCTGAATCGATGAAGGGGCATCCGCACTTCATGACCCCAGACGGCGTCATCGAGATCGTCGATCTGATGTCGATCCCGGGCATGTAACGTGGTTGCGTCACACGGCCGCGTTCGCGCGGTCGCGTTCGCGTATGGCTACTAGACAGCCGCGCAGTTCCTCGCCGACTCGATCGGAGTCCAGCGAGCCCAGGTCGAGCCCATGTCGAGCTTCCGATGGGGTCCAATCTCTGGTAGGCTGCGGAACCTCGCCCGTTGGAATTGGGGGCGGATCGGAGCAGGACGTGGCTCACGTCCGGATCGGAGTCTCGATGACGAGTCCGTTTCTTGGCCAGGCATCGATGAAGGTTCAGCTCCCAGGCCGAGGCCGCGGTGCCTCGGTTTCCGCGAGATGTTGTTCGCAGGCGTTGCGGGGCGCGCGAGCCTTCGGGGTCGCGTTTCTGTTGACCGGTTGCGTCGGGCAGGTGAGTGGTGACACCAGCGGCAAGCGCACCCAACCCGCCGGGAACCAGGCGAATCCCGCGGGCTCTCCACCAGGGGCGGCGACAGGCGCTGGCGGCGCGGGCACACCGCCAGCTTTGGGGGGCACTGGTTCGGCCAGTTCCACGGGGACCGGCACCACCTCCGTCGCGGGCAATCCAGGCACCGGCGTCACAACGGGCGCGACGCCGCCACTCAACTGCGCGGATCCGCACGCGGCGACAGTGCGGCTCCGGCTCCTATCGGGTACTCAATACGACAATTCCGTACTCGACCTGCTCCAGGTCGGCGGCGATCCCGCCAAGGATTTCGGCGACAAGGTATTCGAACAGTTAGATGACACCCGCGTCGAACAGCGGGCGAATGCGGCAGCCGACATAGCCCAGCAGGCCACCGCGATCCTGTCGAAGTGGTCTCCTTGCGTTCCGCCCACGACCGGTGACGTGACCATTTGCGAGCAGCAAATCATCGACAAGGTGGGAACCAACGCCTTTCGACATCCGCTTGCCGTCGATGAGAGGACGGCCCTGAAGACGTTGTTCGACGCTGGCATCAAAGAAAAGGATTTCGCGACGGGCGTCGAATGGTTCTTGACTGGCGTATTGCAGTCACCGGACTTCATGTACGAAATCGTGAAGCCGTCGCTCGGCGAAGTGGCGGGCCAGGTGCGCCCGCTGTCAGCCTACGAGTACGCCAACCGCCTGTCATATTTCATGTGGGACTCTCTGCCCGACGACAAGCTCTTCGCAGCCGCAGCGGCCGACGAGCTCGGCGACCCGACCAAGCGCCAGGTCCACCTCCAGCGGATGATCCAGGATCCGCGATTCACGCGGGGGGTTGAGAGGTTCTATTCGAGTTGGCTCAATGTTGCCGCCTTCGGCGAGGTCGCACGCGACGCCGTGGGCTTCACCGGGGACGTGGTCACCGCGCTCTCGACCTCGCTCCTCATGAGCGCCACGCAGCTCTATTCGACTGCCGCACCCAATTTTTCGTCTCTGTTTTCTGGCGAGAGCTACTACATGAACGACGTGCTGCGAACCTTCTACGGCGTCGCCGGCTCGGGCACCGCGTTCACGCCCGTGACGTTGAGTGGGCAGGGCCGCAGTGGCATCGTGACGCACCCGGCGCTTATGGCGCTGCTCGCGCGTCCGAAAGAAAGTTTCCCCATCGGCCGGGGCCTGTTCGTGCTGCGCACGCTCTTGTGCATGGACGTTCCGCCGCCGCCCGCCACCCTCGCGATTCCTCAGCTGCCGCCCATTCAAGATGGCCTCTCCACACGCAACAGACTCGAGGCGCATGTCAGCGATCCGGTGTGCAGCAGCTGTCACAAGGTATTTGACCCCCCGGGTTTTGCTCTCGAAAACTTCGACGAGGTGGGCAAATTCCGCACGATCGATCACGGCAAGACGGTCGATACCTCCGCCACGATTGCGTTCAATAGCGATCTGGACGGAGCCTTCACCAAAGGGGGTGAATTTCTCGCAAGGCTCACGAATAGCGTGAGCGCGAGAAGCTGTTTTTCGCAACAGGTCCTCGAGTTTGCGCTGTCGCGACAGGCGGTCGACCCCGCGGACGCCTGCTCGGTGGATGCAGTCGCCAAGAGTTTCGCCCCCTCGGGAGATCTAAAACAGCTGGTGGTATCGGTCGTTGGCAGTGATGCCTTCCGGTTGCGCTTGGCCGAAGGAGTTGCCCCATGAAGCTATCCGCCTTCGAGCGCATGCAACGGCGCGACCTGTTTAAGATCATCGGCGGCGCCGCGTTGATGCTCCCCGGACTGGAGCTATTCGAACGCGATGCCCGCGCGCAGGCCACGACCAAGAAATCCAAGTACGTCGTGTTTTGCTACACGCCCGACGGCGTCAATCAACAGGCATTCTGGCCGACGGGCACGACGAGCACCTTCACGCTCAGCGCGACCTTGAGCCCCTTTGAGCCCTACAAAGACAAGATGCTGCTTCTGGGTCCGCAGATGACGGGCACCACGCCGACGTCAGGTACCGGGCTCAAGTACATCTCGGGAACGCCGCAGCACCAAGCCCCCGTGACGTTGGCCGCGCGAGCGGGCCACAGCTGCAGCGGGAACAACTGCAACGGGTCGCTGGGGTTCACCTACCTGCAACAGGCGACGGCCGTGAACAAGCTGGATGGGCCAAGCATCGACCAGGTGATTGCGAAGGCGGTCAAGGCGGATAGTACCTTCGCCTCGCTCAACTTTGGGCTGCATCCCATCGGTGGTGACACCCCATCCGACATCAATTTTCAGGAGGATGGGACGTCGTTGAAGCGCTTGGCCAGCGCGGACGAGGCCTGGAAACAGGTGTTCGGTACCACCACGGGGGCGAGCGTCCCCGTCGCCGGAGCGTCCCCTCTACACAAGCTCACCGCCGTCACCGATTTTTTGCACACGCGCTTCGCCGCGCTTCGGCCGGCGCTCAGCACGGCCGATCGGGGGACTCTCGATGGGCACCTCGCCGCGCTTCGAACCTACGAAGTTCGTGCCAACCTGCGCCTGGCCACATCCACCGCGGGCACGACCACGGCGACGAACTGCTCGAACCCGGTGCGGGCGACGGTGCTCACCGACGCGGACTCAATCCGAACCGGTGCCGACACCGAGACCTTGTCTCCGTTTTTCATGGATATCATCGCGACGTCGTTTGCATGCAACCTCACCAAGGTCGCATCCGTGACGTTCGGGTATCCAGGCGGAGGGGACGCGGGCGGGCTGCGCATGCCGTGGCTGGGCTTCACGGACCCCCTGCACTTCGTTTCGCACCACAACAACGACGCCACGTTGCTCGGCAAATACCAAAAGATGAACCAGTGGATCGCGGGCCAGGTTGCGGGGCTCATGCAGCGCCTCGCGGCGCGTCCTTCCGCGACCGGGACCGGAACGCTGCTCGACGAGACCACCATCTATTGGTTCAATCGCCATGGCGACGGAAACGGGCACACCAACTATGCGTTGCCCAACATCATCCTTGGTGGCACCGGTGGGTACTTCAAGATGGGCCGCTGGCTGCAGCTCGCGTCAACGAACCCGACCAAGGTGCTCATCTCTATTGCGAACGCGATGGGTGTGAACCTGTCGAGCTTCGGCGAAGCCAGTTTCCAGGACACCTCCCCGTTAACCACGCTCACCGGCTAGCGCGTTCCCCAGACCCCTTCCGTCAGAACGACATGCGGCACTGCAGGCCCGGGGATTGCACATTCGGGCCGCACGTCGCAGCGATTGAAGTGCCGGTGGCCTGCCGCGGTGTCGACGCGAGAAACAAGATCACCGAACCCGCCAGCAGCGCGCCCCCGCCGGCTAGGCCGATGATTTCCAGCGTCCTTCCCGTCGAGATGTCGCTGTACAGGTCGGCGCAGCCTGGGCCACCGTGACCCGGCTCTCCGCCGCCGCAGTTCCTGGACAACCCCGTTGGATCGCCGGCCGTTGGACCAAGGTGATTGTTGAAACGATCGACACGACTTGACTGAGTCACCATCTCAACGACACCAAAAACGAGCGAGCCCACCCCAAGCCCCGCCGCAACCCACGCCACGTTTCGCAGCGTCCGCCTGGAACTGTCATTCTCGTCCGCCGGTGGGGCGGCGAGCGGGCCCTGATCGGGCGAGGGCACGGTGTGCGCGACAGCCAGATCAATCGGCGGGGCTCCGGACAGTGCACCAGGCGGCGATCCAGTGGCCGCCACGTCCCGCGTGACTCCCGGTGGCGGTTTGTCCTTCAGGTCCGCTTGTTCCCGAATCGATCGATCTAGGTCGGCCACGCGCTTGACCACCTCCCGGCGCTCCGGCGCATCGGCAGGGGCCTGATCCAGGTACCTGCGATAGAAGAACAGAGCGAGCTCGTTGTTTCCGAGCCGCCGGTGACACTGACCGATGTTGAAGAGCAGGACCGGAGCCGGATCGACCTGATAGGCCTTCTCGAACAGCGTGCTCGCCTCCTGGAAATGTCGCAGGTTGTATTGCGTCACGGCATCGTCCACGATGGCCTTGGCGATCGGACGGTCGCCCGATTGCGCAAGGGCGTGAACCGCAAAAGTGCAGATCAACACGCCGATAAGTCCGGCCGCGCCGCTTCTGCCGACAGGTTTGGTTCCGCTTTCGATCATGGCTCTTTCCGACCTTCTTGGCGGTGGGAACGTCCGTCTTCCGTCTTCTCATCGGCGCCCGGGCCAGCGAGGTGTCGGAAATCGTCTATCACATAGCGCGCTGTGCAGACACCCGGGGCGTATCGTCATGCGAAGCGCTGCACCGGCTGATACTTGGGATTGAGCGCGTCCAGTAGCCTGGTTAGAGTTCGCTGTCCAGGGCGTCCGTGAGCGGACGCGGCGACATTCGAATCCGCCCGGTCATGTCCGGAGACCTCGTGATCATGATCGGGTGCCGGGCCTGCGGACACATTCGCGCGCCGCGGATCGCGCGAAAGGCTGAAGATCGGCCGCGCTGAGGACGCGGGACTTCCCATTGTGTCTGGCCCGTGACATGCACCGTCGATTGGCAAGGTGAACAACATGATGAAACGACTGTCTATGGGTCTGCTGGTTGCGGCGTTCGGGATTGGGGTCGGGTGTGGCTCTGGGGGGGACGGCGAGAGCTGCGTCAACGACGGGGTCATCCCCGCTGGGGAAGGCGTCATCTGCCATCCGAGGGGCTTTCCGTTCGTCCAGATCGCCCCCGGACTTACCGCCTCCTGCGATCCCGGTAGGCCTGGTGCCGCACCCTGCAACCCGCCGGTTGGCTCGACCACGCCGACTCTCAGCCTACCGGCGGCGGGCAAACTCTGCATGGCCGGGACAGAGGCCGCCGACGGAGTGGCTTTCCTTGGCCTCTACTTCACCGAGTACGACCGGGACCTGACAAAGGTTTTGAGAACGTTCAACGCCGACGCACGGGGCATCACCCAGGTCGCGTTCACGCTCGATTCGCCGCCGACCGGGGGCGTCTGGGTGGATGGTTCGGTCATCACGAGCCTCGACTGTCCGGCGGACGTGCTGGGTTGTGCCACGCACGGGTTCAATCTCATGACTGCGCCCCTTTCAAACGTGACCCGCAGCATCACGGAGTCTGGGCCTCAA
>JADGRC010000180.1 GCA_017881245.1 Pseudomonadota bacterium
CCTATTCCGATTCACACAGCCACGAGGCAGACCTTTTGTGGGGCGTCGTAGCGATGATTGAAGGAGGATTTATGTTCCTGGCAAGCGTCGCGGCAATCGCATCCCTCTTCCTCCGCGGCAAGACGATCTGGAGAGTCACGATCATTCTGCTTGTTCTCTCGCTGGCGGGCGTCGGCGTTTTGATCTGGGCTGGCTTCGGGCCGCTTGCGGACGCGAAACGGCGCGGCGGTGATTGGGCCGCGGCGAACATCGACGCAAACCTCATCTTTGGAATCGTATTCCCTGCGCTGATCGGCGCGGCCGCACTCGCCGGCGGCGTCTGCCTGCGCGCGGCACGTTCTTCGCGCCGAATGGCCATCCCTCTGAAGTGACGGCTGGGGATCGAACTGTTCGGCGCGATGCTCCAGCGGATCTGGGCACTGCCCGTGCCGACCGGTTGACGGGCGAACGTTGCCGGAGACCGTGGGCGAAGAGAGGACGGAAGGCGGGCGAAGTGTCCGCAAGAATATCTGGGGCGTCGTGCCCCGCGTCACAATTCGGGCCGACGGGCGGGTTTTTCGAGGCGAGACCCATGCGGGGAGGAATCCTGACTCGAACGCGCTCCGAGTGTTATAGGATGCGACCGATCAAGGGTCGTCAAATCGGAAATGTCGGGTACCAGGGAACCGGTAGCACGGACGACGCTGCGAACTTCAGCCGTAGAACGCCGTAACGCAATCGGTCGAGTCGCGTCTTCCTGAAACGTGCCGTGATGCCCGACGTGCCGTTTGATGCGGGAGGGCCACGGCTGTGAGAATCTGTAGACCGCGCACGGTTACAGTGGAAGCCTTAGGTACTGGCGTTGCCTGGCTACGGTCTCCAACCGACGATCTTGGGTAGAAGGAAGGACGAACAGTGTATACGGCACGCAGCTATTGGTTAGCGTGGCGGCGCCCGGAGAGCGTCGGCATCGCCATTCTATTGGGTGTGTTCGCAGCGGTCGTTTCGAGAGGGCCGGGCACCGCCGCTGCGGCGCCTTCAGCGCCCGCGAATACACCCTCAGGGGGTGTAGACCTCGTCTCGATCGACATGGGCGGGCGCGTCGACAGCGCCAGCTCGCAGTACAACAAATCGATGTGGTCGCCTTGGGCACTCCTGACAGGCACGAACTATGCGGATACGGGTTGGTGTTCCGCTGACCTCAGTTTTCCCAAAGATTTTCCCCAGGAAGTTGTTCTGTCCTTCTTCGGGCACCAGCCGGCGGTGATCGCCTCAGTCGTCATCAACCCCGCTACTCGCAATCCTTCCGCGAATTGGGCTAAGGACATCGAAATCTGGGTCTCCAGTGACGGTCCTGACCAGGGATTTACGAAAGTTGCAGAAAAGACTTTGGCCCCCAAACCCGGTGACCAGGTCGTTTCGTTTCCGCCCATTTCGGCGCGGTACGTGAAGATTCGCGCGCTCTCCAACAATGGTGACAAAAGTGAGGTGCAACTGGGCAAGGTCAAAGTCATGGAAGGAAGCGCCCCTGGCTATGTTCCGATGCTCAAGCGCTATCCCGACCTTGCCGCTCTCCTCAGCGGGGCACCGATGGGAAAAGTATTTCCGGCCAAGCCGCCGGATTCCCCCGCTCCCGGGGCGGGAACCTCGGTTCGCGAGGCACCATCGGGAGGGGAGTGCGCTCCCCGTCCCCTGATGACCAACCCGATTCCAGCGGCGCATGAGGAAAGTGAAAACGTCCTCGTCGTCAACGGCCAGGCAGAGTATGCGCCGTTGACTTACGCCACCACCCCGTCGGGAGGCCGGACCGACCGTTCAACCTACAAGAACGTCAAGTTCTTCAGTCTCGTGGACGCATCGTTGGCAACCCCGGCAAGGTTGCTGGGTGCCGAGGGTTTTGACACGGTGGTGATCTCGCAGGTGTGCACGGGCTTGCCGAACAAATTCGCGAAGGCCTTGAGCGCGTGGGTGGCGCAGGGCCACAAGCTCATCATCCAGGACGCCGATTCGTGCCGGGGAAGGCCGGACTACAGCTACCTGCCTTACCCGTTTGCGTCCAGTAATCCCGGCGCACATGGCGCATCCAGCGACCAGATCATCTTTGTTGAGGAAAACAGCATCGCTAACGCCCAACCTGATGACGCGGGCTTCCTGGATGTCACCTCGTGGTTGGCTGCCAAGGACGGCAACACCAATGAGCTGGGGGATTCCAGCGTCATCCGACAGTACGACAGCCACTGGTGCGGACACCTGTTTACGACGAATGAAATGCACGACAACGGCTTCGTCGAGGCCTATGCGCACTATGGCCGGGGCCTCATCATCTATGACGGTTTCGATATCGACCAGAAGAACGCACCGGCGTACGAGAAGCTGGTGACGCGGGAGCTGGGCCTCCCCTTCAACCCAGACGGGCTTCCCTGCAGCATCAGGATGAGCGACTTCATAATCGCGACCTCCGAAAACCTCAAGCGCCAGGAGGTGATGCGTGGCCAAACCTATACTTACCCCCTCGTGCTGTTCTCCAACCACGCGTACAAGGGCACTCTCGGGATGCGCGTCAGCTCCGTGCCTCCCGACCCCAGCCTTCGCTTCCACTTCGATTCGGACACTGTTGACCTTACCGAATTCGCCAAGACCACGCTGACCGTGACCACCACGAGCGAGACCTTGGCGGCGCCTCATGCGCTCGCCATCCGCGGTACGGACGCGAGCGGGAAATCCAATGCCCTCTGTGTGGAGTGGACCGCCGTGGGTGGGGCCGCCTCACCTGCCGCCGTGCCAACGACCGCCCCGCCGACTGCTGCCGCGCCAGCGACCGCCGAGGCCCTCAAGGCTGCGCTCGACGAGAACGGCCGCGTGACGATCTACATCAATTTTGACTTCGACAAGACGATCATCAAGCCGGAAAGTGTGCCTACCGTAAACGAAGTGATTCGAATGATGGAGCAGTCCCCAAGACTCAAGCTGTCGATCAACGGATACACCGACAACGTGGGGACGCACGAGTACAACGTGAAGCTCGCGCAGGCGCGCGCCGCGGCGGTGGTGGAAGCACTGGTGAAAGCGGGCATAGCAGCTGACCGCCTGAGCTCAGCAGGCTTCGGCGACAGTAACCCGGTCGCCGGTAACGAGACGCCCGAGGGTCGAGCCAAGAATCGGCGCGTGGAACTGGTCAGGATGTGAGCAGCCAACCTGGCACAGGCC
>JADGRC010000181.1 GCA_017881245.1 Pseudomonadota bacterium
ACGTCGATTTAGCGAGTGAGCGGCCTGTCCCAGGTCACGCCGACGCCAAGGGTTCCGGCGCGCTCTTGCCCGTCTGCCGACAGCCAGTAGGCGAATGTCACCTCCATGAAGGCGAGGTATCCCCATCGCCCCCCGACTGGCAGGTGCGGCGGATGGCTACCGACGAAGGTGAAGGGACGTACGACCAGGCGCGGACCGTGGGCTATCCGCGGCTGATCATCGGCTGGCCGATCGACCATCACCCGTGCCTGATAGCCCAGTACCAACGAGAGCGCGTAAAGGCCTACGGGAAAGCTCCACAATCGCTCGGTCGTCCACCCGATCGCCATCATCCGACCGAAAGGAAGGACCACGCGTTGACCGTCCATACCACGGCTGTCTCCGGCGCCGATTTCCAGACCGTGGCGATAGGCGCCCACCCACACGCCCGGACGCAGGAAGCCGACGACTCCCATCCGATCCAATTGGAGGCTGATGCCGATTGCGCCAGTCCTGGCCGGCGTCCAGCTTCGCGCTGTTTGCTCCGAAAAATCCAGGCGCGCGCATGCTGGGCCTGCCGACGTATCCAGTTCGAAGTCCAGGGCGGAATCCACCTGAAGCGCGCGCTCTGGGTTCGGCAGCTCGATCTCCAGGATTGGCACGTCGGCCATCGGGATTGGTCGCTCCCACAGCGGGTGGCCCCCAACCCGCAACACGCTGGCCCGACCCAGAGCACCGCCGCCGCACGGCGCTTCCCGTAACGGTGCGACCTGAACGCTTCGCACCGCCACACCGTTGCCTGCTTGCCAAGTTGAGGTGAAAGAGGCCGGTCCAGCCGGCCGCAGTGTTAGCGCCGCGAGCGTCACCGTGGCACCGGGCAACGTCACCGAATGGGGTCGTTCGGGCCGAAAAACTGCCGAGCCGCACGCCCCCGACAAGAAGCAACCAGCGACGGCCACCCTTTCGAACCACCGCGGCTTCAAAGCGCCACCACAGCGAGGCCCAGGAGCCAGGTCGGAGGTTCGCGCGTGGCTGCTCCGACGCTGAAGAATTGACGCTGAAGGAAAATTTCGAGACCTCGCGCCGCGAATCCTTCGCTGGGATTCGCCCCGGCGAACGGCCGTGGTCCCAATACAAGCAAACTCACGCGCGGCCCATGAGCCCAGGTTGCGTGCCCGTCCAAGCTATTGATCGCATCCTCGATTCTGCCGACCTGATATCCGACGGAAGCCGCGATCGTGAGCAAGCCGCCGCGGTAGAACAGCCGTTCGACGGTGGCGACTGCCGGGGCGGTGATGAAGTCCCCCGCCGCGCAGCTTCCGAAACACGCTTCCAGACGCCCGCCCAGGCGCCAGCGACCGAGCCAGCGACCAAACGAGCCCATGACCACGAACCCGTACGGATTGCGGCTGGCCGCGGTCGCGCCGGATTGCACGGGGCGGCCGAGGATCAACCCAAAACCGCCCCCTCCCGAGGTATGTTCTTCGCGCGTCATCCCAACTTCGTCCGGCGATCCCAGTGGCAGGCGGTTGCAGTGGGATCCGGTCGCGTCCTCGATGACCAGATCCAGCACCAGGGATTCGCGCAGATACTGTCGCGGCAACGGGAACGCGAGGTCCAGGCTGTCGGCGAGGGGCAAAGGGCGATCCCATCGTTGCTGGTTGGCCAGCCAGACGGATTCGGCCGTCCATCCCGCCGTACAAGGTGGCGCGGCGGGTGGCGACAAGAGTGCCCG
Organism: Pseudomonadota bacterium; assembly: GCA_017881245.1. Taxonomy (GTDB): domain Bacteria; phylum Myxococcota_A; class Polyangia; order Fen-1088; family Fen-1088; genus FEN-1088. The sequence continues at coordinate 1,715 of JADGRC010000181.1, forward strand.
CCGAAGCGATCGCAATTGGTCCGCTTCGCTGGTGGGGGGTGTGCTCACCGATACATCAACGGAATAACCGAAACCACCGGCGAGGTTCGAAGGAAAACGGAGGGAGCGGACCGTGGGTCCGATGGTACCGAGCGGCGCTGCGGAAACGTATTTTCCCTCCGGCGGGATGACAGGGGCGAGCGGGCTCGTGTTCCCCAAGGTGGCGCCCAGGACCTGCGATGCCAGTGGAGCGCAGCCACCACAACACGCCAGGACCCAGAACACTGGGACGGGAACCATTCCTGCCGCCACCCTCCGAAGGAAGGTTGGCGTCATGGGTGCGGTTCCATCCGGTACGACAGTTCGTTCATGCCAGACCAGACGCCAGGCGTGGTCTCGGGGACGTTGAGGCGGATGCAGTGATCGCCTGCGGGGGTGCGCAGGTCGAGGTCGAGCGACACCGGTCGGGAAAGGCCCGCGTCAGGTGCGTCGTTGCCCGATGCCGTGAAGGGAAAACGCAGTTCGAGCGTATGGTTTCCGACGAGTGTGGCCGGGCCTTCGGAATACTGCTGTCCATCGACATCGACGAGCTTCACGGGGACACCGCTTCCGCAGGCGCGCGCCGCGGATGATGTCAACATCGCGTTCTTGAGTTGGGATCCCGGAGGCGCGCGCACGGCCACGGTCACGGTTTCGGGAAACGTCACCTTTCGAATTTCCGCGCAAGGGGGCGCGCAGACAAGAACGGTCGGCGCGGGCAACGGTCGCGTCGCGCACGAAGCGACTAACCCAACCAACACCGCGGCTTCAAGACGGGCGATGAAGGGGTTTCGTTTTGGGATCCGCAATGCACGGACCATAGGGTGCCCGCTTCCTGGAGGCAATCGACTCGGGCTTGATCGACTTCCGATCAAGACAGTATGATGCGCGGCTGGGCAGGTTCGTGTCGCGCGACGACGCCTACTACGACGGCTCGAATCTGTATGCGGCCTGCTTCGTACCCAACGATCTCGACCCGATGGGCCAGTGCGGGTGGAGAGACCCTTGGAATTGTGTCGCGAGCGCCTAAGACGACCCGTCGGGGGGGCGAGACAAAAGAGAGCAATCCGAGGGATGTAAGGGAAAGGTCCCGATGAACTTCTCGTTGTTGTTCGTCGAACAGGTAGTGGCCGGGCGACTCGCACGATGGTCCCTAGGCCAGCTAGCTCAGCGTCGATTGCGAGAGCGGGCTCCGCTGGAAAACGGAGTGTATGTGCTGAGAAACGGCCACGGGGTGGGGGTTGTCGGTGCAGTGATTGGAGGCTTCGTGATTGGAATGTGGCTCTTGTTCTGGGTGACCGGATTCCGACTCGTTTCGGACGCAGAGGGTGCGGCAATCACGTTTTCCGTCATGGGATTGATCATTGGGGGACTGTTCGTTGTGGGCGGTTTCGGAGGTCGAACGAGACTTACTGTGAAAGGCATAGATCACCGCATTCTCTTCTTGATCAAATGGCGCATGGAGTGGTCGGAGGTCGCGGCCATATCTTTTAGCCCCGCACACCACGAGATCAACATTAGGAGCAAGGACGGACGCTCCATGGTCATTTCGCTTGCGATGAAGGGATCAGGGACACTGGTGGAGGAGATCCTTAAGCATGTTCCGGCCTCCATACTTGAAACCGATCCCGAGGTCCACGCTCGCCTCGTTCGAATCCGCCAAACTATCGCCGAAACAGCCGCTCCCCCGTAGAGGCCCGTACGTTTGTTCCCATCGATGAAAGCCTGCGATTCGGCGATGTGGAAGGCAAGAGCTGCGGCCATCAGGAAGAGATCGGTGTGGAGATATTCACCACCAAAGCTGACCGACGGCTGAGCGACGGCAGACTGGATGAGACCCATGTCGCGAATCCCAGGATCGCCACCATAGGTGCCGATCTGATCTTCGTGAAGCTCCAGAACCTCGTCGAGCGTGAGGAAGGTGGGCTCACTCACTTCGCGAGCTTCCGGAACGCTGACCCCAGGTCCGCGTGCAACTCCGTTTCGTTGTCGTGCAGATTGTTCGGGGGGTGGTGTGAAGGGTGTGGCCGAGTTGTCTTCCGATCGGTGGCGCCGCAAAAAAGCCTCCCATCGTTTTTCGTGCCCAACATCGGATTTTTCCCCGAGCACGAGGCGCCCCTGACGGCGCCCCTGACGGCTCTCAGGTCGCAGTCGATTCCGCTCCGCCCACAACGGAGCCTCCCAAAGCATCCCCGAGGCGCGCCCGCGTGGCCATGGCGGCGGGAATCCAGCGACGCCATTCGAGTCGCCACCACAACAAGGATGCCCCCACGACGATCTCGAGGCACAGGCCGAGCCACCCGCCCATCGCGCCGAGGTGCATTCGATAGCCGAGCCACCACGCGAGCGGCGGGGTGCACAACCACGAAGTCGCCACGCCCACGGCGGCGGAGAATCGCACGTCGCCAGCGCCTCGCAGGGCCGCCCGCCCGACCAGATTCGCGGCGTCGAGAATTTGAAACACCACCGCCACGTGCAACAGGGTGACCGCGACGCGGACCACGCCGGGGTCAGCGGTAAAGCCCGCCACGATGACGCGCGCCCCGAACAGCAGCAGCAGTGTCCACAGCGCGGTGTAAGCCGCGGTCACCAGCAAGGCCAGGTGGGCCACCCGCCTCACGAGCGCAAGCTGCCACGCCCCAACCGCCTGTCCCACCAGAACCGCGGCGGCCTCGGCCACCGCGAACGCGGGCAGAAACGAGAAGTGAATCACCTGAAGCGCAATCTGGTGAGCGGCCATCTCGGCGTCGGACATGGCCGAGATCAGCAACGACAAGATCGCGAACGAGCCCACTTCCAGCGTGAACTGGATCCCGATCGGACCGCCGAGGCGCCACAGAGCGCGCAGGTGCGCGATCGTGAAGCGAGCGAAGACCGCGCTCCGTCGAACCTGCGGAATGACGAGAACGCCTGCCTCGACGGCGTGGGCGATGATGGTCGCCCAGGCCGCCCCGGCCACGCGGCCACGCAAGATGAAGACGAACAGGTAAGCCAAACCGATGTTAACCACATTGGCAATCACCGTCGCGCGCATGGGCGACTTCGAATCGCCGAGTCCGTATCGGACCTCGCGAAAAGCGATAAAAAGCAACGCCAGTGGCGCCCCGAGGATGCGGATACGCAGGTACGTGTGGACGGCCGCTGCGGCCGCCGGTGTGGCGGCGAAATGGCGCAGTATCTCGGCCAGGCCCTGCCCCAGGCCCATCGTCACCACGCCGAGGCCGAGGGCCGTTAGGATGGCGGCGGCTTGGATCCCTCGCGCTTCTTCGGGATGACCCGCGCCGACCGCCTGAGCCACCAGCGTGTTGGCGGCGCGCAGAAGGCCGATCGAGAAGCACAACAGAACGAAGGCCATGATGCCGCCGAGGCCCACCCCCGCCAGTTCCGCTCGGCCCAGGTGACCCACGAGGACGGTATCGACCAGCGTCATCACGCTGTACGACAACGTCGAAATGGTGATCGGCCACGCCAGTCGGGCGAGCTCACGAAGGGGTCGGTCTTTCCAGGTGATGGACATGTGAACCTTGATGCGAGGAAAAAGTGGCAACAACAAGAAACCGCGGAGCCTCTACGAGGCCCGCGGCTGGTTGTCCCGGTCTTCCGAAGCAAACCCAGCTTCAGAAGGCTTCTCGGAAGATTCTCAGCTCGACTGATTATCTTCCGGCGACAACCGGCGCGCCGGCAGCTCGACGATACGCACGCTCACCCGGGAGGGGCGGCGGTGGATCGGAGCTGGCGTTTGCTTGCGCGTCATGGCTGCCTCGGACCTTCGAGAAACGAAGGTCGCCTATGATGACGTGCGCATTCCTGATCGTCAAGTGCCCTGACTCGCCAACACCTCGCCAACTTGCCAACCTCGCCACGGCTACCACGGCTGAGTGGTCTGCGGTCGATATCGACCTCGCAGTACCAGACATCCGCAGCACCGTACATCCTGGGATCAGCGACCTCGGCCCCGCGACCTCGCCTCGCGTCTCAGCGGTGCAAATGCTTGTCGTAGCGTCCGGGCTGGCCGGTCTGCCAGGGGCGATACTGGTTGATGAAGTCGATCCGCTCGCCGATGGGAGGATGGCTGGCGCGGAAGAACTTGTACAGCGCCCCCGGTCGCGGGACGGCCAAGTTTTGCTGTTGGAGTGCGACGAAGCCACTCGCGCCTGCATGGTTGTCGCGCGTGAGTTCCAACGCGAAGCGGTCGGCCTCGTGCTCGTGATAGCGGGACAGGGCCAAGGTCGCTGGACCGATGACCAACGAGAAGACCGACAGGAGCAACATCAACAATGGCAGCGAAGCGACGTCCGACAGCTGCGCAAATCCGAAGCGCGCGCCGAAACGCGCCAAAAGCAGGTCGGCGGTGCGGTGCGCGCCATACAGGCCCAGCATGGTCAGCGCCGCCGAGATGAAGATATTGGTCAGCACGTGCCCGAGCACGTAGTGGCCAAGCTCGTGACCCACCACGAACCGAACCTGCCGGGGCTTTAGGCGACGAAGCAACGTGTCCCACACGACGATGCGCTTCGTGTTGCCGACGCCGGTGACGTAGGCGTTCACTTTTTCGGTGTCGACGCTCTTGTCGACCTCGTAGACACGCGCGCCCTCGACGCCGGCCTGCGATGCGGTCGCAAGGACTTCGCCTTCGAGAACCTTGTTCTTCATCGGCCCAAACTTGTTGAAGAGCGGCGCCACCCAGATCGGGCTCACCAGCAACACCAGCGCGAAGAAGGGTAAGGACAGCGCCCCCGTCCAAAGCCACCACCGGGTTGGGCTGCGCGCCAGCAACAGATAGGGGACCCACAACACCAGCGCCCCCACGACCAGGCCGACACCCAGACTCTTCACCTGGTCGCCCGTCCACTTCGTCAACCGCTGCGTCGACAACCCATACGCATGCTCGCGCGCATAGCCCACGTAATACGACAACGGCAGCTCGACCAAGAACAGCAGGACCGAAAGCACGACCAGGTATACGACCAACGTCGGATAAAAGTGACCGCGCCCAATCCCCGCTGAAAACGTGCGCAGGCGCGCCGACAGCCCCGTGAAGAGCAACAGCGCCGGGAGCCCGAACCCAAGAAGTTGCTCGACGGCCCAGATTACGTTACCGCTCCAGTAGTAGCCGAGCGCCTTTTCGCTGGGCGCGGGCACCGCAACCATGGCGTTCGGATCATCGATGTCGGCGGCCCCCGCTGGAAGCGCCGCCGCCACTGTGGCGACGCCCAGTAACAGGCCAAGCGATTTCAACGCGGCGCCCTCAACGCGAAGAACTGCTGCACCGGACTTTCGATTTCCAGTCTCTCAAAGGTCGAAAAGCCCGCCTCTCTCGCCAGCTCGCGCGCGCCCGCCTCGCCGATGATGGTTCCGAGCCCCGCACCTCCTGCGGCCAGAGAAACAGTCAGGCAGTGAAACGGGCTCAGACTGGCTCGCAGTCTTCCTTGGGGATTGCGATTTTCCATGGGCTCCCGCGAGCCTGAGGGCTCTGACCAAAAAACGACGCCGTTCGCCGACAACAGATTTCGCATCGCACGCAGGGACTCAATCGGATCCACCATGTCGTGAATGCAATCGATCGCGACCACCAAATCGAATCCGTCGTCCTTGACCTGTGCACCGGTCGCATCGCCGGCCTTCAGCAAGCGCTCGACGGGGTGCGTGGAGAACCGCGCGTTAGCCAACCCACGCTCGCCCGCCAGGGTTCGCGCCCTTTCGATACTAGGCGCGTGAGAATCGATCCCGAGAATCGTGCTCTTCGGATAGGCGGTCGCCATCGCAATCGTCGATCGTCCGAGCCCACATCCCACATCGAGAACGGATATTCCCCGCGAAAGCTTTTCGATCAGGCCGGGAACACCGGGAAGCCATTGCTGGGTCAGCAGATGATCGAACCAGGGCCGGTGCATCCGGTCGATCGCCGCTGGAATCTCGCCCGGGAGATCGGCAAACGAAATCCCGCCACCTTGCTTGAATGCTTCGATCAGTCGAGGCGCGAGCAAGAGCGAGGGCAACGCGAACCCAAACGCCCCACCGACGAACGTCCGTGCGGCTTCATCGACCAGCGCCGCGTGTTGCTCGGGCATCAAGAAGTAGCATTTGTCTTTGGCGTCGTGCTCGATGTACTCGGACGCGACCATGGCGTTCAGCCATTCTCGCACGTAGCGTTCCTGCAGTCCGGTTCGCTCCGCGACGCCAACGCTGGACGATCGTCCCAGCGCCGCGAGCGCCGCGAACAAACCCAACCTGTCGCCGATGTACGCCAAGCCGACCGTGAAGGCTCCACCCACGTCATCTGCGACCCGCTCGGCGATCGCTTTCTTCGCGCTCATTTGCCTTTGCACAAGCTTATAGCTTGCGCCTGGCGGGAAGCGGACCAATCACGCAAAACCCGTCTGCCACTTCGCGACTCTCGAGTGAAGACCAAAGCCGGACAGAAATGCCGCGGATGGGACGCGCTGGCCGCCCGAGCGGCCGGGGCCTCGAACCCACGATCAGGCCCACCGCTTGCAGCGCACCTCGTCGATGAAATCAGTGTCAAAACGGACCCTCCTGATCGTCTGCGTCACGATTCTGGGTTGTAGCCAGCGGGAAGCCAGACAGAAGTCCGCGATTGACGCTGGCTCGGACTTGGAACAACCGACGCTTGATGGCTTGTCGGCCGGCGACGGTTCCGCGGGAGGCGGGGGCGGGGGCGGGCGAGTGGAACCGGCGGAGCTGTGGCCGACGCGGGCGGTTGCTCCTGCCTTCACGATGTTTCCGATGGTGGCGCGGCCGGCCCGCATCGAGGCCGTACGGCTTGGCGCCTGAACCCGAGTTACATCCCCCAAGACCGGAAAACGTTCCGCAGGCAATCGCGAGGACCGGCAGCGCAAACCTAATGACGTACCTCAATGACGTACTTCCAGGATGCGAAGGTCTCGAAGCTTAGCAGTAGTTTGGTAGGGCGCTGGCTTTGTAACCCGACCATCAGATCCCGTCACAGAAAGCCGTGACAAGGCCACCATCGTCGCTGCAGGATGAAAAGTGACGTCCCACGCAACATCTGCCTTGCGAGCAAAGGCATGCGCAGGTCGGATTGCTGGCGCAGTCTGTCCTGACGCTTTCGCAGACGCCCTGGTAGTTGGGAGTGAGGGAGAAGAAAGGCGGCAACGTGGTCTTGCTGCAATACGTCTGGCCGACGACGCAGGTCGGACCTGCGTCCCCACCAGAGCCACTTTCGCCGACCATCCCCCCCGAGCCGTCAGGGGCGCTTCCGCTTCCGCCAGCGCCGGCCTCACCAGCCCCGCTCGCACCACCTGAGGACGCGCCACCGGTCGCGGCGCGAAACAATCCGTTACAGGGGTAACTGGTTCCGATGTTGCCAGCGACCGCTACCGCCGCCCCCCCTGACTCGCCGACCATCCCCCCCGAACCGTCAGGGGCGCCTCCGTTTCCGCCAGCGCCGGCCTCACCAGCCCCGCTCGCACCACCTGAGTTCGCACCACCGGTCGCGGCGCAAAGAGATCCGTTACAGGGGTAGCTGGTGCCTGCCGAGCCCCGGCCACAGGAGCCGAGGAGCATTGCGACAGCCAAAGACCCCACAATGAGGCCTCTTCCGTAAATAACGTGCTCGTATGGACTGAGCGGGCGCAACAGTAACAAGTGTACCCGGTATCCGTTCCGTTCGACCTGTCTTTGCCTCTATCGAGCCACGGGACAAAGGAGCGTCTCATGTCGATGTCCAATCCTTCTCCCGGCCGGGCTCCTGGTCGGGCGGCCTTTGCACGTGGCTCACACACGCCGGCCGCGATCCCGACCGCCGTCGTGCTGGCACTGCTGGCCACGGGCATCGCGGCTTGCACTTCCACACCCGCGCCGGCGACCGGATCACATGACGCTTCCATTGCGGCAACCGGGGGAACGGGGAGCAGCGGCCAGGTCGGAACAGCCGGACAAGCTGGAACGGCCAGCGGTGGCGCAAGCGGCGTAGGCGGCGCGATCGGAACGCAAGTCAACCCCGACGCAGGCATTTCTGACAGCGTCGGCGAACCCGACCAGCGTATCGGGAGCGGCGGTGCGACCGGTACCGCTGGTGCGGGCAACGCGGGCGCCACCGGCGGACGCGCTGTCGTGGGTGGCGGCTCCGGCCCTGGCGGCGCCGCGGGTTCTGGTGGCGTCCTCGGCTCCGGTGGCATGGCCGGCTCATCCCTCGGTGGCGCGGGTCCGGGCGGTCCTGGAGGCGGTACTACTTTCGCGCCGTGTCCTCCCGCGGCGGGGACCACCTGCGCCATCATGCCGCTTGGCGATTCGATCACCGAAGGTACGGGCTCCTCCGGCGGCGGATATCGCGTCGAGCTCTTCCGTCTCGCCTTCACGAATTCCAAGCACGTCACCTTCGTCGGCCGGAACATGAATGGACCGGCCACAGTCTCCGGACAGCCGTTCCCCCAGCATCACGAAGGCTACCCGCACTACACCATCGATGATGAGCTCGCCGCCGGTAGGATGGGCATCTCGCCTCTGGTGGATGACGGAATCAGCATGGGCAAGCCGAATATCATCCTGTTGATGATCGGCACGAACGACGTCAACAACTCGATCGATTTGGCGACTGCCCCGATGAGGCTCGGCGCTCTTCTCGACCGAATGACGACCGACGCGCCGAGCGCGCTGATCGTCGTCGCAAAACTGACCCCCACCGCTAGCGACACGACCAACATGGACGTCGCGACCTACAACAATGCCATTCCGGCGCTGGTGCAGTCGCGCACCGCCACCGGTAAGCACGTCATGTTGGTGGACATGTACGCCGCGATGACGGCGAATTCAAACTACAAGACGGCGCTGATGCACGACGGGCTGCATCCCAACGACGCCGGATATGTGCTCATGGCGCAAACCTGGTACAACGGCATCAAAGGGTACCTGCCCTAAAGCCGAAGGCTGCCCGCAGGAGGCGAGATCGTGGGCCGATCCCCATAGCCGCCCGTTGATGGTCGGTACCGAATGGCGAACTCTTAGTAAGTATGATTTATCATACTTACGTGGAATCGTCAGTCTTCTGAGTTATCAGGCACTGCCGCACACCTTTGGCCTCGCGGATCGACGTGAATCCCGGCATGCCGATGGGATTGGATGGTCCGAGCAGAGTACCGTCTTCCCACCATCCCGACGCCTGAGACCTGACGCGTAGTCAGCAAGCGGGCTCTTCCTTCGGTCCTCAATGGCAGTTCAGCGTGCCAGCCTCCCGAACCACATGAGAGCGCAGCGATCGACACGCAGGTCCCCCTCCCGCATCAAGCTCGACGTCGACCACGCAATCGAGCGTGCGGCGCCGCTGTCGTAGTTTTTCAGAGTCATATCGAATTTACTTCGATGTAGATCAGAGTACTATCTGAAAACATGGAAAGCGTGCCGAGACGGGTCGAAGCCGCCGTGGAGGCCGATCTCGAGGAAAAGATGGTGTTTTTGGCCGGGCCCCGGCAGTGTGGAAAGACAACCGTGGCGCGACACATTCTCGCCCGGCACCCGGGGGCGTATCTGAACTACGACGCCGCGGAGCACCGGGCCCTCCTGCGCGCGCAATCACTGCCCGAGGGCGACCAGCTTTGGGTGTTCGACGAGATCCACAAGATGAAGACGTGGCGTAACTGGCTGAAGGGCATCTACGACCTTCATGGACGACGCCACCCGATTCTCGTCACGGGAAGCGCGCGGCTCGATGCCTACCGACGCGGCGGCGACTCGTTGCAGGGACGCTACTTCCTTCACCGCATGCATCCTTTCACGCTCTCGGAGCTGTGTGGCCTGCCGCCTCCCGACATCGCCGGCCTACCCGAGCTTCCGGTGAACCCACCCCCCGACGCCCGAGAACGCCTCGCCGATCTGATGCGCCTCGGAGGTTTTCCCGAGCCCCTGCTTTCGGCATCCGACCGGCGGGCGGCGCGCTGGCGTCTCGGCTACGGCACACGGCTCGTACGCGAGGAGCTGCGCGATCTCGAGCGGGTCCGGGATCTCGACAAGGTCGAGTTGTTGTTCGATCGTCTCCCCATCGCGGTCGGTTCCGTCCTGTCCGTCAATTCGTTCCGCGCCGATCTGGAGGTGGCTTTCGAGACAGTCCGCAATTGGATCGCCACCCTCGAGCGGCTTTACGCCGTCTTTCGCGTGCCACCGTTAGGAGCGCCTCGCATCAAGGCCGTCAAGAAGGAACAGAAGTTGTATTTCTGGGATTGGGGACGCGTCGAGGCGGAGCCGGCGCGATTCGAGAATCTGGTGCTCCTGCATCTGCTTCGCCTCTGCCACTGGCTGGAGGATGTCGAAGGCGAGCGCGCCGAGCTACGCTACCTGCGCGATGTCGCGGGCCACGAAGTCGACGCGGTGGTGCTGCGAAAAGGCAAGCCCTGGCTCGCCGTGGAGGTGAAGGTCAGCGATCGCCCGCTCGACGGAAACTTGCGCTATTTTCTCGAGCGGGTGCACATTCCGTTCGCCTATCAGGTCAGCCTCGCCGGGACGATCGATCGGCGCCTTCCCGACATCAACCGTTGTGCCGTCAGGCAAGTCCCGGCGACGCGGTTCCTGTCGAACCTGCCTTGAGCAAGGTTCGGGGGGCGATCAGGTTTTGCGGGTGTGGGAGTCCATGTACGATTCCACACACGCCAGATATCCAGCGAATTCCCCGCATGGGGAACGCCGAGCGGCCCGGCTTAATTTAATTCGTTGTGCGGACAGCGCGGCTCAGTGATTCGTATCGCCGGGAACTTCTGGATATCCCGGCTCGTCCAGGAATTGGGCCGCCGTTGCGTCGCCGAGATTGATCCAATCCTGGAGAATCCAGGCGATCTCTTTTGTCGCCGTGACTTCCACACCCTGGGCGTTGCCGATGTTCGATGAGTGACCAAACAACACCGTATTCCCGCTGGACAGGCGTTCGCAGGTTTGGCTGCCACCAAAACTGACCCCTGCCGGAAGGACGAAGTCGCCGCTGCTCTTCAATTGCCAAACCACCTGCAGCGCCGAATTCACTTCCTTACAGGTTTGTTGGGTCTCGTCCAGGATCAAGGTGTTGCCGTTCTTCAGACGCACGCCGGACCACGGGCGGGGGGTGGTGAATGTCCAAAGGATCTTGAAATCCTTGTCGAACTCGACGACTTTTCCCTGGGCCATGAATGAACCGAGATAGGTTCCCGCGCCTGTCTTGCGAAACCGGCGGAACTCGGAGTGTTGATCGGTGCCGGCGTCGAGCATCTGGTCGACCTCGAAAGCGCTCGTCGTCTTGTTGTAGACGCGGACCCTCGCCATCGGCAGCGCGTTTTCGACGAACAAGACCTTTTCGAGTCCGATAGGCTGGCAGGTGTGAATCTCGCCGGTGGCCGGCTTGTAGTGCCACACGACCTCTTTCTTGGGCGTAATTTCTTCAATGAAGGTCATGTGTGAATACAGGATATTTCCGTTCGACAGCATCCAGATGTCATCCAGTTCGGATCCGGGCGTCGTATCGTACGTCCAGGCTACTTTGCCCTGATTGACGAGAATGATGCGATTGTAGTTCTCGCCGACGTACAGAATCGGGTGCTGAGCGATCCCATTGCCCGTGCGCATGGGCAGCGTCACCGGCGACGTCCAGCCCTTTGCGCTCGGCGCCGATTCCATCGGTCCCTTTGCGGGCACGTCGGACGCGGAGAACAGGGGCAGGACCTTCATGAGGGGGTACATGTCCGTACCGCCCGCGCCGGCAACGGATCCAGCACCGACGGATCCGCCCACTCCTCCGCTCGAATTCGCGGTACCACCCACCCCGCCTGTCATGCCGAGACCCCCGCCCGTCGCGCCGAGCGAACCTCCCGCCGCGCCTGCCGTGCCCGAACCACCGGTGCCCACATTCCCACCGGGCGAGCCGCCCGATGCCGACCCACCCGATGCTACGCCACCGCCACCACTCGACCTGTTCCCGCCGGATACCGCACCGCCGCTGCCGGACGGTGACGCGCCCCCCGTCGGGCTCGGTGCGGTCCCGCCCATCCCCGTATTGCCGCCCACCGACGACGCGGTTCCACCCGTTCCATTGACGGCGGGCCTGGTCCCTTGGCCCGAGCCGCAAGCGACCAGGCTCGCCGTCAGGGCCACGGTCAGAACAGAAAAGCAAAAACGATCGACGGCGCGTGATCGGGCGGATGCGCTCTTGCGCGTTCGCTCGTCGTAGGAGCGCTGCTTGTGGTTCTTGTTGTCCATCTCCAGCTCAAGGGCCGCATCCGCGCGCGGCCTTCAGGAAGAATAGACCAAACATTCCACTAAACACAGCAGTGGGAATTTTTATTCTTGATTAATAAGAGATCTCCAGCGGGAACCACCGGGTGGACGTCGCGCGAACTGGCGAACTGGCGAACTGGCGAACTGGCGAACTGGCGAACTGGCGAACTGGCGAACCGCCGCCAGCCCGGAGTCCCGCATCGAGGCATGGCGGGACTCACGGACTGCTGGACGGTCTTGGTTTGGTCTGTGACGGTTAGGGCCTTGCCTCCAGCACCAGGTTGAATGGCGTCTCGGTGGCCCGCCTAAAGCGGGTGAATCCCCCTTCGAGCGCCACCTTGCGCAATCGGCCTTCGCCCGCCTGGGCGCCGAGGGCGACGCCTTCAGCGGCCATCGAGTTCGGCACGCACAACATGGTGGATGCCGCGTAGTACACGCGCCCCACGGGATTCAGGTTGTCCTCCACCTTGTCGCCCGCGAACGGCTCGACCACCATCCACGTCCCGTCGGCCGCCAAAGTCTTGCGGACGTGGCGCGCGGCCGCGTTCGGATCGCCCATGTCGTGCAGGCAGTCGAAATGAGCCACCAGGTCGTAGCCGGTGCCCGGATAGGCCGTCGCGGAAGCCACCTCGAACGTGATCCGATCCGCGACGCCGGCCGCCGCCGCGCGCTTTCGCGCCAGCTCGATTGACCCCGGGTGCATGTCGAATCCATGGAACCTCGACGCGGGATACGCCTCGGCCATCAAGATGGTCGACGCGCCGAGGCCGCACCCGACATCGGCGACCTTGGCACCGCGTTTCAGCTTGGCCACCACGCCTTCCAGCGCGGGGAGCCAGCTGGCGGTCAGATTGGCGATGTATCCGGGGCGAAAGAAGCGTTCGGTGCCCTCGAACAGGCATTGCGCGTGCTCGCCCCAGGGCATTCCCTTGCCGGTGCGGAAGTTGTCGGTCATGCGTTCCTCGGCCTTCGCCCCCGCCTCGATGACGTAAAACGCACCCGGAACGAACGCCGGGCTGTCTTCTTCAGCCAGCGCCATCGCCTGTTCCGGTGGCAGCGTGAAACGGCCCGTCGCGGCGTCGTAGGCGACGTACCCGCCCGCGGCTTGCGCGCACAGCCATTCGCGCACATACCGTTCGTGGGTCCCGGTCTTCCGCGCCAGTTCAGCGGGACTCAGCGCCCCCGCGCCCGCCATGGCCTTGTACAGGCCCAGCTTGTCGCCGATGACCACGAGCACGGCGCTCATCGCCGCCCCCATGTCACCGACCACGCGTCCCAGGAACGCGTTCAGCTTGTCTTGATCAATTGATGTTGTCGTCATGGCATCAGCCTTTCTTTCCTTTTCTTCGGCTCTTGCGGTCGAAATTGGGATGCGGGTCTATTTCTTGAACAGCGTCCCCATCACCTCGTCCGCCGAGTTGTAGGTCCTCTCGGCGAGGTGATCCGCGAACCACTTCTTTTCGGAGTCGCTGAAGTCCATCAGGTTCTTGCAGGCCGCCATCAGGTCAGCCTTGGTCGCCGGGTACGTCTGATGCTTGAGGAAATGCTCGGCGGCCTTCTGACGATCGACCTTCGCCGTCGCTTCCTTCGCGACGGCAACGGACGCGCCGATGAACGCGGGAACGGCAACCGAAAGTGCCAGGGTCAGGGACAGGGTCTTGATGATGGAACGCATGGGATTCTCCTTGTTTCTGGTCTTGTCTTGCGACCCGATCATCGGGTCACGGGAAACAAGTTCGCTTGCGACCGTTGGAGTCTCCGTTGGCGTAACCGTTTGAATTTGGGATATGGCAGACTGACGGTTCGCGAATGAGCAAGACCACCGGGCGAGGCATGGGCAAGGGAGCGGACGGTTCGAAGCATCCGTCTCTGGAGATCCGGTTGCTCGGAGAATTGCGCGTGGACCGGGATGGCGATCGTCTGGACCTTCCGCCGTCGAAGAAAACGAGGGCGTTGCTGGCCTATCTGGTGGCGACCGGGCGGTCCCATACGCGGGATCAGCTGTGCGCCTTGCTTTGGGATGGTCCCGACGATCCGAGGGCGCAATTGCGCTGGAGCTTGACCAAAGTCAGGCCGCTCGTGGACGGGGCAAAGGTGCAACGTCTGCGCGCCGACCGGGAACACGTCGCGTTCCACGCCGCCGGCTCCGAGATCGATCTGGAGATTGTCCGAGAGCTTGGCCGCCGGGGATTTGCCGAGGTGACGACCGACGACCTTGCGGCGGCGGCTGACCGTTTCACGGGGAGTTTCCTCGAAGGGCTGGACCTCTCGAGCTGTCACCAGTTTCACGCCTGGTGCGTCGCCCTGCGCGAGGAGATGCACACGCTCCACGTCGCCCTGCGCGCGGCCTTGATCGTTCGCCTGCGCGGCTCTCCGGACGGGGGCCTGCGCCACGCGCACGCCCTTTTGGGGCTCGACCCGCTTGCCGAATCCTCGCACATCAACGTCGTGCGCCTACTGGGAGAGCTCGGTCGCACGCGCGAAGCGCTGGCACAGTACGAACGCTGCCGCCAGTTGCTCGACCGGGAGCTCGGCGCACGACCATCCCGCGAGATGGAGGAGGCGCGTATGGCGCTCGGCCGCACGTCGGGGTCCGTCCCGGCTCCTCCGTCTTCGCCACGTCTTTCGTCGCCTTCTTCGTCCGCTTCGCCCCCGCCTTCGCCCCCGCCCCCGCCGACCGGGGCGTCGTTCGCGCTTCCGGCCGCGCCCGACCGCGGATCGCTCCCGCTCGTGGGCCGCCCAGCCGAGCGTGCGCTCCTCGCGCGGAAGGTGGACGACGCGCGCGCGGGTCGCGCGGCCGAGGTCTTGTTGGTGCTGGGTGACGCCGGCATCGGGAAGTCCCGTTTGCTCGAAGAGCTGGTGATGCTCACCCGCCAGGCAGGGGGCCAGGTCCTGTCTGGTCGAGCATACGAAGCCGAGCTGGTGCGACCCTATGGGGCCTGGATCGACGCCCTGCGCTCGGGAGATCTGCCCACCGCGACCGCCCTTGCCCCTCTGTTGCCCGAGCTCGGTCGCGATGGTGGCGGTGGCGGCGGCGATCGCGATCGCGATCATCTATTCGAGGCCGTCGCCAGTTTCCTGAGCGCCCGCGCCCGCGAACGAGCTCCACTCTTGGTGGTTCTCGACGATCTGCAATGGCTGGACGAGGCGTCGGTGGGGTTGCTCCACTTCGTCGCCCGCGCGGTCGAAGGGCGACCGGTGTTGATCGCGTGCGCCGCGCGCCCTGGCGAGATGGGGGACAACCCAGCGGTCTTGCGATTGGTTCGCGCGCTCGATCGCGATCGACGTCTGCACCAGATATCGCTCGTGCCGCTCGACGCCGATGCCACGGTGGCGTTGCTTGCCGCTTTTTCCCTCGGGACCGATGCGGCGACGGTGTTCGAGGGGTGCGAGGGCAACCCACTTTTCGCGATCGAAATGGCCCGCGCCCGGGAACTCGGGCAGGTCGGCGTGTCACGCACCCTGACCGCGCTCATTGGCGATCGCCTGGAACGTCTTGACGACCGGCCGCGACAACTTGTCTCCTTTGCGGCCGCGTTGGGGCGCAGCTTCGATCCTCAGATCCTGGCCGCCGTAGTCAACATGCCAATCACGGATCTGCTCGGCGCGCTCGACGACCTGGAACGCCGGGGCGTCGTTCGCGCCATGGGACCCCGTGTCTACGATTTCACGCACGATCTGGTCCGGCAGGCCGCATACCAAGAGCTATCTGAACCACGAAAGCGGCTGGTGCATCTTCAACTGGCTCGGGTATTCGCAGCCATGCCCGACCCCGACGGGGCGCTGGCCGGTGATCTGGCCCACCACGCCGGTCTTGGTGGTGACAACGAAACGGCCGCGCGCGCGTACCTCGCGGCCGGACAGCGCAGCTTGCGTTTATTCGCGTGGGGTGAGGCAACCGAACTGGCGCGTCGAGGAAGCCAGCACCTCGCGCAGCTTCCGCGCGCACTTCGCTTGCACCTGCAGATTGAACTTCTCGGTGTGGAGATTCTAGCCACGCCGCCAAAGCACCGGGCTCGGGAGGTCGATCGCGGGATCCTGCGCGCGTTGTCGGAAGCGGAGCAGGCGGGACTTCATGCGGACGCCGCTCGCGGGTACTACCTTCGCTCGGTTCTGCAGTTTCGCCACGGGGATGGCGGCGGGGCCACGGAGGCGTCGGTGTCGGGCGTGATCGCGGCGGGCCGCTCCGCCGACGCGATCACGGCCGCCCGCAGCAAGGCCGAGGCGGGGCGTTGCCTGATGATGCTCGAACGAGAGACGGTCAAGGCCAAGGCATTTCTGGAAGAAGCCAGTCAGGTCCTGCTGTCCGAGGAGGATGCCCTGGTCATGGATTGGGGCCTGGGCCTTCTGCACCGGTACACGGGCGACGTGGCGCAGGCCGCGCGGCGCCTGGAAAAGGCTTCGCTGCTGTCCTCGCGAGTTCAGTCCCACTGGGAGGAGAGCGAGTGCCTGCGCGCGCTGACTCTGCTCGCGCTCGAGCGCGGCGATTTCGCGGACGCCCGCGCCCGCTGTCCCTTGATGTTGGAAGTGGCTTCAAGAATGGGGGAAGGGAGCGAACGGGCCATCGCCCTGGCGCTCGACCTTTTAGCACGCGTGCTCGATGGGGACGCCGCGGCGGAGGATCCCTTCGAGCAATCCCTCGACGATGTCCGGGCGGCCGACGCCAAGACCATGCTGTCGACGCTTCTCAACTTTGCCGCCGAACACGATCGCGTGTCGGGGCGCCCCGAACGGGCGCGCGCCCGCGCCGAGGAAGCCGTGCTCGCGGCCTCGGTCGTGGAGCGCCGAAATCAGGTCGCCATCGCCTGCGCCATCCTGGCGCGTCTCTCAATCGCCGACGGCGACAGGGCCGCGGCCGAGATGCACTTAGCGGCGGCGCGTTTGGACCTGGACGCACCCTTGGCGTTGTCCGTCCAGGCCCACGCGGCTGTTACCCACGCGGTGCGGGAGCTCGGAGCCATGCCATCCCAATCCCCGCCTGCGGAATCGAGAATTCGTCGACATTCCTCCGGTCGCCCGGGATAGACTTTCACCGACGAGGACCCCATGCCGTACTTGATCGTCGAATATGACTACGACCCGCCCATCACGGACGAACAGTTGATGGCCAACAGCATCGCTCTTCAGCCTTGCCTGCAGGTGCGCAACGTAAAACGCCTGCGCAGCTGGACCGCGGTCGATCGCACGAAAGGTTGCTGCGAATACTACGCCCCCGACACGGAGACCCTTCGCGAGGCCTTCCGCAGCGCCCAGGTGAAGTTCGCCCGCGTGTGGCCGGCCATGTTGTTCGAGGGGGAGACCCCGCC